>NZ_KV811586.1:112344-201256 GCF_001813145.1 Rothia sp. HMSC066G02 | reverse complement strand
CCCCCCCCCCCGCCCCACACGAAATACCGGCATAATAGAGGGATGAACTTGTTTGCCCCCGCCTACCTCGACTTCCTGCCCGACTGGCTACGCCTCGCACTCGGCATAGCCGATATCCTCATCCGACTCGCAGCCCTCTGTTGGCTCCCCTACAACCGCAAACCCGTGGTTGCCCTGGGCTGGCTCATGGCCATCTTCTTCATCCCCTTCGTAGGGTTCATCGCATTCCTCGTCTTCGGCTCCTCGCGCCTGCCCGCCTACCGCCGCGCACGCCAACACGCCATGAACGACTTGATCCGCGAAGTCAGCGAGAACAAGCCCTTCCTCACCCGCACCGACGACCTCTCCGACCCCGCAAAGGCAGCCAGCCAGCTCAACTACACCCTGGGCTCACTCCCCCTGGTCGGCGGCAACCAATTCACCCTCCACACCGACAACCACGAGGCAATGGTCGCCATGGCGGAAGAAGTCGACCGCGCCACCAAATACGTGCACTTCGAGTTCTACATCACCGCCTACGACGAGGCGAGCGCAGTCCTCTGGGACGCCCTCTTCGCAGCCCACGAACGCGGTGTACAGGTGCGCGTACTCCTCGACCACATCGGCTCCTGCAAATACCCGTCCTATAAGAAACTCGTGAAAATGCTCAACGACTCGGGTATGCAGTGGCGCCTCATGCTGCCGCTCAAACCGTGGAAACTCAAGTGGCAGCGACCCGACCTGCGTAACCACCGCAAGGTCCTCGTCGTGGACGGACGCGTCGCGTTCTCCGGTTCGCAGAACGCTATTCACCGCTCCTACGACATGCCCGAAAACATTAAGAAGGGCTTGGAGTGGAAGGACCTGACCTTCTCCTGCACCGGCCCCATCGTTGAAGAGCTCAACGCCGTTTTCGTCTCCGACTGGTACTCCGAAACGAACCAGCTGATCCTGGCAGAAATTAACACCAATATCCCCTACTACAAGGATGGGATGCGCGCCCAGGTTGTGCCCTCCGGCCCCGGTTTTGAAACCGAAAACAACCTGCGCCTCATTAACTACCTGATCTACAACGCCGAGCGGCGTATCACCATCTGCTCACCCTACTTCGTACCCGAAGAGACCCTACTGCAGGCACTCACGAACGCCGCATACTCCGGTATTGAAACCACCGTGATTGTGTGCGAGAAGGGCGACCAGTTCCTGCCGAACATGGCGCAGCGTTCCTACTACGAGCAGCTGTTGCAGGCGGGTGTGCGTATTCTGCAGTACCCCAGCCCGACCGTGCTGCACTCCAAGTTCATGATGGTCGACGACGAAATCGCGTTCATTGGCTCGTCCAATATGGACCCGCGTTCCTTCTCGCTGAACATGGAAGTGTCAACGTTCGTCATTGACCGCAAAATGGTGGCGATGCTGGATGAAGTATGCGCCGAATACGAGCAGGTCTGCACCGAGCTGCTGTACACCCAGTGGGCGGAGCGCCCGCGCCGCATCAAGATGACGGAGAACCTCTGCCGACTGTGGTCATCGCTCCTCTAAACTATTTTTCGCACACTCGCAGGGTCTGAGTTTTCATCCCCGCACTCGCCAAAGGACTATCGGTTGCCCCTTCTAATTCGTAAAGCACGGCGCAAATTCGCTGAACTCGATGCACACGATGTAGCCCACCGCATCTCCGCGTACACCTACGGTAATTTCTTGGTGCTGGCGGCTCTGCTGAGCGTCTACGACGCGAACGCTATCTTTGACGGCACCGCGATTCTCTACATTACGGGTACCGGTCTGACCACCTACATTGCCCACGTCATCGCAGAAATGCAGGAGTACCGGGTACTGCACGGCGGCACCCCGCCGCGAGAATTCGTCAAGCACGCGCTGGGCAACGCAAGCCCGATTCTGGGTACGACCGTATACCCCGTGCTGTTGCTGATTCTGGCGGCAATCCTACCGCCCGGCGCCACCTACGAGATCATTTTTGACTACACTATTCTCCTCTGTCTTGCGACCGTGGTGTGGCGTATTTTTAGCCTCAACTTCGCGATTGCTCGCTACCGCGGCGAACCGCTCTGCTGGCGTACCTTCCGAAGCGCTGTGTGGCTCACCTTCGCCGTTATTGTTCTCGCGATTGTGAAGATTATGTTTACCCACGCTGGTAAATAACCTAAAAGCTCCCTCTGAGCTCGATTGAATCGACGCTCAGGGGGAGCTTTCGTTTCCCTCGCATTCTTTTCCCGCGCACCATTGCAGGATGCGCGGGGCTACAAGCTAGAGCAGCGCTACAGGTGAGCCTCGTAAAAGCGCATGCAGAAAAGGCAAAAGGGCAAAAAGAAACACGCGACACCTCCGACATTGCATACTTTCGTATGCGGCGAATGTATCGCGCGTTCATTTCTACCCTGGACTAGTTTAGCGCCATAAACGGTTTCCCGTGTGGATTGAAGAAGGTTTAATCTGCAACCACTCCGGCGCAAGCAGGCGAACAGCCTTCGCACAACCCGACAAAGCAGTAATAATCGACTCGCAACGCTGATTAAACTCGCTCTGGTGACGCTTATCCACAATCTGCCCCGGAAAATGGCGATGCATCTTCGACACAGAGTCGCTACTCTCCTGCAAACCGTGGCCCGTATGACCCGGAACATGCTTCACCAGCACACGCTTCTCGCGGATAGCCTCCGTCAAAGCACGCATCTGAGCCACCACGCGCTCATCCTGAATACCCTCAGAAACCCACGCCTCAAAAGCCCAACGGCTATGCGCCAAACGCAACACAAACGTCAACGCACCCAAAGAATCCGTATGAATAATCAGGCGGCGCGAACCGCTATGGAACACCGTATAAGCCGCCAACATCGCAGACAGCTCACCGGTCATAATATTCACGCCATCATAGTGGGCATGAAAATAGAAGCCGTCCTCACTCACGCCGGCGATACCCATACGGCCGCCACGCTGATACTTCTTATTGTGAGTCGAACGGAACGAACAATCCGTGAAAACGCTATAGTCCTGCAGCTGATCCAGCGGTCGAGGGGTCAGTGCCTCCTCCACCATCTCATCCACGGCGGTACGTGCCGCACACACCTCAGCCTGCATCCGCTCATACGCGGGCGTGCCAGCAAGCTTCACATGCACTTCACCCAAAGAATGGTTATCGTACGGGTCCAGCACCTTCTCAAAGGCGCGGTACTCCATAATCCCCTTCAACTGGTCGCAATCACGGAAAAGATGCTTCAAATTCTTACGGTCAGCAGCAATCGTCACCAGGTTCTGACGGTACTGCTCAGGAACCACATCCCACGCAGAAAGCACGGCACGACCCAGCAGACGCGGATGCACCTCATCACAGCACTCCATCAGGGAATGAACGTGAGTGAAAAGCATCGGCTCCTCATTCACCACAGTGCGGGTGCCGTCCTGCTTAGAAATAAAAACCACCGTCGACAATGCCGAATAACAAAAACCCTGCGCCTTACGATGCTCCTGAGCCACCGCAATCACAGCAACGCCCTGATCCGTGTACCCGGCAGGGTACGAGGCGCTATAGTCGGGCGCCTCCCAGGTCAGGGTGCATCGTTTGATATGCGCCGGTGAAAATCCCATGAGTGTCACCCCCCATGTGTGCCATACCGCGTCTCCTTCCATTCATACGGTATATCGTCCTCATTCTTTTATAGGTCGAAAAGAAAGGGGCACGCAAATATAAAACACCTTTTTTACAGTTAGCGAATGGAATAACCGCAACTCCTCTCACGCACCGGCACAACACAAAACCCAGCACAGAACACAGCGCGAGAAACCCCCGCGCATACCTCACCGAGGCGTGGGGAAAGGTGTACGGTAAAAGAGTCATATACGACGCGGCAACCGCCGCACCACCCGATAAGGAGAGCCCCATGATTGGTGTTTACGCCGGAGTATCCGTCAAGCCCGAGCACGTCGAAGAATTCCTCAAGACCATCGAACCGCTCGTGACCGCAAGCCGCCAGGACGAAGGCAACGTCAGCTACGACTTCGGTGCCGTCTCCGACACCGACTTCGCATTCATCGAGCGTTGGGAATCCCAGGAACTGCTCGAAAAGCACATGGGCACCGAACACTTCCAGAAGGCTGTCGCCGCATGGGAGCCGCTGCTCTCCTCCGAGCTGGACGTTCGCATCGTCAACTTCCGCTAAGCAACGTTAAATACCGAAGGTGCCCGGCACCCCCTAAGTGAGGGGTGCCGGGCACCTTCGTATGTCAGCCATGGAGGCATACCAGCCTTGGAGGCGAGCGCGGCTACTAGCGGCGCTCTCGGCTTATCGGCGCTCTAGGCCGACCTCCATCGAATCAAGTGTGAAACCATTCGTCGCGCTCACGCAATGCACCTTACCGGTATTCACCGACTTACAGGTGTAACCGTACGCAGTCACCACCTGACCGGTAGACAGGGCAACAATACCCTCAGTATTCACCGGCTCCGGGGTGGCGGTCTGACCGACCAGGCTCACCTCGGGCGCCTGGCCCTGCACCATGTGCACGCGCTGCTGTGCCTTACCGGATGCGGCATCCCAGCCCTCCAGGGTCACGCCCACCAGCGCCTGGCAGTCCACACCTGACGGGGTCACCGAACACGCGACCTTAGAGTCCGGGCTGGTGAAACGCAGCGCCTCAACAGTCTTCGCAGAATCACCCTGACCGAAAGTGCCGCCACCGTACGCTTCAGCGAAAGTCAGCGTACCCGACAGCATGCGGGTCTGTGCCGGAATCAGCGCCAGGCGCGGCTTCTCAACGCTACCACCCTGCGTGAAGCAGGCACCCGTAATGTAGTCGCGGCCCTGCACCTTCGTAGCGCACTGGTACCACTCAACGCTCGCCGAACCGTCCTGGTTCTTGCGGCTGTTGAAGAGGCGCACCGCCTCCTGAGCCTTCGCGCAATCCGAACCGTCATACACGTAAATACCGGCGGAACCACCCAGCAGACTCGTCACGCCACAGCGAGTACCAGGATCGATAGTGCTCACGGAGCCGCTCGCCGTGGCGTATGCCGCCTCGTACTCGGCGTCAGTGCTCGGCTCATTCGTGGGGGTTGCCACCGAATCGTAGGTTGCAGGGGAATCCAAGCCGGCAGCAATCTGCACGGTATTCGGTTTCCAGGAGCCATCCGCCGCGGTGAACAGGGTCTTAGCGTCCACGGGCGCGGAAGAAGTCGCCACCTTCATCGGGGCGGTTTCAGACTCATCAGCCTGCGGCTGGGCAGAGCAAGAGCTCAAAGCGAGCGCACCGATGCAGGCAAGAGCCGCCAGGGTACGGCAAGTAAAGGCACGCTGTGCGCGTGCGGGCAGGGTAACCATGAATACGTCCTCGTGAGGGTTGCGAATTGCGTTGTGTTTGAGTGGTTGTGCTGAGTCGGTGAATCGGGTACCTAAGTACCCTCCTACACCCTACTGCAATAGCCTTGACAAGGCAATACGCCGCACCGGACTCTCAAAAACGTTAAAAAGGTCGGCACCCCGCCCCGCAGAAAAACTGCAGAACAGAGCACCGACCCTTAGGGGCAAGAATATTAAATTCTCACACGATACGTGAGGGGTTTATGCGTCCTCAGGCAGGATGCGCACGCCACCCTTATCAGCCGAAGCAGCCAACATGCCGTACACCTTCAAGGCGTTCGATACGTGACGCTCACGCGGCTTGGTCGGACGCCACGGTGCGGCGCCCTTCGCCTCGCGGCGAGCAGCCAGCTCCTCATCCGAAACGTTCACACGCAGGATGCGGTTGTTCACGTCAATCTCAATCTCGTCGCCGGTCTGCACCAGGCCGATAGCGCCGCCAGCAGCCGCCTCCGGGGAGACGTGACCAATCGAAATACCAGAGGTACCACCCGAGAAACGACCGTCAGTAATCAGTGCGCACTTCTTGCCCAGGCCCAGGCCCTTCAGGTAAGAGGTCGGGTACAGCATCTCCTGCATACCCGGGCCGCCCTTCGGGCCCTCGTACTGGATGACGACAACGTCGCCTTCCTTCACGTTCTTCGACAGGATCTCGTACACAGCCTCGTCCTGCGACTCAACCACGAAAGCGCGACCCTTGAAGTGGAACAGCTCCTCATCAATACCAGCGGACTTGATGATTGCGCCGTCCTGGGCGATGTTGCCGTACAGGACCGCCAGGCCGCCGTCCTTGGTGTACGCGTGCTCCACGGCGCGGATGCAGCCGTTCTCAGCGTCAGTCTCGTGGGACTCGTACTTGTTCGCGGTGGAGAACGCGTGGGTGGTGCGCACGCCGCCGGGAGCTGCGAGGAACAGATCCTTCGCCTTCTCGCTCGCCTTGCCGCCGCGGATATCCCACTCGTCCAGCCATTCGTCCAGCGAATCAGCGTGAACAGAATGAACGTTCTTGTGCAGCAGGCCGGCACGGTTCAGCTCACCCAGCAGTGCGGGAATACCACCGGCACGGTGCACGTGCTCAATGTGGTACTTGGTGGAGTTCGGGGCAACCTTCGCCAGGCAGGGAACCTGACGCGAAATGCGGTCAATATCCTTCAGGGTGAAGTCAGCGCCCGCCTCGTGCGCAATCGCCAGGGTGTGCAGCACGGTGTTGGTCGAACCGCCCATCGCCACATCCAGCGCCATAGCGTTCTCGAACGCCTCCTTGGTCGCAATGGAGCGGGGCAGAACCGACTCGTCATCCTGCTCGTAGTAGCGCTTAGCCAGCTCAACGATGCGGCGGCCAGCATCCAGGAACAGCTCCTTACGAGCAACCTGAGTAGCCAGGGTGGTGCCGTTACCGGGCAGCGCCAGACCAATCGCCTCATTCAGGCAGTTCATGGAGTTCGCGGTGAACATACCCGCACACGAACCGCAGGTCGGGCACGCATTCTTCTCAACCTGAGCGAGCGCAGCGTCACTGACGCTATCGTCAACAGCCATCACCATGGCATCAATCAGGTCGAGGCGGTGCTCAACAATGCCCTCAATGCCCTCGCCGGACTCCATGGGGCCGCCAGAGACAAAGATGGTGGGGATGTTCAGGCGCATAGCCGCCAGAAGCATACCGGGGGTGATCTTGTCACAGTTAGAGATGCAGACCAGCGCGTCGGCACGGTGCGCGTTGACCATGTACTCGACCGAGTCAGCGATCAGATCGCGGGAAGGCAGCGAGTAGAGCATACCGTCGTGGCCCATCGCAATACCGTCATCAACAGCGATAGTGTTAAATTCCTTGGCGACGCCGCCAGCCTCACGAATCGCGCCGGCGACCAGCTCACCCATGTCCTTCAGATGCACGTGGCCGGGCACGAACTGGGTGAAGGAGTTCGCGATAGCAATAATGGGCTTGCCGAAGTCGTCATCGCCCATGCCGGTGGCACGCCACAGGGCGCGGGCACCAGCCATGTTACGGCCGTGAGTTGAAGTACGTGAACGCAGTTCTGGCATTGTTTTACCTTCCGTAGTGATGCAAGTACTGATTTTACGCGCGGCGTCCAACGCTCTTCAGCTCAGGGTCACTTTGGTTTCATGCATCGAAACGCGCACGAGCCTGCAACCGCCTATCGGTGGGAGTGTTGAGGCCACGGGGGTTGTGCCGGATCTGCGGCAGAATTGCCCCCTTTGGGGTAGATGGGGGACATCACCCCATTATGCCCCCTAATCTGGAATGAGCCCAGGTTGCGGGCGGCGATATTCAGTCGGCGAACGTGCCGGGAGGCGGCGGGCTGCCGTGCCTGCCGCGTACGGGCCTCGCTGTGCATACGTAGCACCACATGTAGCACCGGCGCGGTTCGTTTCCAACGCACTGATTTATATACGCTGAACCCTGCTTACGTTTCAGAAGGTTTCCATGACACAGGCACCCACCGCATCGCTCACCCTCACGCCGGCAACCAGCCCGGCAACCACCCCGGCAGGCGGCAAGGATTTCGCGTCCTCCGTCATCTACCAGGTGTACCCCAAGTCCTTCTACTCCTCGGCGGGTGGCGCCTACGGCGACCTGCGCGGCGTCATCGAGAAGGTGCCCTACATTGCTTCCCTGGGCGTGGACATGGTGTGGTTCAACCCGTTCTTCGCCTCCCCGCAGAACGACAACGGCTACGACATCTCCGACTACTACGCCATCAACCCCGACCTGGGCACCATGGAGGACGTCGAAGAGATGATTGCTGCCCTCGCCGAGCACGGTGTGGGCGTCATGTTCGACATGGTGCTCAACCATGTTTCGACCGAGCACGAGTGGTTCCAGCGTGCGCTCGCCGGTGAGCGCGAGTACTGGGATTACTTCTACATTCGCCCCGGCAAATACACCGAGGATGGTCAGCTGCGCGAACCGACCAACTGGGAGTCGAAGTTCGGTGGCTCCTGCTGGTCCCGCTTTGGCGAGTATACGGACGAGCACGGCACTCCCCTGTTCTATATGCACCTGTACGACCGCACCCAGGCTGACGTGAACTGGTACAACCCTGTTGTGCGCGACGAACTGTTTAAGGTCGTGAACTTCTGGTACGAGAAGGGTGTGCGCGGTTTCCGCTTCGACGTCATTAACGTCATCGGTAAGGGTGAAGAGCTACTCGACGCCCCCGAAGGCACCGTGGACAAGGCACAATACACCGACACCCCAATTGTGCACACCCGCATTCAGCAGCTGAACCGCGCCTCATTCGGTCAGCATGATGACACCGTGACCGTGGGCGAAATGTCCTCGACCAGCATCGAAAACTGCGTGGGCTACTCCAACCCGGCAAACCACGAGCTGGACATGGTGTTCAGCTTCCACCACCTGAAGGTGGACTACGAGAACGGCGAGAAGTGGTCGAAGGTGCCGTTCCGTTTTGCCGAGTTGAAGCAGATCCTGAACGATTGGGCACTGGGTATGCAGGCCGGCGGCGGCTGGAACGCACTGTTCTGGAATAACCACGACCAACCGCGCGCACTGAACCGTTTTGGTGACGTTGAGCGTTACCGTGCCGAGTCGGCAACCATGTTGGCGACCGTGATTCACCTGCTGCGCGGCACCCCGTACGTGTACCAGGGCGAGGAAATCGGCATGATTGACCCGGTCTACTCCTCGATCGAGCAGTACGTGGATGTGGAGGCGCACAACGCCTACGCGATGCTGCGTGAGCGTGGTCTGAGCGAGCAGCAGGCACTGGAGATTGTGGCGTCGAAGGCTCGCGATAATTCGCGTGTGCCGATGCAGTGGACCGCGGATCCAGCGACTGCCGGTTTTGGTTCCACGTCGCCGTGGCTGGCTCCCGCCCCGGTGCGTGATGCGGCGACCGGTGCCGGTATTTCGGTGGAGGATGAGGAACGCGACGGCGTGATTCTGCCGTACTACCGCAACCTGATTGCCCTGCGTAAGCAGTACCCGGTCATCTCTGCGGGTTCGTACGCACCCTACGCGTTGGATCACGAGCGGGTGTTTGCGTACCTGCGTGAGCTGCCCGCTGAGACTAGTGCTGAGAACGGTAGCCCGGCACAGCGCATGCTGGTGCTGACGAACTTCTACGGTGAGCCGACCGAGATTGAGGTTCCGGCCGAGTTCGTTCGTTCCGGTCGCGTGCTGGTGTGTAATTACAAGAATTCTGCGGTCGATTCTGCTGCGGCGGATTCTGCTGTATCTGATTCGGCTGAGACGGTGACGCTGAGCCTGCGCCCCTACGAGGCTCTGGCGCTGCTGATTGAGGGCTAAAAGCTACTACATGCCCCTCCCCTAACGTGTGGGAGATGGGCAATATAAACCGACCTGGCAATATTCTATTTTTAGAATATTCCCAGGTCGGTTTTGTTTATAGACATTCCTATAGAGGAATTTATGTGGAATATCAGGCAGATTTTTAGAAGCCGTGCTCGTTCAGCCAGGCAGCCGCCGCCTGCGCGGGCTCCTGCTTAGAGGTACCCGAAACACGGTCATTCAAAGTGCGCAAATCGGCGGTAGTGAGCTTCGCCGAGACGCGGTTCAGAACCTCCGCCGCGGAGTCGGGAACTCGCGACGTATTGATAATGGGCAGCACTTGCTGAGCCAGAATCATGTTCTTCGGATCCTCCAGCACCACCAGCTGATTCTGCTCAATTGCGGGGGTGGTCGAGTAGAGGTCAACCACCTGCACGGTGTCATCCAGCAGGGCCTTGACGGTCAGCGCGCCGCCGCCATCCGAGAGGGACACAAACTCGGCGGGGACGCATCCGTACTTCTCTTTCAGACCCGGGATACCGTAGGCGCGCTCGGCAAACTCCGGGGCGGCACCGAGCTTCAGATTCGTACAGCGGGAGGCGAGGTCTTCAAGGCTTCGCAGGCCGTACTTCTGGGCAGTCTGCGCGGTAACGACGAGCGAATCCTTATCCTCCGCCTCGGAGGCGTTGAGGGCGCGGATTTCAGCCCCGGAGCCACCCGTGGTGAGGGTGCCGAGGGCGGCGGGTAGCTCCTGCAGAATCTCCTGCGCAGTGTTAGCTGTAGCCTTCGGGTCCAGGTATAGCAGCAGGTTTCCGGAGTAGTCCGGGATAACGTCCACCGCACCGGAGGCGAGTGCCCCCAGGTACGCCTCGCGGGCGCCGATGCTCAGCTGGGTGCGGGCGTTGAATCCCGCTCGGGCGAGGGCTCCGGCGTAGATTTCGGCGAGGATTTGGGATTCGGCGAAGGCCGCTGAGCCGACGATGATTCCTTCGTGTTCGCCGCTGAAAACTTTGTCACCGCTGAGCCCGCAGGCGCTGAGAATACCTGCCATACCGAGCGCTCCGGCGGCGGCTAGGGCAGTGCGACGAGATACGGTACGGCGCGTAAAGGTTTGAGGCATCTGATTCATTGGGTTCATGCCTTCTTCCGGTTGATGGTGAGCCCCGCGGGGGTGAGCGCACGCTGCACGAGGCCCATGAGCGCGTCCACGGCGAAGGCGAGAAGCGCCACGAGCAGGGTTGCGACGAGCATGCGCGGGTAATCTCGCACGGCGAGCCCGTCGAAGAGGTACCTGCCGAGGGTTCCGCTGCTCAGGTAGGCGACGATGGTCGCGGTTGCGATGACCTGCACGAGTGCGGAGCGGAGCCCGCCGAGCATCATGTTGGCGGCGAGCGGGATTTCGAGGCGGATCAGAATCTGCCATTCGGTCAGGCCTTGGGCGCGGGCTGCGTCCACGAGGTCTTCCGGCACAGCGGCGAGGCCTTCAAGAACTCCTGCGAGCAGAGGTGCCGCCGCAATAATAATGAGCACGATGAGGGCGGGCAGGGTTGAGACGCCCAGCCAGAGCGCCAGGATGGTGAGCAGACCGAGCGCGGGTAGCGCGCGGGTGGCGGCTACGGCGCTCATGAGCAGGTTGCTGCGGCGGCGGTTAGTGCCGTCGGAGGATCGGTGGTGTCCAGCCCAGAGGCCAAGTGGCACGACGATGAGTGCCGCGCAGGCGGTGGCGAGGGCGGTGACGCTCAGGTGTTCGAGCAGGCGCACGAGGATTCCGCCGCTTCCCTGCCAGTTGGCACCGTCCATGAGGTAGGCGAAGGTTCGTTCTATGACGTTCACGGGTTATGCCTTCCTTTCGGGGCTGCGGCGGTTCGCAACCGTAGCCGCCTGCCAGGGAGTAAGTGCCCTCGTCAGAAGGATAAGAAGCAGGTCGAGGACCAGTGCCAGCATCAGGCTAAGGATTACGCCAGCCAGGATTTCCGAAGGGATATTGCGCGCGAGTCCATCGGTGAAGAGCGTACCGAGCGAGGGCACACCGATGAGGGCACCCACGGACACCATCGCAATATTTGCCACGGTTGCCACGCGGATTCCCGCCATAATGACGGGCGTAGCGAGGGGCAGATAGAGCTCCATCAGCGCCTGTCGGGGCGTGTATCCGAGGGCGCGTGCAGATTCGTGCACGCTATCGGGTACGGAGTCGAAGGCATCCACACCGGAGCGCACCATGAGCGAGAAGGAATAGACGCTCAGGGCGACGAGCACGTTCAGCGGGGAAATAATGGAGGTGCCCAGAATGAGCGGCATCAGCACGAAAAGCGCGATCGAGGGGATGGTGTACAGCAGCGAGGAGAGGTGCATGAGGGTTCGCGCACCGATGCGGCGTTCGGAACCGCGGTCACGGCGACGGCTCGCGTAGTAGGCGACCGGCAGCGCGACGAGAGCGCCAATCGCGACGGGCACGACGCCCTGGTAGAGGTGGCTGAGGGTCAGCTCGAGGATGCGCTGACTATTGGTGGCGACCCATTCCCAGTGCATGTCGCTTGCGGCGAGGGGTGATGCCACTAGGGGATGCGCGGTGAGAGGTGGTGCCGCGATCACACTATTTTCTAGAAGACTCATTCGCTTTTCTCGCCTTCTACCGCACCATTCTGTGCTTCTCGGGAGGCGGCAAGTCGGCGTTCACGCGCCTGGCGCACCGTCTGCTCATCCAGCAGGCCGGCAACGGAGCGGCTCACGAAGGAGCGCACAAAATCATCGGCGGGGCTGTAGAGAATCTCTTCGGGAGTGCCGAACTGGGCGAGGCGACCGCCCTCCGCGAAGACGGCGATACGATCTCCCAGCAGGAGCGCCTCATCAATGTCGTGGGTGACGAACACGATCGTCTTGGCGAGTCGAGCCTGCAGGCGCAGCAGCTCGCGCTGCAGGTCGGTACGCACCACCGGATCCACCGCGGAGAAGGGTTCGTCCATCAGCAGGATGGGCGCATCGGCGGCGAGAGCACGCGCCACACCAACGCGCTGCACCTGGCCACCCGAGAGCTGGGCGGGGTAGCGCTTAGCATACGAAGAATCCAGGCCGACCACTTCAAGCAGTTCGAGCGCGCGAGCCTGCGCCTCCTTGCGGGAGGCGCCGAGCAGGCGCGGTACGGTGGCAATATTCTGCGCGACGGTGCGGTGCGGCATGAGCCCGCCCTGCTGCATGACGTAGCCAATACCGCGGCGTAGCTCGTAGGGGTTCTTTTCGTGCACGTTCACGCCGTCAATGGTGATGGTGCCGCTATTGGGCTCGACCATGCGGTTAATCATGCGCAGACTAGTGGTTTTACCGCAGCCGGAGGGGCCGACGAACACGGTAATCTGCCCCGCGGGGATGTGCAGGTTCAGGTTCTGGAGCACCGTGGTGGGTTCGCCGGTTCGGCTCGGGTAGCTTTTGGTGATGTTTTCGAAGCGGATTCCGCCCGCCTGCGTGCTACCAGTGGCAGCATTTTTTGCCCAGGGAATCTGAGGTGAGTCCTCTTGGTGCGGGTGAGTTGAATTTTGTGCGGCTGAATTTTGGGCGGTCATGGGTGCGTTGGTGCTTTCTGCAGTGGCTATAGGGCAGGTGCCTCTGTATACAATCTGTATACAATTCTATATACGAAAAGGCGGCATCTCAGGGTTTTATTCCCAAGATGCCGCCTTTTCGACGGTTTTGCAGTATCTGCAACCGCAAAGTTTTTTAAAAACAAAACCCGCCCCACTGTAGAAGCCTGGAGGCGGATTTCGTGGCTCCGACCGGCGTCGATCCGGTGACCTTACGATTTTCAGTCGTACGCTCTACCAACTGAGCTACAGAGCCTTGCGTATTTACTTTTAGATACGCAATGACCGCGTCTTCGGATGAATAATCATCTGAACTTACGCGGCCAGAGCGACCCCGACGGGACTTGAACCCGCGACCTCCGCCGTGACAGGGCGGCGCGCTAACCAACTGCGCTACGGGGCCTTGTTGGAATCAACAGAAGTAAACTCTATATCATCTAACTTGGCTTTGCAAATCGTGAGATTTGCAAGTACCCCCAACGGGATTTGAACCCGTGCTACCGCCGTGAAAGGGCGGCGTCCTAGGCCGCTAGACGATGGGGGCCTAGTCGATCGAACAGGTTCCGTTTTCTTCATCCCGTCGTTCGAACCTCCACTAGTCTATGACAGGTTTGCGGAGGCACGCAAACCGTTTTGTTCGATTTTGCCCGATTTTGACCCCCATTTTCGACCATTTATAGCCTGGCACATATGTGTTTAAGCTTGTCAATGAGGATTCAGAGAAACTTCAAAAAATTTTAAAATTTCTTCACAACACCCCAAATCAGGGGCTTTTGGAAGGTTTTTAGACACGTTTGGGTACCTACAGGAGCCCAGAGAAAGACTTTTTCGCCACCTCCATTTCTACAGATTTTCTACAAACTCCTCCGAAACTCCTCCGAAATTTTGTTTTGAAGATGCCGGCATCAGTCCCGCAAGAATTCCGAAAACCCACCTTCACATCTCTTATACACCCCTCTTATGCGCATCGCAGCGGCCAAAAAACTCCACAATATCTCCAAAAAATTTTCGACAACTTTCTACACGCTTATATAGGACATGCAGGCAAGACGCTACCCTGGGTGCAAATATCTGCAAGAGAGTGCACGGCAACACCTCTTTAGGGGGGGTTCACCCCAGCCTCCCCGGAGCCCTCAAAAATGTGCCGCGCAAAGCAACTACAGGCCAGAATGCACATAGATGCAAATATTCACTCTTGGGAATACAATAAACCAGCTTGTCAGACGCTTATTTTTCTCTCAGTGCAGATATCTACGCAATTATGACGACTCAGAAATATAAAGATTTGATAAACCTCTAGCGATTGACAAGGAGAGATGAAAGCCAGCTGAAAATACCCCCTGAAATAGCTTGAAGCCCCCTCTTTGAGCACCGTACTATAGAGGGCGTGAGGTCACTTCCGGATCTTGCACGGGGCCACTTCCGGAGCCCCAGACGTAAAGTCACCGCACATTACAGCACCGATAAACCGCATAGAGATCCAAAGGGGGATCCAGTGTCCGCAACGATGAATCGCCGCACGGCATTCCGTGCACTCGGCGTAGGCACCGCAACCATCGCTCTCGGCTGTGCAACTGCACCCGCAGCGCAGGCACAGCAGATGGCGCACCCGCAGAAGGCAATGACTGCCGACCAGCAGCTCAAGCTGATTCTGCGCCGCCTAGAGCAGGTACCTGCCCGTTTGAAGTATGCGAAGCCTGGATCCTCCAACCGCGTTAATAGCGGCATTGAGAGCGCACTGGGCAACCTGACCACCGTCCAGGGCACTGACGCAGGCCGTCAGATTGCAAGCGCTAAGGCCGCTGTTCGTAAGTCTGATGGACGCGCCCACGCAGCGCTCTCCCCCGTTGGTGTTATTGCCTGCGTTGTCAGTATTGCAAAGTTTGTCATTCAGCTGGGCATCGCCATTTACAAGCTTATTAAGGCACTCGTTAACGCCTTCAAGCAGTGGAAGACCTTCAAGAACATCGTGAAGGCCGTCATTTCTGGTGAAGCCCGCAAGAAGCTGGGTACTGAAACTGAAACCGTACTCAAGGCCATTTTGGGCATTGAAGACGTCCTCAAAAAGTGTGCATAGTCTACACACCGTACGGCTATGCGCTTGTTTAGAGAGCTAATCTTGGTGTTTCTTTAGCTTTCTAGACCCCGTTAAGGGATGCGCCGCACGTGGAGTCACTGCATGGGCTCGCTGCGCGTCCGGGTAGCCGGAGGGTATGTCCTCGAGTGTCTTCGGCACCTACCCAACCCACCCCGCATGACCTCATGGTGCGGGGTGGGTTTCTTTAACCGCTCTTTCGATAACTCTTCCGGGCGAGCACTTTCCGAGAGCCCCCTACTCCCCCGCTTCCTTATATATAGATAAAAATCGACCCCGCACCGGTTCACGATACGGGGTCGATTTCTATGCTCTACGTACTCAACGTAAGGATTACTTGCCGCGGGAGATGTTGATCATCTCGTCGCGGTCCACAACCTTCACGCGGGCGCGAGGCTCACCGGCTGCGTCCTTGGATGCGGCGCCCAGTGCCTTCTCGTGGTCGTCCAGGCGGTGCCAGCCTTCCCAGGTGGTGTACTTGATGCCCTTGGAGTCCAGGTAGGCGCTGAATGCCTCTGCCTCCGGCTCGGGTGCAGTGTAGAGGTTCTCGCGGTCCTCGAGCAGGTGAGTGATGGTCTCGAGCGCGTCAGACTTGGTGGAGCCGATCAGACCGACGGGACCGCGCTTGATCCAACCGGATGCGTACAGGCCGGGAACGACCTCGCCGTTCTCGTCCACGACGCGACCCTCAACGTTGGTGATGACGCCGCGCTTGTCGTCGTAACCGATTTCGGGCAGTTCGGAACCAAAGTAGCCGATCGCGCGGTAGACAGCCTGTACGGGGTAGTCCACGTACTCGCCGGTGCCGATGATACCGCCGTTGCCGTCGAGCTTGTTGCGTTCAATGCGCAGGCCCACGACCTTGCCGTCTTCGCCGAGGATCTCGTGCGGGGACTGCAGGAAGTGCAGGTGCAGGCGGCGGGATGCGGTCTGCTCATTGGTCTTCTGGTCTTCCAGCCAGCCGCGCAGGGTCTTCATCATGACCTTGGTCTGCGCGTTCTTCTCCATTGCTTCTTCGGAAGCAGCGTCGAACTGGAAGTCCTCTTCATACAGGACGATGTCCACGTCGCGGGAGTGTGCGAGTTCGCGCAGCTCGAGCGGGGTGAACTTCATCTGTGCGGGGCCGCGGCGACCGAAGACGTGCACGTCGGTCACGGGAGAAGCCTTCAGGCCCTGGTAGACGTTGTCGGGGATTTCGGTGACGAGCAGGTCGTCAGCATGCTTGGAGAGGATGCGGGAGACGTCCAGGGCGACGTTGCCGTTACCGAGCACTGCAACCTGCTCAGCTTCGAGCGGCCAGGTGCGGGGGTAGTCGGGGTGGCCGTCGTACCAGGAGACGAAGTCTGCTGCGCCGTAGGAGCCGTCCAGGTCGATGCCCTTAATGTTCAGGGGTGCATCAAAAATCGCGCCGGTTGCGAAGATGATGGCGTCGTAGTGTTCGCGCAGGTCGGCGAGGGTCAGGTCCTTGCCGTATTCGACGTTGCCGAAGAAACGGATGTCGCCGCGGTCCAAGACCTTGTGCAGCGCGGTGATGATGCCCTTGATACGGGGGTGATCCGGTGCCACACCGTAGCGGATCAGGCCGAAGGGGGCGGGGTAGCGGTCGAAGATGTCGATGGCGACCTCGACGGCGCCGGTGCGGACCTCTTCAGACTTGGTGAGGATGTCGGCGGTGTAAATACCGGCGGGACCTGCACCAATAACGGCGACGCGCAGGGGGCGTGCTGCTTCAGACACGAAAATCTTCCTTTCGAAGTTCACCGTCCGGCGCCCGGTGCGGCGCGAACAGGCGGTGAGCTTAGTGTTCACTTCCTGCCTATTTTACCGGGGATTGACGGGTGTTCGGGGGCTTATATGTCGTCGCCCACTAAATAGGACAATTTTCTGTCACCTAATCCGGGCGGGGTCACCTAATCCGGGGAGGTGCGGCACGGTCGGTTCCGGAACCCTGCGCACGCGGCGGGCGTAAAAACTGCCCCGCCCTCCGAGGTGCAGGAGGGCGGGGCAGGGTAACGAAGACTAGAAAGCAGGGACTAGGAGGCGGGTACCGCCTCAAAGGTCACGACCAGTTCGTCACGCTCACCGAAGCGGACCAGGTGGCGGTCCAGCACATCCGCCAGACCAGCAGCCAACTCGTCACTTTCGGCGCGCACCTCCATGATGAGGGCACCGTCGATTTCGCGCAGGTCACCGTAGCCGCGGAAAATACCGTCGCGGTTGAAGGTGAGGCGCAGACCGTCGGGCAGTTCTGCGGTGCCGAGCTTGCGGCCCATGTGCGAGCCGAGCTGCTTGATGTATCGGGCGGGGCGGTCGGTTGCTACGACGGCGCGCTGGCGTACCGGCAGGGATTCCGCGGCGGGGTAGTTCTCAGCGGTGTTTTCCTGGGGAGTTTCAGTCACGGTGGATTCCTTCTCATCTATGCCGGAAAAGGCTCACCACACGGAACCTGGCATCCGGCGACGCATGTTTCACCTCGAATATAGCAGAAACTTAGGGTCTACTAACCTAACAAACTATCATTGTTCGCGCAGAGGCGAGAGATAGTTACCGCTATTACGCCCCCAAAAAATCTCTGAACGAAAGCTGGGAATTTCCTGGATTAACGCTTAGAGAAACTTTAACCGTAGAATATTTCGGTAACAACAGTGTCACCTCCCCAACACACCGGGAAGTGGCACTTTTTTATGCGGGCTCGGAACCCCGGCGCCCGCCCCGACTATGAGTATCTACGGATTTTCACGAATGTCTTCTGAGAACACCGCGGCTCCCCAGAGCCCCAAGGCAGAAGCCAAGGGCGCACTGGACCGTTACTTCAAGATCACTGAGCGAGGCTCCACCATCGCCGCAGAATTCCGCGGCGGCCTCGCCACCTTCTTCGCGATGAGCTACATCGTCGTGCTGAACCCCCTCATTATCGGCCTCGGCAAGGACGCATCCGGCAACGCGCTCGGCGTACCGCAGGTCGCAGCAATGACCGCACTGGTCGCAGGCGTCATGACCATCCTCATGGGCGTCATCGCCAAGCAGCCCTTCGCCATGGCAGCAGGCCTCGGCGTGAACGCGCTGCTGGCAACCACCATCGCCTCCACCCCCGGACTGACCTGGCCCGCCATCATGGGCCTCGTCGTATGGGCTGGTGTGCTGATGACCATCCTCGTGCTGACCGGCTTCCGCACCGCAGTGTTCAACGCGGTCCCCGAATCGCTCAAGGTCGCAATCGTCGTCGGTATCGGCTTCTTCATTGCCTTCATCGGCCTCGTCAACGCGGGTATCATCCGCCGCATGCCCGACGCAGCAGGCACCACCGTGCCCGTCTCCTTCGGCGTGAGCGGCCACCTGCTCGGCTGGCCCACCCTGGTCTTCCTCTTCGGCCTGTTCCTCACCATTGCGCTGTTCATCCGCAACGTGAAGGGTGCCATCCTCTACGGCGTGCTCGCCTCCACCGCCCTCTCCATCATCCTGGAGAAGGTCGTGCCCTCCGGCAGCTCGGTTAAGTCCCCCACCGGCTGGTCCCTGAACGTCCCCGTCTGGGACTCCAACACCAGCAAGCTGCCCGACTTCTCCCTGTTCGGCTCCGCTGACCTGTTCGCTGCCTTCGGCACCCTCGGCGGCATGGCAGCTGTTCTGCTGATCTTCACCATCCTCATCTCCGCGTTCTTCGACGCAATGGGCACCTCCGTCGGTCTCGCAACCGAAGCAGGCACCATCAAGGACGGCCAGATCGAGAACGTCGACAAGGTCCTGCTCGTGGACGCCCTCGGCTCCGTAGCCGGCGGTGGCACCTCCTCCTCCGCAAGCCAGATCTTCGTGGAGTCCGCAACCGGTATCGGCGCGGGCGCACGCACCGGCTTCGCGAACGTCGTCACCGGCGCACTGTTCCTCGTCGCGATCTTCCTGTCCCCGCTGGTCACCATCGTGCCCTTCGAAGCTGTTGCACCCGCAATGGTGTTCGTTGGCTTCCTGATGATCCGCCAGGCAGTGAACATCGACTGGAACGACTGGGGTCTGGGTATCCCCGCGTTCATGACCATCATCTTCATGCCGCTGGCATACTCCATCGCAGACGGTATCGGCGCAGGCTTCCTGTCCTACGTCTTCATCCGCCTGGTGCAGGGTCGCGGCAAGGAAGTTCACTGGCTCATGTACGTGGTTTCCGCAGTGTTCCTCATCTTCTTCGCTAACGGCCTGATTACCGGCTGGATGCACTAAATACATCGGGTGCCCCCACCCTCCCATGTGGAGGCGCTGGCACCATCAGGGCGGGGTATCGGCACCTTTGGGGTGCCGGTACCCCGCCCTGCGCTATTCTTCCCTCTACCCCAGCTACCCAATTCTGGTTGCAGGGGTCGGGGAAACACCACATCACCGACTGAACCGCCGCACACAACGCGTTTCAACGGCACAAGCTAAGCGGCGGCGCCTACAATAGTTGAACCATTGTGGCGCCCAACCCGGGACTTACCCGCGAGCTTCACCCGCGAAACCGGCGGCGCAACAGTACACACCGAACAACATCAACGGATCCTCACATGTCTGAACCCCAGAAGGCGGCAGCGCCCACCAGCGCACTCGACCGCTACTTCAAGATTTCCGAACGCGGCTCCTCCATCGCCGCAGAATTCCGCGGTGGCCTCGCCGCATTCTTCGCCATGAGCTACATCGTGGTGCTGAACCCTCTCGTCATCGGCCTCGGCAAGGACGCATCCGAACGCACCCTCGGTATCGCACCCGTCGCAGCTGTGACCGCACTGGTTGCCGGCGTGATGACCATCCTCATGGGTGTTATCGCCAAGCAGCCCTTCGCCATGGCGGCTGGCCTGGGCGTGAACGCGCTGCTCGCCTCCACCATTGCCACCACCCCGAACCTGACCTGGGCAGACATCATGGGCCTGGTCGTTCTTGCCGGTCTGATTATGACCGTTCTGGTGCTCACCGGCTTCCGTACCGCGGTGTTTGAGGCGGTCCCCGAGTCGCTCAAGACCGCGATTGTGGTTGGTATCGGCTTCTTCATTTCCTTTATCGGTCTGGTCGACTCCGGCATTATCCGCCGCATGCCTGACGCAGCTGGCACCACCGTTCCGGTGAGCCTCGGCGCGGGCGGTCACCTGCTCGGCTGGCCCACCCTCGTCTTCCTCTTCGGCTTGTTCTTCACCATCGCCCTGTTCATCCGTAACGTGAAGGGGGCGATCCTGTGGGGCGTGCTCGCCTCCACCGCACTGTCCCTGATTCTGGAGGCGGTTGTCCCCTCCGGTTCCGTGAAGGAGGCGGCAACCGGTTGGTCCCTGAACGTGCCTTCCCTGGCGGACATGAAGTTCACCACCCCGAACTTCTCCCTCATCGGTTCCGCTGACCTGTTCGGCGCATTCACCCACATCGGTCCGCTGGCTGCTTCGCTGCTGGTGTTCACCATTCTGCTGTCCGTGTTCTTCGACGCGATGGGCGTTTCGGTGGGTCTTGCCGCCGAGGCTGGCACCATGAAGGACGGCAAGGTTGAGGACATCGACAAGGTCCTGCTCGTGGACGCTTTCGGTTCCGTTGTTGGTGGTGGAGCGTCCGGTTCGGCGAACCAGATTTTCGTGGAGTCCGCTACCGGTATTGGTGCGGGTGCACGCACCGGCTTTGCGAACATTGTGACCGGTGTGCTGTTCCTGCTGGCGATTTTCATTTCGCCGCTGGTCACCATCGTTCCTTTCGAGGCGGTTGCTCCGGCGCTGGTCGTGGTCGGCTTCCTGATGATCCGCCAGGCCGTGAATATTGACTGGACCGACTGGGGTCTGGGTATTCCGGCGTTCCTGACCATTATTTTCATGCCGCTGTCGTACTCGATTGCGAACGGTATTGGTGCCGGCTTCGTGGCGTACACTTTCATTCGCCTGGTGCAGGGCCGCGGTAAGGACGTGCACTGGCTGATGTACCTGGTGTCCGCGGTGTTCGTAATCTACTTCGGTATGGGCATCATTAACGGCTGGACTAGCTAAGTCCGACAGTCCCGATAGTTAGCCTCATTGAGAGGTGTCAACAAAGAATGGCAGAATCGTTCCGGTTTCGGAATGATTCTGCCATTTCTTCTATGCCCGCACTCTGCACGAGACAGGGGCAGGGAAAGTTACGAGATTTAGCGGACGTCTCCATCCAGATAGAACCAGGCGCCGCCCACCTTCTCAAAGCGCGACAGCTCATGCATGCTGCCCTTCACCCGCTCCTCCGCAGGAACGCCCGGCACCGAACGGTAATACGCAACGAACTCCACCGTACCGGACGCATCAAACGGGCCACCCGAAGCACCCAGAATATCTAGGCGATACCAGCGGATATCATCCTCCAAGTCCAGCGTCGCCGGGCGAGTACTCGGATGCCAGCTCGCCAGCAGGTACGCCGCATCGCCAGTCGCAAACGCGGTAAAACGCGAGCGCATCAGCTGCTCCGGCGCGGGAGCGGTCAACGTGCCGGAGGCGGCAAACTCGCCCAGGAACCTGCCGCAGCAGGCGCCGTACACCTCGCCGCTCGAGCAGGGGCAGCGGTCATCGTGGTTAAGTTCAACCTGGTTCAGTTCAGTCATGCCACCCAGTATAAAGAACGGGCCACGTCAAGAAGGCATCGCATCAAGAAAGCACAGCGCAAAGAAACGCCCGCTCCGCCGGGGATACAAATCCTCCAGCAGAACGGGCGTTCTTGTTTTCAATCGTTAAGTTTGAGCGAACCTACACGGCACGCTTCAGCGGCAACGCTTATTCAGCGATCGCGCGAGCCGGGGTGTCAGCAGCCGAAGGCTTGCCCACGTATGCGCCGCGGTACTTAGCAGCCGGGTGGGAGTCAGCAACCTTGGTGTGGCCCTTACCGAAGATGTTCTCACGCAGGGTGTTGCCTTCGTACTCGGTGCGGTAGCGGCCGCGCTTCTGCAGCTCGGGAACAACGTACTCGATGAAGTCCTCGAACGAACCCGGGGAGACGTGGTAAGCCAGGTTGATGCCGTCCAGGCCACCCTCGTCGATCCAGCGCTCAAGCTCGTCAGCAACCTGAACCGGGTCACCAACGATGACCTCGCCCATGCCGCCGAGGGTGGTGTGCTCAGCGATGGCCTTGCGGGTCCACTTCTTGTCCTTCGCCTGCAGGGTGAAGGGGGTCAGGAAGGACTGAATCGACTCGGTCTGCACGTAGTTCAGAACCTCGTCCTCGTCGAACTGGGACAGGTCAACGCCGGACCAGCCGCCGATGATAGCCTGTGCAGAGTCGAGGTTGATGTACTTCTTGTAATCCTCGTACTTTGCCTTTGCCTTCTCTTCGGTCTCATCCACGATGACGGAGAGCATTGCGAGGATCTTGACGTCGTCGCGGCTACGGCCCTGCTCCTCGGCAGCGGCACGGATACGGTCGGTCACAACGCGGGTCAGGTCGGGACGCAGGGCGCTGATGAACACAGCCTCAGCGTGCTTACCGGAGAACTGCTGGCCACGGCTGGATGCGCCAGCCTGGAAAATCACGGGGGTGCGCTGCGGGCTCGGCTCAGTCAGGGAGATGCCGGGTACGGAGAAGTACTTGCCCTTGTGACCAATCGGGTGGACCTTGGAGGGGTCAGCGTAGATGCCGCGCTCGCGGTCCTTGATGACTGCGCCGTCTTCCCAGGAGCCTTCCCACAGCTTGTAGCAGACGTCCAGGAACTCGTCGGCGATTTCGTAACGCTCGTCGTGCGGAATCTGGGTGGGCAGGCCCTGGTTCTCAGCAGCCGAAGGCAGGTAAGAGGTCACAACGTTGAAGCCGACGCGGCCCTCGGTGAGGTGGTCGAGGGAGGCGTAGCGGCGAGCCAGGGTGTAGGGCTGCTCGAAAGTAGCGGCAGCAGTCACGCCGAAGCCGAGGTGCTCGGTCACTGCGGCCATTGCAGAAATCTGGGTTGCGGGATCGTTCACGGGAACCTGAGCGGCACCCTCAATGGCGGGAGCGGCAGAGTTCTTGTACACGTCGTAGATACCAACAACGTCAGCGATGAACACGGCGTCAAACAGGCCGCGCTCAAGGGTCTTAGCCAGGTCAGTCCAGTACTTGATGGTGTTGTACTCGGTTGCACGGGAACTCGGGTGACGCCAGAGGTCGAAGCTCTGGTGACCGATGCAGGTCATTTCGAATGCGTTAACTACGATGCGCTTCTTCTGCTCAGCCATCGATTTTCCTTTCGCGAATGATCGGGGAGGATCGGGTTAGTGCCCTGCACCCCGCGCGCCGCCTCCTTTTTGCCTTCTGCGTTCGGTGGTGGCCTTCGTGCAGGTGGCGCGTTCGCGCCGTACTTGCCTCTTTTCATTGAGGCCAGATCATCATCTGGGGCACCCCGCTACGGGAGAGGGTTGCCGCCCGGCTAGCCAGAGCTTAGCGCCGGGACTCATGATCTCGTGGTTTGAGTGTACGGGGCACGCGGGAGGGAGGTCACGTTTGTGACGAAAAAATCTTTTTGTGACGTGGAACCGAAATATTTCGTGATAAATGCGAAATATACGGTCATAGAAATTCATACGCGCCCGCCGGGTTGATTGAGGCACACCACAGCCCATAGGGTGGGAGAAGCAAACCATCCAGAGCGACTGAGAGACCTGGCTCCACGACGTCGCAGCAACCGGCACGGATTCTTCCGCCCCCGGTGCTAACGCCAGGAACGATGGAAGTGACATGACACTCAACAGTGCAGTAACTGACGTACCCACCAGTGAAAAGAACGGCCGCCGTGCCGTATCCACCGCCGCCGTCCCCTTGAGCTTTGAAGACGTCGGACAATCTTTCCCCGTGCCCGGCGGAACCCACGAAGTTCTTCGCGGAGTCTCCTTCACCGCAGCCCCCGGCGAGATTATCTCCGTCATCGGCTCCTCCGGATGCGGCAAATCCACCCTCCTGCGTGCAGCAGCAGGACTGAACCGCATCACCGCAGGTACCGTGCGTATCGGCGAGAAGGCAGTGACCGGCCTCGACCCCCGCGTAGCTATCGGCTTTCAGGAACCGCGCCTGCTCCCCTGGCGCACCGTCGCCGACAACGTGGCGCTCGGGCTGCCGCAGGGCACCAAAAAATCTGAAGGCGCAGCATCCGTAGCGCGCCTGCTCGACCTGGTCGGACTGGGCGAATACGCAACCCACCGTCCCAAGGAAATTTCAGGCGGTATGGCTCAGCGCGTGTCCCTGGCGCGAGCGCTCGCACGCAACCCCGGCGTGCTACTGCTCGACGAGCCCTTCGGTGCTCTGGACGCGCTGACCCGCATCAACATGCAGGATTTGCTGTTGGACGTGCACCGTCAAGACCCGACCACGATTCTGCTGGTCACCCACGATGTGGAAGAGGCGCTGTACCTCTCTGACCGGGTGATTGTCCTCGGTAAGGACACCCCGGAGGCGCCCGCCACCATCCAGCGCATTGTGACCGTTGACCGCTCTCACCCGCGTGACCGCGCCGATGCAGAGATCACGGCGCTGCGCAGCGAACTGCTGGCTGAGCTCGGCGTGGAAGATAACGCCTAAAGCCGCCACGAAACACATTTCTTACACATCACATCATCATCTTCAGAAGCGAAAAGATTTCATCATGACTTACTCCCCGTCTCGCCGTACCGCCCTCAAGTCCCTTGCCGCAGCCGCCGCTTTTGCTACTCTGCTCAGCGCCTGCGCCGGTGAAGGTTCCGGTTCCGCTAACGCCTCCGGTGCTGCCGGTGGTGGCAATCAGAACACCGTGACCATTGACTACGCGACCTACAACCCGCTGTCCCTGATTATCCGCAAGAAGGGTTGGCTTGAGACCGCCCTCGCCGCCGAGGGTAAGAAGGTTGAGTGGGTCAAGTCGGCCGGTTCGAACAAGGCGAATGAGGCGCTGCGTAGCGGCAATATTGATGTTGGCTCGACCGCCGGTTCGGCGGCGCTGCTGGCACGCGCTAATGGCTCCCCCATCAAGGTCATTAGCCTCTACTCGCAGCCGGAATGGTCGGCACTGGTGACCCGCAAGGATTCGGGCATCACCAAGGTTGCGGACCTGAAGGGTAAGACCGTTGCCGTGACCAAGGGTACCGACCCGTACTTCCTGCTGCTGCAGGCACTCAAGCAGGAGGGTATTTCCGCTTCGGACCTGACCATTCAGAACCTGCAGCACGCCGACGGCCGCACCGCCCTGGATAACGGTCAGGTCAACGCGTGGAGCGGCCTGGACCCGATCATGGCTGCCGCCGAGGTGGAAAGCGGCGACGTGCTCTTCTACCGCAACCTGAACTTCAACACCTACGGCTTCCTGAACGCCACCGAGAAGTTCATTCAGTCCAACCCGACCGCCGCACAGACCATCGTGGACGTGTACGAGTACGCTCGCGCCTGGGCTAAGAAGAACCCCGAAGAGGCTGTGAAGATTGTCGAGGAGGAGTCCGGCATTAAGCACGAGACCGCCCAGGTCGTTATGGAGCGCACCCACCTGGATATCGACCCGGTTCCGGGCGCTAAGCAGGTTGAGGTTCTCAAGGGTGTCGGCCCGATTCTGGTTGAGTCCGGCGACGTTCCCTCCCAGTCCGACGTGGACAAGGCACTGAACAGCATTGTGGACGACCAGTTCGCAAAGAAGGCTGACAGCGCAGCCGTCGAGAAGATCGCAAAGGTGGTTGAGAAGTAATGACCGCCGCAACGATTACCGCCGCCTCCAGCGCTCGCGCTGAGCGTGCCGAGAAGCGTGTCTCTTCCGTGAAGCTGCCGTCGAACCCGTTCGCCGGTAAGCAGTACCTGGGCCTGATTCTTCCCCTGGCGCTGATTGCCCTCTGGTACATTCTGAGCACGAACGGCGTGTTCACCCAGGTTCAGCTGCCCTCCCCCGACCGTGTGGTCAGCGCCGGTGTTGAGCTGGCGCAGCGCGGCGAGTTGGGCCGTCACGTGGCGATTTCTACTCAGCGTGTGCTGATTGGTTTCGGTATTGGTGCCGTGCTCGGCCTGGTGCTGGGTGCGCTGATTGGACTGTCTGCGCCGGTGCGTCTGATTGCCGCACCGACCATTGGTGCGTTGCGTGCCGTGCCGTCCCTGGCGTGGGTTCCGCTGCTTCTGCTGTGGATCGGTATCGGCGAGAATTCCAAGGTGACCCTGGTTGCTATTGGTGCATTCTTCCCGGTGTACACCACGGTTTCTGCGGCTCTGGCGCACGTTGACCCCAAGCTTGTGGAGGCGGCACGCGCCTTCGGTCTGAAGGGTCTGCGCCTGTTCACCACGGTTCAGCTTCCCGCGGTTCTGCCGTCGGTCGTTTCGGGTCTGCGTCTGGCGCTGGCTCAGGCGTGGCTGTTCCTGGTCGCCGCCGAGCTGCTGGGTGCATCCATGGGCCTGGGTTACCTGCTGACCGACTCGCAGAACAACGGCCGCACCGACCGCCTGCTGCTCGCCATCGTGGCGCTGGCGGTGCTCGGTAAGATTACCGACGCCCTGGTGGGTGTTTTCGAGCGCTGGGTGAAGGCAAAGTACCCCAGCAACTAATAGAGAAGGCTCGGCGTTCACGCTGAGTTTTAGGAGAGATGTCCGCCGCGTGGCTGCTCCCCGAAGGTGAGCTAATCATCGCTACGCGCCGGAGAAAGAAGTCGGCGGGGAAACCTGTCGCCTACTGAATGATGATGATGAATCCCGCCCCGCGCCCCACAGCAGTGAGCGCGGGGCGGGGTCTTTAAATATTTCGGAATATTACGAACCGATACACAGCATGCCGAATATGACGGTCCCCTTTGCGTCCACCCCCTCCGGCGCGCTTTACTAAGAAGGCAAACCATCCAGAGCGACCGAGAGACCTGGCTCCGTGACGTCGCAGCAACCCCCTCGCCAACGCACACACAGACCCCACGGTCACACAGACAGCGGCACGGCAAGCAAGGGTGCTAATGCCAGCAACCGATGGGAGAATAATGGGACTGCCCACCCCCTACTCGTTCACCGACCCGCTGAACCCCACCCCGAACCCCGCCCTCGAATCTGACGAGGCACGCGTCGCGTTCTGGGAGAAGCAGGCGCAGCGACTCACCTGGGCTGAGCCCTGGCACACCGCGCACCGCTTCGAGAAGCCGAAGTCCCTCGGCTTCGACGAGGACGGCATCGAACAGTTCAGCATCCCCGAAATTAAGTGGTTCGAGGGCGGTAAGCTCAACGTCGCCTACAACTGCGTGGACCGCCACGTGGAGGCGGGCCGCGGAGACAAGGTCGCCCTCTACTTTGAAGGTGAACCCGGCGACCGCGAAGCCATCACCTACGCCGAGCTGCAGCGCCGCATCGCGAAGGCAGCGAACGGCCTGCTGTCCCTGGGCGTGCGCAAGGGTGACCGCGTAGTCATCTACCTGCCCGTCATTCCCGAAACCATTATTTTCACCCTGGCCTGCGCGCGTATTGGCGCGATCCACTCCCTCGTCTTCGGTGGCTTCTCCGCTGAGGCGCTGAAGTTCCGTGTGGAAGACACCGGCGCGAAGGTCCTCATCACCACCGACGGTCAGAACCGCCGCGGCAAGGTCGTTCCCGTGAAGGTGAACGCCGACGAAGCATGCTCCGGTGAGAACAATATTGAGCACGTTATCGTGGTGGACCGCACCAGCGCCTCCGACCCGGTAGCGCACGCCGCTGTGCCGTGGACTGAGGGCCGCGACGTCTGGTACCACGACCTGGTGGACGACCAGCCGGACACCCACGCCTACGAACTGCACGACGCCGAAGATCCGCTGTTCATTATTTACACCTCCGGCACCACCGGTAAGCCCAAGGGCCTGGTGCACACCATGGCTGGATACCTGGTGCAGACCGCGTACACCCACGCGCTGCTGTACGATCTGCTGCCGGATTACGTGGACGAGAACGGCGTGCTGCGCCCCGACGAGCTGTCGGCCGTCAACGACCCCGAGAAGGTGGAGTCCACCGTTCACTGGTGCACCGCCGACCTCGCCTGGGTCACCGCGCACACCTACGAAATTTACGGCCCGCTGGTCAACGGTGTCTCCGAGGTGATTTACGAGGGCACCCCGAACACCCCGCACTACGGTCGCCACTTCGAGGTCATCGAACGCTACGGCGTGACCAACTACTACACCGCGCCGACCCTGATTCGCTCCCTCATGGGTGCGTTCCCGAACGGCCCGGAGCCCGGCAAGTACGACTTCTCGACCGTGCGTCTGCTCGGTTCGGTGGGTGAATCCATTAACCCGGAGGCGTGGCGCTGGCTGCGTCAGCACGTGGGCGGCGGCACCGCGGCGTTCATCGACACCTGGTGGCAGTCTGAAACCGGTTCGACCGTGTGCTCCCCGCGCCCGCACGACCCCGCATTCGCGCCCGAGGGCACCTACCCGGAGGGCACCCCGCACTGCACTCCCCTGCCCGGTTGCGCTACCCGCGCCGTTCCCGGCGTATCCACCCGCGTGGTGGATGAGCACGGCGACCCGGTCGAACCCGGCAAGCAGGGCTTCATCGTGGTCGATAAGATTGGCCCCTCGATGGCTCGTACCGTGTGGCA
The DNA here is from genome assembly GCF_001813145.1 of Rothia sp. HMSC066G02. Classification (NCBI taxonomy): domain Bacteria; kingdom Bacillati; phylum Actinomycetota; class Actinomycetes; order Micrococcales; family Micrococcaceae; genus Rothia; species Rothia sp. HMSC066G02. Next base: position 172,485 of record NZ_KV811586.1, on the reverse strand, counting down.
GAACCCGCAGCGTTTCCTGGATTCCTATTGGCGTCACTACGGCGAGCGCGGCTGGTTCCTCGCTGGCGACGGCGCGAAGGAAGACGAAGAGGGTAACGTGTACATCCTCGGCCGTATTGATGACGTGATTAACATTTCGGGTCACCGCCTGTCCACCATTGAGATTGAGTCGGCACTGGTGACTCACCCGGCTGTGGTTGAGGCTGGCGTCTGCCCCGTGGAGGATGAGCTGACCGGTCACCAGGCGGTTGCCTACGTGACGCTCACCGATGAGGGTAAGGACCTGACTGAGGATGAGTTGAAGGCAGCGCTGACCGCGCACGTGCGTGAGCACATTGGCCCGATTGCTAAGCCGAAGGATGTTGTGGCAGTTGCTGATATCCCGAAGACTCGTTCGGGTAAGATTACTCGCCGTCTGCTTGGTGAGCTGTACCAGGGCCGTTCTTTGGGCGATGTTTCTTCGCTGCAGAACGAGGAGGCGCTGGGCCACATTGCGCAGGTGCTGGTGGATACCGGCCGCGTGAGCTAGGATGTCTAGGCTCCACTGCTGGTCTGAACGCTGAGCCGAAAAGCTGCATAGAGTAAAGGTGCGGATACCGAATGATGATTCGGTATCCGCACCTTGCTATTTTACCGAGCTGACAAGGCTCTTTATCGGCGGTGTGCAGACCGGTCAGATTCCGACCAGTCAGCCTACTTAATCAGGCCCAGCGAACGAGCGTGTTCAGCGGTAATGCCGCTCGGCTCAATGTGCTCGGGGCCCTTGTCCTTCTCCGGGTTTTCGGTCGCCTGGAAGCGGATCATCTTCATATCGTTTGCGGCGCCCAGGTTCGTGATCATGCCGTCACCGTTGAGGTCCACGGACACCGGCTCGGTATCAATCTTGCCGTTGCCGTTGAAGTCAATCGGCTGGTTGGCGGGCTTGCCCTTGTACAGGAAGCCAGCCGCGCGAGGACCGAAGCCGCGCGCCTCGTACAGCTTCGCCTCGTTGAGCATGCGGTACTCGGCGGTGGAGTAGCCGAAGTAGCGGCTACCGTCAGCCATAGGCACGCCGGTGAGGGTGTACTGGTAGTTCATGACGCTGTAGTAGTTGGGCTTGTAGTTGATTTCGTCCCAGCCGCCGTGGCTCAGGGCGAGGTTGTGGCCGAGCTCGTGCACGAACACTGCCACGCGGATGTCGCTGGTTGCCTTGCCCCAGAAGTGCGGGCCGACGGTGACCATGAGGTTGCGGCCGCCGAAGTTAGCAATGCCGGAGGAGGTGCTGTTGTCGTAGTAATCGCCCCAGATGACGTAGTGGAAGGTGCCTTCGCGGGCGGGGTTGAACTTACCTTCGGTCGCCTTGATGCGGTGGAGCGCCTTGAATTCGCTGTCGAGTGCCTGGTAGCTGATTTCGTTGCCGCCGCCCAGGTTGTACTTGGCGCTGCGGGCGCTACCGGCGTCCAGGTGGATGTTCACGCCGTGGGTGCCGTCGGGGTTGCGCAGGGGCAGGTCGGCGTAAATCTTGGTGATGCGGTCCAGTTCGTCTTCGCTGGGCAGCAGGCCTGCCATGTAGTCCATCTCTACGAAGATGTCCTTGTGCTTGGGGTCTGCACCCATTGCGGGGAAGTCGACGTCGATTTTGCCGTCGCCGTCAGCGTCGTAGCCCTTCATCTCCCAGGTGTTGGGGATGCCGTCGCCGTCGATGTCGGGGCTGTAGGCGTTTGCTGCGGGGGCTGCGATAGTGCCCAGGCAGAGCACTGCGAGGGAGGCAAGCGTGACGCGTGCACTCTTCATAAATGCCATGTTGTGTTCCTTAAGTGTGTGGTGACCGGTGGTGTTTCTGTGGAATTTTCCGGGAGGGCGTTCTCCACGGTTTCCATGATGCTCCCATTTCACCCGTTAGGTGAGCTGGGTGCCGCAATGTACATACATTGAAGTAAAAGTTGAGATAATTTTGAAGATGAGCTGAATTACATTAGAGTATCAGTAATTCAAATCACATGCATCACCACATTTTTCACAACAAGAGAGATCCCATGACTTCTTCCTCGAACACCACTAACGGTCTGAACCGCCGCGCACTCATCAAGGGTGCCGCATGGAGCACCCCCGTCATCGCAACCGCAGCGGCGGTACCCGCCTACGCGGCGTCCACCGATGCGCAGGAGACTCCGACCATGAGGTTCGGTGTCTTCACTCAGGCGTTCAACTCGAACCCCGCCAACGACTTTGATACCCGCTACGGCCTGGATTCCTACACCGTGCAGGTACCCAACATCACCGCAACCTCCACCACCCCGCAGAGCCGCGGCGGCGGCACTTTCACCCCCGGCGGTAGCGTCGGTGCAGGCCTGTACGGTGGTGCGGGCCTGTGGATTTCTGCACCCATCAACTCCAAGGGCGAGTTCCAGGGCAGCACCTGGCTGTACCCTCAGGCGCACCTGCAGGTGACCTTCGAGTTCACTTTCCCCACCGCCGAGGACGTCACCGACCCGCTGCTGTGGGATGTCGATAACGACGTTGAGATCCCGGCACTCGCCAAGAGTGCGGGCGGCGCAAAGACCAACAACCCCGCCGTGGCGGCGTTCAACGGCATCGCATACACTGCGAAGTTCTACGAGCCGGTCATCGAGGACAACGTCTGGACCGGCGTACTGGACATCCGCACCTCCGACTACCTGGAAGCCACCGCGAAGGACGGCGTGAGCTACGCGCAGGTTCTGGCTTCGCTGGTTCCGGTGTACTTCACCGAGGTGACCTCCAGCTACACCCTGACCACCACCGCTCAGATCACCAGCGGTAGCGTCGCAATGCAGCTGACCGAGGGCGGCGAGTACACCTTCCAGGACCTGGCTGGTTTGCGCGCTTCGGCAACCATCAGCCGCTAACGCCACAGCAAGCAGAGAGGGGCCCGGCATCCATACTGGATGCCGGGCCCCTCTGCTTTAGGACTCAGCCTACCGGCTGCCGCCGAGGTAAATTGTCGCAAAAAGTAGTTCCCAAAAAAGAGAACTGTATTACAATGTATATATAGTCTTTAGGAACGAGGTACCAACTATGGAAAACCTAGTAATTTCAGTCTTTAACACCGAAAGCGAAGCTTATCAGTCCTTTGCGGATTTGAAGGCTTTCCGCCAAACTCAGACGACCAAGGTTGCTCAAATCGCCCTGGTCAAAAATGAAAACGGTCATATCGTTGAAAAAGAACGCTATGATTTTGAAGATTCAACGACGGATGCAACCCTAAAAGGTGGCTTGCTCGGTGCAGTTATCGGGCTTTTGGGTGGTCCTATCGGCGTCTTGTTTGGTTATGGTATGGGTAGCCTCTATGGTTTGGCTGCTGGTGCTACCGTTGATACGGCAGAAGCTGGCCTGATTGACGTTGTTTCTCAGAAATTGACTAACGGTGAAACAGCCGTTGTTGCCTTGGTGCAAGAAGACAACGAAGCAGTCATCGATGCTTACTTCACCAAGTACGACACCCAAATCATGCGTTGGGATGTAGCAACCGTCGTAGCCGAAATCGAAGCAGCTCTGCAAGTCCAAGAAGACCTCTACAACCAGGCGCGTGCACAGATGAAGGCTGAACGTAAAGCCGAACGCAAGGCTAAGCGTGAAGAATTCAAGGCGAATGTCAAAGCAAAGTTTGACAAATTGGAAGCGTAAGCACCCAAGCATCTCATAAAAAATAGGCTATCTACTTCTGGTAGATAGCCTATTTTTTTTAAAAACTAGATTTTAGAAAGAGGAAGTGAGGATTTTGGCTCAAGATCTTGAACAAATCAAGGAAGACAATGGCAAAAATACCAAACTCAAGGTGGGGATTTTAGCCATCTCTCTTTCTCCAGGTGGATGTTGATGCCGGTGGTGCCGTTGGGGTTGCGGAGGGGAAGCTGGGCGAAGGATTCGGTGATGCGGTCCAGCTCTTCTTCGCTGGCGAGCAGGCCGGGCATGTAATCCATCTCCACGAAGATGTCCTTCTACAGCGGGTTATTGCGCTCTCACGAGGTTTCAACACCTCAGGGCAACAATAACCCGCTTCATCATACACAGAGTGCATCTAGTTTGTCCCGGTATTTGCACCGCATCTCAGGTTATGCACCGCTTATGCCGTAAAAGCGCTCTGATAAGCCTTCTATTTAGTGTTTTCTGACTCAGGCTCTGCCTCAGCGTTCTGTGCGGCGGCTTTTGCCTCGGAGGTCTTCTTGGAGGCGTAGAACAGGCACACGACCGCGCCCACCGCCGCGGCAACCAGGGGCAGCATCATGGAATCAGCCATTGCCGCCGCGTAGGGTTCACGCAGGACCTGCGGAAGCACGCCTCCAGCAGCGCTGCCGTGAGAGCTACCGCCCGCTGCGGCAGCCGGACCCAACGCGGACAGGTGCGAGGTAATCGCAGAAGCCATAATCGTCGTAATCGCAGCCGAACCCAGCACCGACGCCATCTGGCGGGTCTCGTTGTACACGCCCGAACCCGCACCGGCACGCTGCGGCGGCAGGTTACGGGTCGCAGACACCGACAGCGGACCCCAAATGCAGGCGTTCGCCGCACCCAGAATAATCATCGGACCAACCATCAGCCACAGGTTGCCGTCCGCAACCATCGTCGGGCGGAGCAGAGCAAAACCAATAACCAGCAACGTAAAGCCAATCACGGCAATCCACTTCGGGTCGTTACGGTTCAGACGCGCACCCACCACCGGCGCCAACGCGCCCGAGAACAACGCCATCGGGGCGGTCATCAGCGCAGCCTGGGTCGGGTCCAGGCCCTCCACCTGCTGCAGGTACAGGGTCAGCGGGAATGCCATGCTGATAGCGACCACACCCATTGCCGCGATGGCCACATTCGACACCGAGAAGTTACGGTCGCTGAACAGGCTCAACGGCACCAGCGGCTCCTTGCGGTTCACCGCCTGCCAACCAATAAACAGGCCCAGCACCAGAATGCCGGCAATAATCAGGCCCCACACGCTCACCGCAATACCGGTACCCAGGAACGAATCGGTCATGATGCCCCAGTCGTAGGTGGCACCTTCCTGAATACCGAAAACCAGCAGGAACAGACCGACCGCCGAAAGCACCACACCCAACCAGTCGAAGCTGTGCTTCTTCTGCTCGAACACCGGCACATTACGCCACGCCAAGAACAGGCCGACCAGGCCAACCGGAATGTTGATGAAGAAAATCCAGCCCCAGCCGAGAGTATCCACCAGCACGCCGCCCAGAATCGGGCCGACCAGCGAGGCGACACCCGCAGTCGCACCCCAAATGCTCATGGCAACACCGCGCGCATTCGGCGGGAACATCAGCGTAATCAGAGACATGGTCTGCGGGGTCATCAGCGACGCGCCCAAACCCTGCACCACGCGGGCGGTAATCAGCGACTCAACATTCGGCGACAGACCACACCACAGGGAGGCGAGCGTAAAAATAGCCATACCGATCATGTACAGGTTCTTCTGACCGAAGCGGTCACCCATACGGCCGGTAATGAGCAGCGGCACCGCATACGCCAGCAGGTAGGCGCTCGTCACCCACATGCCCGCCGACAGCGACGCATCCAAATCCTGCAGCATGTGCGGCAGGGCGATGGTGACAATATTGCCGTCCACCAGAATCATGAAGAAGCCAACAACCAGGGACCAGAGAGCAGGCCAGGGCTTGTACGGTGCCTTCGCCGGGTTACCGACGAGAGGCGCTTTTTTAGGGCGTGAACTCAATGATCCTCCAGGGGATGGGTTGTATGCGGGTAGATGTCTGTGTGTTCAGTATTGCCGCTAAGTGAATGCCCCTAATGTTACTCCTTTTCAGGCCGCGGCTTCGGTTGCTCTACCCTTATTCAGCTCTTCACGGCGTGTGCGCGCGGCAACCAGGCGACAGGAACGCCGAACCCTCTAGACTAAAGCTATAGAAGCTATCAGAGCGCCACCACCGGCGCTCACCCCCATCAAACCACCCTCAACGAGACGACCACGGGAGGACCCATGGGTTTCTTTGATTTCTTCACCGACCGCACCCCGGCAGAACCCGCCGAAATCCGCCTCGTCGCTTTCGTCAGCGGCAAAGTGCAGGGCGTGGGCTTCCGCTGGTGGTGCGCCGGAACCGCCAAGCCTATGGGGCTGACCGGCTACGCCGAAAACCTCGACGACGGGCGCGTGAAAGTCGTTGCGGAAGGTACCGCCGTCTCCTGCGCTCGCCTGGTAGATATTCTGCGCGGCGGCGACACCGCGGGCCGCGTGGATGAGGTGCTCGTCGAGTGGGAGGAGCCGAGCGGCTCGTTTCGCGGCTTCGGCATCAGGTAGCGCGGACTAAAGTAGCGCGGTTTAGCTAGCCCAGAGCTAGTCAGACCAGAGCGCCGCGAACTGGGCGCGGGTCATATCGGCGCGGCGCACCCGATGCTGCACCGGGTGGCCGTTCTCGTCGGGGCGGCCGGAGCTCGGGTCAATATCGTCGTAGATGCCGGTGAAACCCGCCTTAACCGCCACCCGTTCCGAGGGCTCGTTACCCGCCAGGGCGGTCCAGCGCACACTCTCAAGACCCAAGCCAAGCGGGTCGAAAGCGTAGCCGAGGACGGCACGCAGCGCCTCGGTCATGTAGCCCTTGCCGCGCACTTTCGGGGCGGCATAATAGCCCAGTTCGGCGCGGGTTCCGGGGCTTTCGGGGGTGCCCTCGGGCAGGCGCAGTTCAATGGTCCCGGCAAACACGCCGGAGGCGTCAATCGCCCAGCGTTGAATCTGCCCGGCGGCAATCTGGCGGGCGGTGGTGAGCAGGTAGTCTTCGGCGTCGGCGCGCGTGTAGTTCAACGGGAGGCGGGTGTAGCGGAGGGTTTCTTCGTCGCGGCAGGATTCCACGATGTCGGGGATGTCCGCCTCGCACAGGTGGCGGAGGGTGAGGCGCTCGGTAATGAGTTCGGGCTGGTTGGGCTCTACGTGTTCGCTGTGCTCAGAAAAGTCGCTGTGTTCGGGGGTCATGGTTCGAGCTTAAACCCTCGGGTTTGTGCGTCGGAAAAGCTTTTGTGAACATCCCAGAATATTCAGTGACGCAAATCACGACTTAATACTCGCATTTTCACCCGTCATCACTTGATTATTATGAATTATTCATAATAAAATAGTCATCGAGCCCGCCCATTGGGCACCACTTAGAACAAGCGCCGCGCAACGAATCAGCGCGGCACGAAATAGAAAGAAGAACACCATGGCAGTTCTGACCATCGGCGACCAGTTCCCCGCATACGAGCTCACCGGCGTTGTCCCCGGTAAGCTGGCTGACATCGAAGCAACCAAGCCCGAAGACTACTTCACCACCGTCTCCTCCGAGGGTCTGGACGAAGGCACCTGGCGCGTCGTCTTCTTCTGGCCGAAGGACTTCACCTTCGTTTGCCCCACCGAGATTGCAGCATTCGGCAAGCTCGCTGACGAGTTCGAGGCACGCGACACCCAGGTGATCGGTGTTTCCGTTGACAACGAGTACACCCACTACGCATGGCGCCGCTCCCACGAAGAGCTCCTGGACCTGCCCATCGTCATGGCATCCGACCTCAAGCGTGAGCTGGTTAGCGCACTGGGCATCCTGAACAAGGACGGCGTTGCAGACCGCGCAACCTTCATCATCGACCCCCACAACACCATCCAGTCGGTCTCCATTACCGCTGACTCCGTCGGCCGTAACACCGACGAGGTACTCCGCCAGCTGGACGCACTGCAGTCCGACGAGCTGTGCGCATGCAACTGGAAGAAGGGTGCAGAGACCATCGACGCATTCAAGGAGATGAAGTAATCCATGAGCATCGATAACCTGCGTTCGGCTCTGCCTTCCTACGCGAAGGACATGAACCTCAACCTGTCCTCCCTGCCCCGCATCACCTCCCTGTCCGAGCAGCAGCTCTGGGGCGCAATCCTCGCAACCGCAGCAGCAACCAAGGTTGACTCTGTTGTTGTTGAGATTGCTGCAGAGGCTAAGGAGCACCTGAGCGACACCGCTTACGAGGCTGCTCTGGGTGCTGCGACCATCATGGGCATGAACAACATCTTCTACCGCACCCGTGGCTTCCTGCACGGTGCATACGATGACCAGCGTGCAAACCTGCGCATGCAGATTATCGGTAAGAACGGCGGCATTGAGAAGATGGACTTCGAGATGTTCGCACTGGCAGTGTCCGCAGTCAACGGCTGCTCCCACTGCGTTGAGGCTCACGAGCACACCGTGCGTGAAGAGGGCGCAACCAAGGAGCAGGTCAACGACCTGATCCGTATTGCTGCAACCCTCGGTGGCGTGGCACAGGGCATTCAGCTGGCTGAGGCACTGGGCTAAACCCGCTAAGCGTTAGAGCACACACAGAAGCGGCGCATCCTTCCCTTCACGGGTCGGATGCGCCGCTTTTATGTGCGCGTCAAGCCCCGCAACGTGTTGGGCGGCAGTTTCCTAACTCCTCCGATTTGGCGCTATACAATGCCTGTATGCGGTACTGTATTTTGGGCTCCACCAGCCCCCTTCCCAGCGTGGAAGAACTCACTGAGCTTTACGATTCTGTCGGCTGGAGCGCCTATACCAAAACGCCCGAACGCCTCATCCCGATGCTGGAAGGCTCACGCTATCTCTACACCGCACGAGAGACAACGCCTGAAGGAACGGGACGGCTCATCGGGCTAGTACGCGCCGTCGGAGACGGTCAATCTATCGCCTACATTCAGGACCTTCTGGTACATCCGCACGCCCAGCGTCAGGGCATTGGTTCTGCGCTTCTAAAGCGTGTCATTGATGACTTTGACCGAGAAGACATCCGACAGCGACTCATTACCACCGACGCTGCTAGTGAGCACGCCATTGCGCTCTACAAACGCTACGGTTACGCCCCCGTAGAGGCGGCAGGATGCATCACCCTTGCATGCTATCGATAAGGCAATATCGCATGCGGCTTGACTCGTTCAAACTAGCTGAGGCACTGGGCTAAACCACTAAGCCGTAGAGCTTACACAGAAGCGGCGCATCCTTCCCTTTTCCGGGTCGGATGCGCTGCTCTGTTTTAACTACTTTTGACTGTCCGCAGAGACAGCGCGCAGGGCGGCATCCCAGCCGCTCGCCAGGCGCGTCGCCGCAGCAACCAGAGCCACCAGATCCTCGGCGTACACCGGGGTCGAGCGCACGCCCGCACACCAGTCAATCGTGCCCAAACCCAGCCAGGGCTTACCGGGGAAGAACTCGCGCCGCAGCGCCACGCGGCGCTTACCCAGGGCGCGGCGACCGGGCACGTACCCGCCGCGGCTGATGAACAGCGTCTCGCGGCCCTCGAACTCCACCAGCGCCTCCAGGGCCCTCAGCGCAGAAATCCAACTCGGTTCCCCCACTCTCACCAGGTCGGCCGGCTCGGGGTACTCGCTCTCGTGCTCCGCCACGCTCACACCCAGGATGTACTGGTAACGCACCTGCCCCAGCTCCTGCGGCAGGCCGCGGTCAGCGGTCTGAATCGTACCGCACAGGTGCCGCGCGACCGACTCACCATCGACGTTCACGCCGGCCAGGGGCAGATTGGGACCGTCCAGATAGAGCCCCACCGCGCCGGTACCCGTAATGTTGGGGCGCACCGACCAGCCGGGAAGCGCCTCCTCCAGACGGGGTACGATTCCCTGCAGGACCCCGAAAACTTCGTCGCGAGATACCGCCACAGCGGCTCCTTTCACCTTACGCAGATTTCGTCTAGTCCCAGCTTAGCGAGCGTTCCGGCTACGCGAAGGCAACCACACCATGAGCGCCGACAGCGCCGTGCCGGCAAGCATCATCACCGTCATGGACTCCACCGCGTTCAGGGGGCTCAACGCCAACAGTAGCGAAGAAATGATGCCGCTACCATACTGGAAAGAACCCAGCGCAAAAACAATCATGACGGCCTTGGGGGGTGGAGATTCACTCATTCTACGCCCACCTTTTAGCGCGCCCACAAGCTTCTTGATTCCATCTCAGAGCTCGTCATGAGCACTTTTCAACTAGGAGTAGGAGCGGCGGCGGGTCTACAATAAATCGGTGCCAATTCAGGTACGCGCACAGGCAAACAGAGCCGGATGCGGTGATAACGTCGTCACCCGCCCCCCCGTTGCGCGCGCCTCCCCCTACCGGCACCCGTAGCACACGCATCACGTACGCAGGAGAACGCCCATGCACGAGCTCTTTGACCCAGATCAGGTATTCCGCATCGTCGACATTGCCGCCGTTGTTGCTAACGGCCTGCTCGGCGGTGCTGTGGCGCGCGCCTTCCGATTCGACATCGTGGGCTTCCTGCTGCTCGCGGTCGCCTGCGGCATGGGCGGTGGTATGATCCGTGACATCCTGCTGAACTCTGGTCTGCCCGTGGCGCTCACCGACGGCGGCTACTGGGTGGGTGCTATCGGCTCCTCGATTCTGGCGTACAGTATCGATTTGAGTGCCCTCTGGGCGACCCGAACCATGCTCATCATTGACTTCATCGGTATGGGCGCGTGGGCGGCAACCGGCACCATTAAGTCCCTGAACCTGGGTCTGCACTGGCTGCCCGCTATCGCACTGGGTGTGACCACCGCGGTCGGTGGCGGCGTTATCCGTGACATTATGGTCAACCGTATTCCGGCGATCTTTGGTGGTAACTCTCTGTACGCTACTGTGGCGTTTGTGGGTGCCGCTGAGACCGCCCTTGTGACGGGCCTATTCCATCGTCCGAACCTGGCGATGGGCCTGTCCATTCTGCTGTGTTTGGTGCTGGGTGTGCTCTCCCATATGAAGAATTGGCAGCTGCCGACCACCCCGGCGGAGCTGCGTGTGCCTCGCCCGCGTCTCTTCGCTTTTGGTAAGCAGGAGGACCGCACCGTCGCTAATGAGGGCTGGTCGCCCGGTGAGCCGCTCACTGAGCAGCTTGAGGTTATTAACGCTGAGCAGCTGGAGGAGTACCGCCGCTCTAAGGGGCTTTCGGAATAAAAGCCAATATATGCTGAATATAGAATATGGGCTGGTTTCCGCTGGTCAGATGCTTATCTGACGGCAGAAAACAGCCCATATTTACTATATGCAGTACGGCTAAATCGTGTACTCGGTGCTGTCGTACACGGTCAGGAACTTGCGGATGCGCTCATCATCCGAGGCGAAGAAGCCGTTCGGCTCACCGTTATAGCGCAGGGTACCGTTCTCCAGGAACACGATACGGTCCGCAACCTTCTTCGCAAACGCCATATTGTGCGTCACGATGACCAGGGAGCGGCCCTCCTTCGCCAGCTGCATGAGCACGCGGATGACCTCCGCCTCCAGCTCGGGATCCAGCGCACTCGTCGGCTCATCAAAGAGCAGGTAGGAGGGTTCCAACGCCAAGGCGCGGGCAATCGCCACACGCTGCTGCTGGCCACCAGAGAGAGCGTCCGGGTAGGAATCAACCTTGTCGGCAAGACCCACCTTAGCCAGCAGCTCACGGGCACGCTCCTGCGCCTGCTGAGCATTCAGGGTGCCGTTGAGGGTCGGGGCGAGCGCCACGTTCTTCAACGCCGTGTAGTTCGGGAACAGGTTAAACTGCTGGAACACCATCGCCGAACGGGAACGAATATCACGCACCTGCGCGTCGGTGAGCTTCTGACTGTAGTCCACCTGCGCGTCGTCAATGGTGAGCGTGCCGGACTGCGGGGTTTCCAGCAGGTTCAGGCAGCGCAGCAGAGTGGACTTGCCGCTACCAGACGGGCCCAGAATCACCGTGGTCTCACCGTCGGGGATGTCCAGGCTGATGTTCTTGAGCACCTGCGTGTCGCCAAAGCTCTTCGACAGGGAATCAACGCTAAGCATTGTTGCTCCTTACGTAACGGTTACTGTACTTCTCCAGGGCCGACTGCGCGGCGGTCAGCAGAGTGAAAATCACCAGGTAAATGATGGCGACCTCGGAGTACATTGCCAGCGGCTCGAAAGTACGCGACGCGATCTGCTTACCGGTCTGGAACAGGTCAACCATCGAAATGACCGACACCAGCGAGGTGCCCTTAATCAGGTCGATGAAGTTGTTACCCAGGTTCGGCAGCGCGATGCGCACCGCCTGCGGAATGACCACGTGGCGCAGGGTCTGCATGCGGGTGAAGTTCAGGGTTGCCGCCGCCTCAAACTGGCCGCGCGGAATAGCCGCCACCGCGGAACGGAAGGTCTCCGCCACGTACGCGCCGGTGTGCAGGCTCATCGTGATGATCGCGGCACTCCACACGTCCAGGGCAATACCGACCTTCGGCAAGCCGTAGAAGACGATGAACAGCTGCACCAGCAGCGGGGTGCCACGGAAGACCCAGATATACAGCCAGGCCAGCCAGTTCACCGGGGCGAAGCGGCTCGTGCGCGCGCCAGCGGAGATGATGCCCACCAGCAGCGCCAGCGCGAAAGAAATCAGCGACAGCGGAATAGTCACTGCCAGGGTCGAGCCCAGCAGCTGAGGCAGGGACTCAGCCCAAAGATTCAGGTAGCGTTCCATGAACGGAACTCAGCTCCTTATAGAAAGTATTAGTTCTTCGGGGAGAGGTCTTCGCCCACGTACTTCTCGTAAATCGCCTTGATGTCACCGTTCTGCAGGTGCTTCTTCAGCGACTCGTCGATAGCGTTACGCAGAGCATCCTGGCCCTTAGCCATCAGGATGGAAGAGTTGCTGCCGGTACCCAGGTCACCGGAGAGCAGGCGCAGGTTAGCGTCCGGGTGCTCCTTCAAGTACTCGGCGAAGGACACGGAGTCGTTCGCGGTCATCTCTGCACGGCCCGAGAGGACCTGCTCGATAGCCTCGTCGAAACCGGAAACAACCACGATCGAGGCGCCCTTCGCCTCCACCATCTTGCGGAAGTTCGAGGTCTCAGACTGCGCCGAGGAGTGACCGGAAATCTCGCTCACGTTCTGCAGGGAAGAATCCTTCTTCACGGCGACCTTCGGCTCGGAGTACAGGTAGGGTACGGAGAAGTCGTACTTCTGCTTACGCTCGTCGGTTGCAGAAACGTTGTTGATGACGATGTCGTAGCGGTCAGCGTCCACGCCGGCGATCAGCGAATCCCAGGGGGTTTCGGTGAACTCTGCAGTCACGCCCAGGTCCTTAGCGACCAGGTCGATGATTTCCTTCTCGAAACCGACCAGGGCGCCGTTCGAGTCGTGGAAGGAGAAGGGGCGGTAGGTGCCCTCCAAGCCCACACGGATCTTGCCGGCAGACTTGATAGCCTCCAGCTTGTTGGTGCTGGATGCGGTGCTGCTGCTGGACGAACCGCACGCTGCGAGCAGTGCAGCCAGGCCGGTGAAGGCGGTGCCTGCGAGGACTGTGCGGCGGTTAATCATTGCGGACATGTTTCTTCCTTTGCGTCGTAGTCGATGCTCTTGTAGGTGCGGGTTGTCACCTTGCGATAACCCGGGGCATCATGCGGTGTGCCCCTTACTCTGCGGGTACAACGCTGGCTATCGTACAGCTATTCCCGATGGGAAAGAATTCAACGTAACATTCCGTCATATTCTCTCATCAATACGGGAAAAGCGGCTGAGACATCAACCACGACACAATTTCAGAAGTCCTGGCGGGTGAGCCCTTTCCGGGCCCCTTCCGAGCCTTTCACGAAAGCTTAGGAGGCGGGGCTCAAGTCCTCGCTCACATGCTTCTCGAAAATTGCTTTGAAGTCACCGTTGCCCAGGTGCTTCTTGATGGAGGCGTCAATCGCATCCTTCAGCGCGGTCTGGTTCTTGGGCAGCAGAACGGCGACGTTGGTGCCGGGGCCGACCTCACCCTCCAGCAGGCGCAGGTTGGCGTCCGGGTGCTCCTTGAAGTACTCGGCGAAGGACACGGAGTCGTTGGCGGTCAGCTCGGCGCGGCCGGTGAGCACCTGCTCGATGGCCTCGTCGAAGCCGGTGACTTCGATGATGGTGGCGCCGCGTTCCTCCACGAGCTTGCGGTAATTGCTGGTCGCGCTCTGGGCGGCGCTGTGGCCGGAAATCTCGGAAGCGTTCTTCAGGCTCGAGTCCTTCTTCACGCCCACGCGGGCACGGGAGTGCGCGTAGGGCACGGAGAAATCGTACTTCTTCTTACGTTCCTCGGTGGGTGCCACGTTATTGAGTACGATGTCGTAGCGGCCCGCGTCCACGCCGGCGATAAGCGAGTCCCAGGGGGTTTCGATGTACTCGGCGGTCACGCCCAGGTCCTTGGCGAGGGTCTCGGCGATGTCGTACTCAAAGCCGGCGAGCTTACCGGAGGCGTCGTGGTAGGTGTAGGGGCGGTAGGTACCCTCCACGCCGATGCGGATTTTGCCCGCGGACTTGATGGACTCCAGCAGGTTGGAGGAGCTCTGTGCGGAGCCTGCGCTGGAGCCGTTACCGCCGGAGCAGGCGGCGAGCAGGCCGGTGGTTCCGGCGAGGGCCGCGCCCAGTAGCAGGGAGCGTCGGTTCAGCACGGCGGAGGTGTTGAGAACGGTCATTCTTGGTTCCTTAATCTACGTTGATGTGTGGTGTGAAAGTTGAAATCTGCGGTATGGATCGGCGACGTTCGCCAGCGGTATGAACCGGCGGCACGAACCTAGCCGGCGAAGGCGGCCTTCAGACCAATCTCCAGGGCCGCGATGAGGTCCTGAACATCCTCAATGCCGATTGCCAGGCGCACGAGGCGGTCATCCACGCCGAACTCGTCGCGGTGCTCCTGGGCGTATGCGCCGTGCGTGGTGTGCGCGGGCAGGCTCACGAGCGATTCGATGCCACCCAGGCTCACGGCGTTCACGAAGATGGGCAGGGAGCGGGCGAAGGCCTGCGCGTCGCCGCCGTCCTTGAGCAGCAGCGAAAAGACGGAGCCGATGCCGCGGGCCTGGCGGGACTGCACCTCCGCCTGTTCCTCGGAGGAGCTGCCGGCGTAGAAAATCTTCTCGACCTCGGGACGCTCAGAGAGGAACTCGATGAGCTCGCGGGCGTTCTGCTGCTGGCGTTCCAGGCGCAGGGCCAGGGTCTTCACGTCCTGCAGCAGACGGTAGGAGTCAATCGGGGGCAGCAGCGCGCCGCTGACGAGCTGACCGCGGTGCAGCAGAACGGCCAGGTCAGGGTCGTTCGTGGCCGCGACACCGGCGAGCAGGTCGGCGTGGCCGGCCAGGAACTTGGTGGCAGATTGCACGGTGATGTCAGCACCGAGTTCCAGGGGACGTTGCAGGTAAGGCGTCATGAAGGTATTGTCCACGATTAGCAGGGCGCCGTGGCGGTGCGCCAGCTCCGCAACCGCGGCAATGTCGGTGACCTGCAAGGTAGGGTTCGTGGGGGTCTCAAGGAAGACGACCTTCACGTCCGGGGTGAAGTCCTCATCGCTCAGGGTCGTGAAGTCGCTGATGAAGCGGGTCTTCACGGCGCGTTTAGTCAGCTCAGTGGTCGCGAAGCGGTAGGTGCCGCCGTAGGCCGGCATGCCCAGCAGCAGGGTGTCGCCCGCCTCCAGAACGCCGAGGGCCGCCGCGGTGGCCGCCATGCCGGAGGGGTACGCGTAAGCGTGCTCGGCCCCTTCGAGCGCGGCGAGGGTCGCCTGCAGGTTATCGCGGGTGGGGTTCGCGCCGCGCTGGTACATGTAGGTGGTGTCCTCACCTGCGGTACCGAAGGTGCTAGCCAGGTAGACCGGCGGCACGGACGCATCGTAGCGGGCATCGTGCACGGCGTGGATGGTGCGGGTCGTGAAACCGGTCGGTTCGAGCTGGTTCTGCTGGCTCATGGTGGTTCTCTTTCGTTCGGGCTACCCCGAACGCGGGTGTAGCTGTGTGTGTCGCCGTGTATCTGAGATTTACCCTACCCGCATTTTTTATGCCGTTCTAGCTAAACTTCACGGGGGTTAATATGTTCACGCAACGTCATATAAAAATGCGGTGAGGGTACACAAAATACCCGCATTAAAAACATTCTTTTACGTTGAAAGAAATACGTTAATCCGGGTATTTTGAGTAATTATTATGGGTGACATTACACCGCGTATTTGGGGCACCTCGAATCACGCGATACGGTCGTGCGGTGCCTCATGTTCAGGGACTATGCCTGATGCGCCAGGGCCGCGGTCAGGCCGCGCTCCAAATCCTCGATAATGTCCTCAATCTCCTCGATGCCAATGGCCAGGCGGATGAGGTTGTCGCTCACGCCGTATTCATCGCGGTGCGCCTGCGTGTAGGCGGCCTGCACCATGAGCGCGGGACGAACCACCAACGACTCGATACCACCCAGGCTCACCGCGTGGGTGAAAATCTTCAGGGCTTCGAGGAAGGCGGGCAGGTCTGCGCCGTCCACCAGCTCCATGGAGATGAGCGCGCCCAGGCCGTTCGCCTGGCGGGCGTGCACCTGCGCCTCATACTCGCTGTGCGAACCCGCGTAGAGCACACGCTTCACGGCGGGGTGTGCCTCCAGGTAGTTGATGACCTCGATGGTGTTCTTCTGCTGCTGGGTCAGGCGCAACTTGAGGGTCTTGACCTCCTGCAGCAGGCGGTAGGAGTCGGTGGGCGAAAGCATTGCGCCGGTAATCATCTGCAGGTGCCAGAGGCGCTCGGCGAGCGCGTCATCGTTGGTTGCGGCGACGCCTCCGAGTAGGTCGGCGTGGCCGCCCAGGTACTTGGTGGCGGACTGCACGCTGATGTCTGCACCCAGGTCGAGGGGCTTCTGCAGTAGCGGGGTCATGAAGGTGTTGTCGACGACCACGATTGCGCCGTTGCGGTGCGCTATCTCGGCGATGGCGGCGATGTCACTCACGCGCAATAGCGGGTTGGAGGGGCTCTCCAGGAACACCATGGTCACGTTGTCGGCGAAGTCCTCGTCGGTGAGGGCCGTGAAGTCGCCGATGAAGCGGGTCTTGACGCCGCGGGCGGGCAGCTCGATGGTCGCGAAGCGGTAGGTGCCGCCGTAGGAGGGCATGCCCAGCAGCAGGGTCTCGCCTTCCTTGAGGATACCGAGGGCGGCAGCGGTGGCACCCATTCCGGAGGGGTAGGCGAAGGCGTGCTTGGCGCCTTCGAGGGTTGCGAGCGTGGTTTCGAGGGCCGCGCGGGTGGGGTTGCCGCCGCGCTGGTAGTCGTAGGGGCCTTCGGTGCCGTCACAGGGCTGGGCGTAGGTGGTGGTCGTGTAGATCGGAGGCAGGATGGAGCCGTACGGGTTGTCGCGGTCCGTAGTGTGAATTGCCTTCGTCGTAAATCCGGTCATGCTGTCCTCGGCTAAGGTTATGCATAAAATGCGGGGGATAAATATATTGCTAGCTTAGAACTCTTTTTGGGAGCTGACTAGTTTTTTCTTTTCTGTGACCGAGTGACTTTTTATGACTAAAAAACGGCGTTATATTTCGACATTTTAGACATATATTTCGTCATATTTCGCGCGTGAAAAGACCCGGCGGTCGGTACGCGTGTGTGCTGAGTACCGGCCGCCGGGCTCCACACTAGGATACCGGCTCAGCACCCCAGAACATAAGGGTAGGTTTACCTTAAAGCTGAACTGCCCTCCACTAGGGGCGATGTTGCGCCCTCAATCTCGCCTAAACGCGCCGGATGCCCTGCCGGGTATTACACGCGTATTACACCGGGCATAGAAGGAGGGGCGCACCCGGGAATCACCCCGGGTACGCCCCTTCCGTTCAAACGCTAACGAGCGCCTGATTTTTTGTAATTACAAGCCGCAGCGGCTTATACAGCACAGGCTGCTTACTTCGACAGCACCTGACGCTTCGAAGAAATCACGCCCGTATTGAAACCAGCCAGGTGCAGGCCACCGTGGAAACGCGCATGCTCAATCTTCACGCACTTATCCATCACCACGTTCAGGCCGGCAGCCTCACCAATCGCGGCAGCCTCCTCGCTCCAGGAGCCCAGCTGCATCCACACGGTCTTCGCGCCCAGGTCAACAGCCTCCTGAACCACGCCCGGCAGGTCCTCATTACGGCGGAAAATCTCCACCAGATCCGGGACCTCCGGCAGGTCCTGCAGCGACGGGTACACCGGCTGACCCAGCACAAGCTTGCCCTTTGCCGCCAGAATCGGGTTCACAAAATACAGCTTGTACGGCGACGCCGACTGCAGGTACGTTGCCACAAAGTACGAGGCACGCGAAATCTTATCGCTCATACCCACAATCGCGATCGTGCGGGTATTACGCAGAATGTTCAGACGCTCAGGGGCGGAAGGACCCACCCAGGTACGCTTCTCAGTCATTACTTCTCCTCCTGAGTGGTAGTAGGCAGGGAGCAGGATGCGCCAGCAGCAGCCTCAGCGGCGGCGGCGTCCTCGGCGGCCTTAGCGGCGGCAACCGCCTCCTCAGCCTCCACAATCTTGTCTGCGCTGGACTCGCCCACACGCTCACCGGCGTGGTTCAGACCGGTTGCGTAGGTCAGCGCCTGGTCCAGGTCCCAAATGATGTCTTCAACGTCTTCCAGACCCACCGAAATGCGGATCAGGTCCTCGCCAACACCGCCAGCGGCCAGCTGCTCAGCGGTCAGCTGCTGGTGCGTGGTCGAACCCGGATGCAGCACCAGGGTACGAGAGTCACCAATGTTTGCCAGGTGGCTTGCCAGCTGCAGCGCGCCGATGAACTCGCCACCGACCAGACGGCCGGACGCCTTCTCGGTGCCCTTGACACCGAAGGAGAACACGGAACCGACACCCAGCGGCAGAAGCTTCTTCGCGCGCTCGTGGTGCGGGTGGTCTTCCAGGCCGGCGTAGTTCACGTAGGCGATACGCTGATCCTCAACCAGCCAGGAGACAACCTGCTTAGCGTTCGCCAGGTGCGCATCCATGCGCTGCGGCAGGGTCTCAACACCCTGCAGCAGGTTGAACGCGGACTGCGGGCTCAGCGACGGGCCGAAGTCACGCAGCTGCTCAGAACGCAGCTTAGTCAGGAAACCGAACTCACCGAAGTTACCCCACCAGGACACGCCGTTGTAGGAGGGAACCGGCTCGGTCATGGACGGGAAGTTGCCGTTACCCCAGTTGAAACGACCGGACTCGACGACGATACCGCCGAGGGTGGTGCCGTGACCGCCCAGGAACTTGGTGACCGAGTGAATGACGATGTCCGCGCCGTGCTCGATGGGGCGGATCAGGTAGGGGGTGGACAGGGTTGCGTCCACGACCAGGGGGATGCCCGCCTCGTGGGCGACCTCTGCGAGGCCTTCCAGGTCGGCAACCTCACCGGAGGGGTTCGCCACGATCTCGGTGTAGATTGCCTTGGTGTTCTCGGTCAGTGCCGCCTTGTAGTCGGCGGGGTCGGTGCCGGGCACGAAGGTGGTCTCAATGCCGAAGCGGCGCAGGGACACGTCCAGCTGGGTGACGGTGCCGCCGTACAGCTGCGAAGAAGCAACAATGTGGTCGCCCTGCTGGCACAGAGCCGCGAAGGTGATGAACTCGGCAGCCATGCCGGAGGCGGTCGCTACCGCACCGATACCGCCTTCGAGGGAGGCGATGCGCTCCTCCAGCGCGGCAACAGTGGGGTTGGATAGGCGCGAGTAGATGTTGCCGTACTTCTGCAGGGAGAAGAGGTTCGCGGCGTCGTCAGCGTCTTTGAAGACGAAGGAGGAAGTCTGGTAGATGGGGACCGCGCGGGCACCGTGTTCAGCGTCGGGGGTGCCGCCCGCGTGTAGTGCGCGGGTGCGGAAGCCGAAAGTGTGTTCAGCCATTGGTTTGCTCCTGGTGTATCTGCCCGCCTGTGTGCGGGGAGTCGATAGTGGCTCGACTTTATACTGTGCCACCGGCAGCGGGGTGCACCAAGTGCGGGTACCTATATGTCGTTTATTGCGGATTATGACGGGGTATCATATCAGCCGTCATAACAACTTCTGTTATGACGGCTGATATGATGCGCGATTAATGAGACTGATAAAAATACCCGGTTTTAGCCTGCAATTCCGGGGTTTTTAAGATCCTAAGAATGGTGAGAATACCGCATCATAACAACATCATCGCAGGATCATAACAACATCATCGCAGAAATTGTTATGATGCTGTTATGACGTTCACCAAGAAGTAGCCATCGGGAGCATACATGGAAACAAACACCACCGAACTCATCGAAAACCTACGCCGTAGCCAGGCTGAAAACGGGCGAGTAGAAGTCAAAGCTGCAGCTGGCGGGTTCCCCAAGTCCGTTCTTGAAACCGTTAGTGCCTTCGCCAATGGAGACGGTGGCACCATTCTTCTTGGCCTCACCGACCCGGCAGAAGGTCTACAGCCAGTTGAAGGTTTCAACGCACAGGCAGTCCACGACGCATCCGTTGAGGCAATCCGTTCCAAGATCACGCCTCGACCCCCGGTAGATATTCAGATTGAGGCGACAGACGAGCAGCACCGTATCGTGCGCATCGATGTGCTCCCCGGCGACCCGACGCAGAAGCCCTACTACATCGAAGCACACGGCATGTATAACGGCTCCTACCAGCGCGTCGGCGAGGCCGATATTCGCCTCACCAAGTACGAGATTGACCGCTTCCTAGAGAACCGCAGTCAGCCCCGCTACGACGAGGAGCTGGTCAGCGAGGCAAGGTTCAAGGACCTCTCCCCCACCCTTGTGAGTGCCTATGTCGCTCGCCTGCGCGAGGAGCAACCTCGCGTTTTTGCGGCGCTTTCTGACCGTGAGGTTCTTCTGCAGGCACGCATTCTACGCATCGATTCTGAGGTCCGAGAAGTGCCCACTCTTGGGGCGCTTCTCGCCATGGGATCCTACCCGCAGGCGTTCTTCCCGCAGCTGATGATGAGCGTTGTTGTTCTTCCCGGTGAAGAGCTTGGTGAGGTCACTGAGGACGGTCGACGTTTTCTGGACAATCACAGCTGTACCGGGCCTATCCCCTCCATGTTGGATGAAGCTATGGGCGTTTTGGTTCGCAATATGCGCAAAACGTCCACGATGGAGGGCCTCAACAGTAGCGGTATCGGGCGGGTTGAGCGCTACGAGTATCCGCTGGAGGCTATCCGCGAGCTCTTGGTTAACGCCCTCATGCACCGCGACTATTCGCCGGGTGCGCGCGGCTCACAGGTGCAGGTTGAGCTCTACACCAACCGCCTGGTGGTGCGCAGCCCGGGTGGTATCTACGGTGCTGTGACTATCCGAGATTTCGGTCAGCCCGGTGTTTCTTCAACCCGCAACAGCTACTTGGCAAGCATTCTGACTGATCTGCCCGACCCGGGTACGGGGCGTTTGATTGCAGAGAATAGGGCTTCCGGTATTCCCACGGTTCTGCGCGCGCTGAAGGAGGCGGGTCTGCCCGCTCCCCAGTTTGCTGACCGTCTACTCTATGTGCAGGTCACTCTGATGCAACCCCCACAGGATGTGTCTTCTACGGAACAGAAGACCACACCTGAGGATAAGACTCAGCAAGCAACCCATTCCACGGGCAAAGATTCAGCCGACGCCGTCGAACCGGCGGGCACCGATGCGTCGCTTGACGGCCTCAGCGAACGCCAGGCTGGTATTGTGCGCGGCCTGCGTGCACAGGGCGAGGCTGTTTCCACGGCGTATATCCAAGAGCATTGGGGCCGGGGCGCTTCACGTACCTCCATCACGAATGATCTGCGCCGTCTTGTGGAGGCGAAGCTGATTGTTCCTACGGCTCCGCCGCGTAGTAAGAACCGTAAGTATCGCGCTGCTTAGAAGTGCCCGATAAAAGGTACACAAAAAGGGGAGGGAAATAGAGCGGTTATTCTCTATTTCCCTCCCCTGCGGCTATTCAGCTAAGACCTTCTTAGCCGCAAGCCCATTCAAAGACGACCTGCGAGAAGTCGCGGGCAGCAAGCGCCTCCGGGGTAATGAGCCAGTTCGCCGCACCAGCGTCACCCCACATCACGTAGACGCCCTCCTCAGCGTCCTCACCCCACTCCGACTCGATGGTCAGCAGGTTCACCGTGTGGCCGCTCAACTCCTCGAACTCGTCGCGTGGGTCATTCTGCACGAACGAGGGGTAGCCGCCGATATGCGAGTAATCCCTCTCCTCCGATTCGAAGGGCTCCGTCAGGTTGTAGGAGGCATCATCACGTGCGTTCGGTTCCTCGGGCAGCTTCTGATCCGGGTACATCTCGTCCCAGGCGTCAGCGAACTGGTCGTAGATTTCGTAGCCGCCATCCAGGAAGCCCTGCTCCCAGGTCTCGAAGGCGAGCGCGTACTCGACAACCTCCTCGGCGGTGCCCTTACCGTCACGTCCGAAGGGCCAACCGTAGTCATCCCAGTTCACGGTCGGGTACGGCGCATCCGGGTTCGGCTCGCCCAGCGTCTCGTAGTAGATAACGCGGTGGTTCTTCTGCGAGAGCGGGTTCTCGTAGTCGTAACCCCACATGCACTCTTCGTCGTTCGGGTCGATCCAGAACTGCAGCATGCCGGTCGCCGGGTAGATGTCGTTTTCGGGCAGGTCGGCGCAGTTAATCTGCGCAATCATGCCCAGCGGCTCACCCTTCTCATTAGTCGGTGCAGACTCGCCCGCGGGCAGGTACGGGCGGCCGCCAAACTTGGATGCGGTCTGCGGCAGCGGGGCGTCGGGGAGGGTTACCTTCAGGCGAATCGCCTGCTTACGCGCGCCACGCTCGTTGAGCGCGTCGATGACGCGGCGTGCCTGCGCCAGGGTCTCTTCGGAGGGGTTATTCATCGGCATGATGTGCTCGTTTCGTCGGTGAATTAATCGGTGTGAAAGGTTCGGTGTGAAGGCGCGAGGCAACGGTACCGCGGCGCCTTCTACCCCCATTAGACCCTATTTCGGGCAGGCGCGCACCGGTTTCGGTCACGAGTGCATCCGGCAGGCAGAAACGCTGGTGCAGAGCGTGCAGAAAGCCCCGCCTCCTCACCCTCACGCGCAGGACGTGAAAGATACAGATGCGGGGCTTCCAGCGAAAACGAATCTCTACACGAGACGAGAAAGGCTTAGAGCGCCTTCTCGATGGTCTCCAGAACACCGAGCGCAGCAGCCGGGCCAGCGTTCAGGAAGAACATGTCGGGATCCACGCTGTGTGCGTGCTTCTCGGTGACAGCCTTGAGGGTGCTCCACAGGGCTTCCTTGGTCAGCTTGGACTCGTCGCCACCCTGCACGCCGTAGAACAGGTAGTCGCCGTCAGCCTGGTCGAGCTGCTCGGAGCTCAAGTCGATGGAGGTCTTCGCAACCTGCGCAGCTGCGGGACGTGCCAGGGACGCATCCGCGCAGATGGAGCCCACGAACGAGGACTTCGCGAAGATGCGGGTGCGGTCAGCGGAAGTGTACAGGAAGGAGAAGGTCTTCTCGCTGCCAGCCTTCTGACCGACCGACTTCGCCTTGGTGTTGTACTCCTCCATGAGCTTCTCAGCCTTCTCGGTGGTGCCCAGCGCGGCGGCAATCAGCAGGAAGTCCTGCTTCCAGTTGATGCCGGTGCCCTCGGTGACCACGGTCGGCGCGATCTTGGCGAGGGACTCGTACAGCTCGTCCTTCTTGTTGGTGTTGTTGATGAGGATCAGGTCGGGCTTGAGGTTTGCGATGGCCTCAACGTCCGGGTCGGTGCGCTTGCCGACCTTGGCAATCTTGTCGAGCTCTGCGGACTTATTGGAGAACTTGGTCTTCAGGTAGGTGGGGACCAGGTCGGCGTCGCCTGCGGTTGCCGCGCCGACCGGCACGACGCCCAGGGAGAGCACACCGTCGAGCTGACCGGTGGAGAGAATCACGACCTTGGAGGGTGCGGATTTGATGGTGGTTTCACCGCGGAAGTGCTTGACGGTGCGGGGGAATTCGCCGTCAACGGTGGTGGTGCCCATGCCGGAGGGCAGGGCGGAGGGTGCCACCTTCTTACCGGTCGCAGAAGCAGACGCGGAGGAGGAAGATCCGGAAGTGTTGGAGGAGCCGCAAGCCGCCAGGGCGAGGGCGCCGAAGGAACCGAGTGCGAGTGCGCCGAAGGAGCGGCGGGTGATCTTGTTCGTCATATTTGCCATATTATTAGGATAACCTCATATATGCATATGCGATACTTAATACTTATCTATTGATACGTTAAGCATCCTCCGTCCGCACGGGAGCACACCGCTCCCCCACCACCTCCAAAGCCTATGACACCACAGACCTCCCCCTCTTCCGGACCCACCGTCAGCGCTGCCTCCCTGGCGAAAATTCGTGCCCTCTCCGCTTCTTCGGACGCCGTATCTGGCGCCTCCTCGGGCGGTCAGGGCGGCAAGTCTATCTCGCGTCTGGCGGTTGCGCTCATTATTGGCGGCGTTCTGCTGGTGCTGCTTTGCGCCCTGTCGTTTGCGGTGGGTTCGCGCATGTTCCCCCTGGATCGCTCCATTGACGGCTTCCTCCACCCGGAGGCGAACACTATCGAGTCGAAGCTGATTTGGGCGAAGCGTGCCCCGCGTACCGCCGCGGCGCTACTGGTCGGTGCCGCGTTGGCGGTGTCGGGTGTGCTCATGCAGGCGTTGAGCCGTAACCCGCTGGCTGAGCCGGGCCTGCTGGGTGTGAACTCGGGTGCTGCCGCCTCCGTGGTGGTCGGTGTGGGCGTTTTTGGGGTGTCGTCCCCGTTCGTTCAGCTCTGGCTGGCGCTGGCCGGTTCGGGTCTGGCGGCGGCGCTGGTGTTCGTCATGGGCCTGGTGGATTCTAAACCGAACCTGGATTCGACGGCGCGTCTGGTGCTGACGGGTGTGGCGGTGAATGCCTGCCTGGGCACGATTACCGGCATTATCACGATGTTTAATTCGAAGGCTTTTGATTCGCACCGTTTCTGGGTGGTGGGTTCGCTGGAGAACCGCACCTTTGAGCAGGTGCTGTCTGCGCTGCCCTTTGTGGCGTTGGGTTTGGTGCTGTCGTTCATGCTGATTGGTCCTCTGCGTGCCCTGGCACTCGGTGAGGATGCGGCAGCCGGCCTGGGTGTGCCGGTGACAATGGTGCGTGGCGCGACGATTATTGCGATCATGGCACTGTGTGGTGCGGCGACTGCGGTTGCGGGCCCGATTGGTTTTGTGGGCCTGGTCGTGCCGCATGTGGTGCGTCTGCTGGTGGGTTCCGATATTGCGCGTGTGCTGCCGCTGTCGCTGGTGTACGGCCCGGTGTTGGTACTTGCCTCCGATATTTTGGGTCGCGTTCTGGTGATGCCGAGTGAGCTTGAGGTGGGTATTGTGACCGCCTTTATTGGCGCCCCGGTGCTGATGGTTCTGGTGCTGCATTTGAGTACCGGTGCGCGCGGTGCGAAGAAGAGCCGCATGGGCACGAAGGCGCAGGCGCACGACGAGGCGGGTCCGGCTCACGTGTCGGAGCACGGTCCGCATCATGCTCACCGCCCTGTTGTGCGCGGCTCGGCTGGTTCGGCTGGTTCATCTGGCGTATCTGGTTCGTAGGTCCCGGTTTCTGAGAGGTTTTATTGTGAGCGTTGTGTCTCGTTCTGTAGCCGGGTCCGTGCGTATTCCGGGGCGTTACCGCACCCCTATTCCACGTACCCTGCTGGTGGTGGCGGTGCTTGTGGTGGCGGCGGTCGCCTCCCTGGTGTTTGGTAGTTATCAGATGAGCCCTGATCAGGTGTTTCGCCTGATTTTTCAGGGTGAGGGCACGGAGATTGAGCGTCAGCTGGTGTTGAATCAGCGTCTGCCGCGTATGCTTGCAGCCGTGGTGGTTGGTGCGGCTTTGGGCTTGTCGGGCGCTATTTTTCAGTCAGTTTCGCGTAATGCTCTGGGTTCGCCGGATATTATCGGCTTCACGGTGGGTTCGGCGACCGGTGCCCTGTCTGTGGTGCTGATTGGGTCGTTGAGTTCTACCGGCGTGGGTATGGGCATGGGCGCTATTATTGGCGGTTTTGCGACGGCGGCCGTGGTGATGCTTCTGGCGGGTGTGCGCGGTGGCGCGACGATGGGTCAGAAGATGGTGCTGATTGGTATTGCGGTGAGTGCGATGCTCAGTTCCGTGAACGATTACCTAATCACACGCGGTGATTTGGAGAAGGCGGAGGCGGCGAAGACCTGGCAACACGGTTCGCTAAATGCGCTGTCGTGGAATCAGGTGTCGGTGCAGGCGGTGCTGCTGCTGGTGGCGATTCCGCTGGTGCTGATGCTGACGCATCGCCTGCGCGTCTTGGAGCTCGGCGACGATTTGGCGGCGGGTTTGGGCCTGCCGGTGAAGAGGACCGTGAACCTGCTGGTGGCGGCTGCCGTGCTCCTGGTGGCTGTGGCGATTTCTGTTGCGGGCCCAATTGGTTTCTTGGCGCTGGTTGCCCCGCAGATTGCGCGCCGCCTGTGGAACACTCCGGGTATGGCGATGTGGCATTCGGCGCTGCTGGGTTCGGTGATTTTGGTGCTGGCTGATTTTGTGTCGGCTCGTGCGTTGGCGCCGTTCCAGATTCCGGTGGGTCTGGTGACGGGCGCGTTGGGTGGCGTGTACATGCTGTGGTTGCTGCACCGTCAGCGCTAGTTGCGCCGTCTTATTCCGTATGAGTGACCGGGTGTTCCCAACTGGGGGCACCCGGTTTTCTCTGTTTCACGGGGTTTCGCTAGGTTTCACGGGTGGTTTCAGAATTTTTCAGAATTTTCCCAGTTTTACCCCGGGGTAGATTAAAAACTGCTTATCGTGTCAGGGGTCGCTCATAGAGTGTAGGTGTTGGAAGGGACGATCCTTCCGACCGGGCACACCGTCTCCTGCGGTGTTGCCGCTAGGTTGATTCAGCATCTACGGAAGGAACGGTCATGGACAACACCACTCACGAGAGCCAGTACGCAAACGCAGAGATTTCCTGCACCGCCGATGAGCAGCTGTGCCGTGATGCAGAGTTCAACCTGCTGATGCAGGCGGGCACCATCGTCCGTATGGAGCGTTTCAACGTGGAGGAGCTCCGCGGCGTTCTGGAGCAGCTGGTGGCTGACGGTTCGTGCTTCCGCACCGCGCCGGCCTCTTCGACGATGGGCCGCGTGATGCGTCACCTGACTCAGGGTGCTTCCGGTTACGAGGCGAACCTGGCTGAGCTGCGTGCGGCGGCACAGAACGCTCTGCTGTTCGTGTTCCCCCTGGAAAAGGACCTGGAGATGTGCCTGCGCTTTGAGCGTGTGCAGGGTACCGGCCTGGCGTTGACTCGCCTGGGCGTGAGCCCGGTCAATGGTGACCTGTGGACTCAGCACTGGGCGATGCGCGCGCTGGAGTGCACCGGCTGCGTGTTCGCGGTGGAGTCCGCTCCGGGTGCCTGCAATTTTGAGCTGCGCCGCGAGATGTTCTACGCGATGCTGTCGCTGGTTCACTTGTCGACTTTGGGTCTGTCGGCTGAGCCGGAGGACTTCTACATGTTTGCCGATTCGGAGGCTGTGTGTAAGAAGTTCAAGCGTGAGCGTCGTGATTGCCGCCGAGCAATGCGTGCCCAGTACGACCGCGCCGCATAAGGCATGTGTGTATGCCCTACGCGGCATACGCGCATATCAGAGCCATTTGTTCTTCTTGAAGAACCAGTAGAGAAGCAGGCAGGAACCCACCATGAGTAGCAGCGCGGCGGGGTAGCCGAACTCCCATTTGAGTTCAGGCATGACCTCAAAGTTCATGCCGTACACGGAGCCAACGATGGTGGGCACCATGAGTAGCGCCGCGTAGGCGGAGATTCTCTTGGTGTCGTCGTTCTGCTGCTGACCGAGCAGGGTGTCGTGCACGCGCAGTGCGTTTTCGAGGGAGCTGCGAAGGTCTTCGAGGCGTTCTTTTGTTTGGGTTACGTGGTCGAGCACGTTGCGGAACTGCCGGGCGAGCTCGACCGCTTCTTCGTTCTTTTCTTCGTCGGATACGCCCGGGTAGGGTGAGGGGTCGAGCGCGCCGGTGCGCATCCCTTCGATGATGCGGCCGATCATGGATTCGAGGGGTCGGCAGGCACGCTGGAAGTCGATGACCTGGTTGAGCAGTTCGTAGATGCGCCGTGCGAGGGAGTTGGCGTCGCGCCGCTCGCTGTGGGAGAAGAGGATGTCTTCGATTTCGTCGCTGTCGTTTTCGAGGCCATCGAGCACGGGTGCGTACCCGTCGACGGTGCTGTCGAGGATGCGGTGCAGCAGTCGGGCGGGGGATGCATCGGGGGTGGCGTAGAGCAGGTTGAACTGGTCGTTGATGCGCTGTTCGTCGCGAACGAGTGCGAGGGTGTAGCGGGGGCCGGTGAAGAGGTGCAGTTCGCTGAGGCGCACTTCTTCTTCTTTGTCGAGGTAGATGGCGGGGCGGATGACGGTGAAGAGGGAGTCGCCGTATCGTTCTAGTTTGGCGCGCTGGTGGCCTCGTCCGGCGTCTTCGATGGCGAGTTCGTGCAGGTTGAAGGTTTTTTGCAGGGCGTGTAGTTCGTGGATGTCGGGGTTGGCGTATCCGAGGGCTACGGCGGTGTTGGGCTGCTGGTAGGCGTTGAGGGTTTCTTCTTCGGGTGCGCCTATGCGGATGCGGTCGCCGCTGGGGTAGATGGCTCCGGTAATGTAGGTCATCGTTCTCCTCCTCTGAACGCTTTGGCGCCACGTGTGTGGGCGCTCTTTCCAGCATACGGCACACGCCCCGCCCGGTCACTTATGCAGGTTCAGAGGCGTTGAGGGCTGGGGTGTTGAGGTGAGTCTTGGATTTTCTTTTTAAGATATCTGGGGGTTATAGAGTTTCAACCTTCCCTTGAAAGCTAAGAAAGTCTAAACTTCTAGTTAATAAGACTGAGATTGTCTTAGAACCAACCACTATTTTCTTTTAAGGAACCAACGATGCTGTTGAAACCATTTGTGAAGGGTGCGGCATGTACTTTTGCTGCCGCCTCTCTGTTGTTGTCTGCGGTGGTACCTGCTTCTGCAGCGCAATTGCACCCTAAGACTTTTTCTCCTTTTCCGGGTGATGAACTGGAAGTTACCTGCATTAATGAGTCTGAATACAATACCCCGGGTGATTACCAGGATAAGGTGATTGCTTGGGCGGAGTGCACTGGGCTTATTACTCACGGCCGCCGTCTTTATCTTCAGAAGAATAAGAATGCTCCCCAGCCTGCGATGACTCGTGGGCAGCTTCTTGAGTTTCTGTACCATGTGAAGGGTAGGCCCGTGGTTAAGGATCTTCCTGCTACTTCGCCATATAGCGATATTTCGGTCAATGACCCGCACTACCCTATTGCTATCTGGGCTACTCGTGAAGGTATCACTGCCGGGTGGGGGGATGGAAAGTTCCACTACAACGAGGTAGCTTATGAGGCGACTGAGGCTCTCTTCCTTTACCGGATGTACGGCAAACCTCAGGTGGGTCTTACCCCCGTCCCCGAGGATTTCAAGCGTTGTGTGAAAGAGGGCGGAGATATGCATAAAGCATATAGCTGGCTGGGTTGGACACCTCGATGCGGATATGACAGTGATGTTGAGTTCATGACATTTCTATCTGTATTGCGAGATCTTGACCAGCGCGGAATTTTATAAATTATAAGGCGATAAAGATAGGCTCTGAATATTAATAATTTCAGAGCCTATCTTTTATATATTAAAATTCAACTTTTGTACCCAGATATTCATCCTGTTTATACTTTGGCATATCGGTGTACTTCTTTGGGGTCTTTTTCACTTCTTCTTCGATGTCATGCATTCCGTACCGCATGACAAATTCATTAATGGTGATATCCATGTATCCTGCGCGCCACGGGCCAAAGTGAACTTTCCATGGGTAATTCTCTGGATTTTCTCTGCGATACTCGTCGTAAACATCACCACAGACTGCACAAAGCCCCCAGCAGGTACCGTGCAGGTACCTTCCGGGGGCTTTCGCGTCTTGAGCTTTTGCGCTTAGTCTTCGTTGATGAGGTCGCGGACCACGATGGTCTGGTCACGGTCCGGGCCCACACCAATCGCAGAGATACGGCAGCCAGAAATCTCTTCCAGCTTCAGCACGTACTTGCGGGCATTCTCGGGCAGCTCATCCAGGCTCTTCGCATCCGAAATGTTCTCGGTCCAGCCGTCGTAGTACTCGAAAATCGGCTTAGCGTGGTGGAACTCGGTCTGAGTCATCGGCATCTCGTCGTGGCGCACACCGTCAACATCGTAAGCCACGCAGACCGGGATCTTATCCAGGCCGGTCAGCACGTCCAGCTTGGTGATGAACAGGTCGGTGAAACCGTTGATGCGCACAGCCTGACGCGCCAGCACGGCGTCGTACCAGCCGCAACGACGCGGGCGGCCGGTGTTCACGCCGAACTCGCCGCCGGTGGTGCGCAGGAACTCGCCCATCTCATCGAACAGCTCGGTCGGGAAGGGGCCAGCACCCACGCGGGTGGTGTACGCCTTCTGAATACCGATTACGCGGGAGATGCGGGTCGGGCCCACACCCGAACCGACGCACGCACCGCCGGAGGTCGGGTTGGAAGAGGTCACGAACGGGTAGGTGCCGTGGTCAACGTCCAGGAAGGTTGCCTGGCCGCCCTCCATCAGCAGGGTCTTACCCTCGTCCAGCGCCTTGTTCAGCAGCTGGGTGGTGTCCACAATCATCGGCTTCAGGCGCTCAGCGTAAGACATGAAGTACTCGACGATCTCGTCAACCTCAACGTGGCGGCGGTTGTAGACCTTCACCAGCAGTTCGTTCTTCTGGCGCAGTGCGCCTTCAACCTTCTGACGCAGGATCGACTCGTCCAGGATGTCCTGAACACGCACGCCGAGGCGGCCAACCTTATCCATGTAGGCGGGGCCGATACCGCGGCCGGTAGTGCCGATAGCGCGCTTGCCGAGGAAACGCTCGGTCACCTTGTCCATGGTCTGGTGGTAGGGTGCGACCAGGTGTGCGTTAGCGGAAATCTTCAGGCGGGAGGTGTCAGCGCCGCGGGCCTCAAGGCCGTCAATCTCAGCGAAAAGAGCCTCGGGGTTAACAACCACGCCGTTACCAATCACGGGGACGGCGTTATCGCTCAGAATACCCGCGGGCAGCAGCTTCAGCTCAAACTTCTGGCCGTTCACCACCACGGTGTGACCGGCGTTGTTACCGCCGTTGGGCTTGACCACGTAGTCTACGCGGGGGCCGAGCAGGTCGGTTGCCTTACCCTTACCCTCATCGCCCCACTGGGCGCCCACAATCACGACAGCTGACATTTTGTGCTCCTTGAAAGCCTTGAAGATACGCACCGGATTTCACGGCGCGGCGGCGACCTACCGCCTCATGTTTCGGGTAGGCACAGCTCTTCTAATGATACCGTGCCCGTCCCTTTAAGTCCCGTGTTACGGGGCGGTAGGCGTGCCAGATCCGGTGCCGGTGAGCCTCACCGGGCACGGCAACGCCCCCATCCGATATTTGGACGGGGGCGCTACCGGTATGAGCTTATGAAGACTACTTGATGATCTCGATGAAGGTCATCGGGTAGGTGTACTGCTCACCGCGGTTTGCGGCCAGAGCAGCCAGGCTGTGGAAGATAACCATCAGGATAGCCACAACCATCGGGACGACCCACAGGATGATGCCCAGGATGCCGAAGGTCAGAATAATCAGCAGCCAGGAAGCCATGCTGATGACCCACAGGGAGAAGTTGAAGTTGAACGCGCGGCGGGATGCTTCCTTAGTGAAGGAGTAACCGGGCTTGTCCTTGTAGATGAACCACATGACCAGCGGCGCGAGAATACTTGCGGATGCGAAGGACAGCAGAGACAGAATTGCAGAAGCCAGGTGCGCGAGCATCGCCATGTTCTGGTCGTCCTTGGAGGAGACTACGTAACCGTTGGGCTGCTGACCCGGCGCCTGCGAGTAGGAGGGTGCCTGCTGGGAGTACTGGTTGTACTGTTCAGGGTTCGGGTTCTGAGACATCGTTCTTTTCCTTAATCTATCGATGAGTGGATACAGCTAATCGTTGAGGTGCGGCGGCAGGCTAACTCGCCGTTCTCGGAGGGTGCCCGCCTCGCTCTACTTGGTCGCAACGCTCGTGATGGTTTCACCCTATCAAGGCAAAGTAAATGGAATATTAACCCTCGCCGGACAACAGACGAAGAAACCCGAATATGACACAAAAAAGACGCCCCTGCCCCTCCACGCGGTGTTACGTACGTGGAGGGGCAGGTCGTTATACGGTGTGGGCTGACCGAGGTTAGTCCTGTTTCTCTTCATCAGCGAGCGCAGGATGCGCGGCGGGCTTCTGTAGTGCGGCAGCCTCGCGCTGTGCGGCGGCCTCGCGCGGTGCCGCAGACTCGCGTAGCTTTACACGTTCCCGCCTTTTCAGCGCCTCATACTCATCGAAAAAACCATGTTTCTTCGTGTATCCGTTGATGCC
The DNA here is from genome assembly GCF_001813145.1 of Rothia sp. HMSC066G02. NCBI lineage: Bacteria > Bacillati > Actinomycetota > Actinomycetes > Micrococcales > Micrococcaceae > Rothia > Rothia sp. HMSC066G02. Next base: position 140,393 of record NZ_KV811586.1, on the reverse strand, counting down.
CGTGTAGTCGTCCGGCAGGCGGTTGTACACCAGGTAGTACCAGAACTCGGCATGTACCGTCTTTGTTTTCTGGATGAGTTCCCTCAGCCGGTTCTTATGCTTCACAGCCTGAACAATACCCACAATCCACAGGATCGGCACCACAAAAAATGATCCCAGACCGATAATGATGAAGAAGAACAGCATCGACATGCCGGCATTATTATCGAACATGCTCACCAAAGGAACCAGCACAAACGGGTTCAGTATCAGTAGGACAATAAGCACGGCTTTCCAGAAGGTGCGCTGACCCTCGATCTCTTCAATGTTGGAGCCAGCCAACGGATTATTGATGGGAACGTAGCCTACCGGCTGGATCATTGCTGCCCGCGATATGGGGTTCTCCTCAACCTTGACCGGGTTCAGGTGGGCAGCGCACGCCTGCATGGGTGCGGACTCGTCGTGGGAGCGGTCCAGTAGGCGCATTTCGATGAGTTTTGAGTCGGGGGTGCCGAAGAGCGGGTCGGGGATGACCGGCAGAATAGCGCCCGGTTGCAGACCGAGGTGTTCCAGCCGAACGTACTCGCCGTAGGCGTGCGTTGCCTGAGCCTGCTCTTGCTGAGCCTGTTCAGTGGAGGCGAGCGCTACCGGGTGGTTCGCCTCGTCGTCCTTGCGAGATTCGTGAGTATCTTCCGGGGTGTCTTCTGAGGTATCTTCTGAGGTGTCTTCCGGCTCGTCGATTTTGTCGGTGTCATGAGAGTCTTCGGGTTCGTCTTCTGAGTCTTTCCGCGCGGAGTCGTAGCGCTTGGGGGCACCCGGGTAGACGTATTCATAATCGGGGTCGGGGTGTTCTAGCTCTTCGTCGTCGGATTCTTCATATAGCTCAGCGTCTTCATTTTTCTGCGTCTGCTCGCCCATGAGTAGCGTCATGTATTCCGGGACGGACTGGTCGGTGTCCCAGAGGGGCTGGTACGCCTCGTCCTTCTTTGCAGTTTCCTTCTTTTCAGTGGGTCGGTCTGCCATGGTTGTCTCCTTCGCTCACCAGACATACTCCTGGTGGCACCACCGTACCAGCGGGCGCTGGGCAGTCCCTTGAAACCTGCCTGATAAAAGCTGAGAAAAAGCCCCCGACAAGCGCCAACACGCACGTGTTAACACTGCCGGGGGTTCAACGTTACCAGGGGTCTACTGGGGGCATTTGCGGGAAGCTACTCCGCCGGCACTGACACTCCCTCGGGCTCCCCCGCTTCGTCCGGGTGGGCACCCTCCTGCAGGGTGCGGTCGTACACCGGGTGGTACCAGAACGCACCGTACGTCGTTGCCCTCGCTACCGCCTCCCGCCGCTTCTGCGAGAGCTTCACCAGCGAATAAATCATCAAGCCAAGCCAGATAAAGGGCACCGTAAAAAACGAATACAGCCAGACAAAGAAATAGGCGCCAAGAACCTCCCCGGCAACCCGCTCATTCACCATGTACAGCAGGGGTAGCACAAGGAACGGGTTAATCACCTGCAACACCACACACAAAACCAGCCACCACATGTACCCGAGACGAGCCTTAGCCCAATCAACGGTGGCCTCCGGTGTACTTGCGGGGATGTAGCCAACAACCCGAGCTTCGCCGGTGTCTTCCCCCGGTGCTGACAGAGCCGGTTCAGACAGAGCCGTCGCGGTGCCGGGCTGATTCTGCCAGCGCACGGAAGCCACCTGCGTGGGTCCGGCATCCTTCGACAGCGCACTCAGTAGTTGCATGGGCTGCAGACTTGGGTCGGGAATACCGTAGACAGGTTCCGTCGCCACAGGCAGGGCGGCATCAACGGTGAAGGAATCCATACGCCATTGCGGGGTCTGCGCCTGCGCTCCGCCGGTCATGATGCGCCGCCCATATGTGAGTTCGGCGGCGCAGGGGTAGGAGCAACCGCCGCAGAGGACATCGAAGACGTTGCGCCCAGGATCCCCTGCATCTCCTCAGCGTTCTTGGGCAGACGGTCGTACACCAGATAGAACCAGAACGGCCCAAGCGGCATGGCCTCCTGCTTCAAGTCCTGGCGCTTCCGATCGAGCCGGTACAGTGTATAAATCAGCGCACTAACCCATAATCCCAGGGGGAGACCAAAAGTCACTACGGTAATCATCATGAAGACGTAGAAGACATACCCACCAGCTTCAGACCCCCCGGCGACAGAAGCCAAGGAGATATAGGTCAGGGGGTTGAACACCACACCCACGAAGAAGAGGGCAATGAGCTCAGGCCAGGCCTTCTTCCACAGGTCTGATCCGCGCACCTTGCCCGCAAGTGGGGTTGCTGAGATATACCCGATAGGTCGCGGAGTACCGACTACTTTCTCATCCATCCAGGCAGGAAAAGCGGTCGGCACCTGCCGGTGTGCAGATGCGCCAGCATCCGTGCCCATGGGGGACATGCGGCGCATCGTAGGGCCCGGGCGGCCATACAGCGGCCGGTTCAGCACCGGGTGCCCTGTCGCCGACGGGAAAAAGTTTGCAGCCTGCGCAGAGGGTGCGGGAGCAGAAACCGACAGAGCGGGCGCTGCAGAATCGGGCACAGCGGGACTGGGCGCTGTCAGGGCGGGTGTAACCGTATCGGCAGGCGCGGATGCAGAACGAGCCTTCTGTATCTCCATGACCTCCTTCACCGGCTCGGGGATCTCCCCGGTTGGTGCGGGAACGGGCGTTCCGTGAAGTAGCAAAGCCGAGTAATCGGGGGCGGGCTGATCCGTATCCCACAGGGGCTGATACTTACCATCGCTCTTCTCGGTCGGGTTCTGCGGGTTTTTCGGTGCTTCGCTATGCTCCGCCACGGCAACCTCCTCCAATGCTTGTCTGCTGTTATGTGTCTGTTGTGTTGTCTACACTGTGTGTTCGGTGCGCGGGGGCTCAATCCCGCAGCTGTTCTTTGAGCCAGTGGCTAGCCTGCTTAAGCCTCGGCCGCTTCGATAAGCCGCACAATGCTCAGAATCCACGCCACAAACCAGATGATGCCGGGAATCCCCATGAGCCCTGCGCTCACCTGATTCACCATCATAAAGAGAGCTGCGACGAGTGGCCCCGCCCCGAACAGGCCCGTAATGGAGAGAATCCCCGCCGCAATATAAGGATTCAGTACGGAAACGGCAAAGAACAGAAGCTTCGCCTCCCCCTTCTGAGATGAATCAGACGAACCGCCAAAACTCGTCACCGGCTGAGTAATGCCACTACGATGCCGCGAAGCGTAGCGCTCCTGGTTTGTTTTAGAGGGCGGGGCGCAGTCATACACCAGCCGGAACGTAAGTTTCTCCCCGGCCTTACGCCTCCAGATGAGCCGCACCATCACACCTAAGAAATTGATGAGAGCCCACAGAGAGAAAAAGAACAGCGTTAGCGGAAGAATACCGATGCTCAGCACCGAAAACCCTATGCCCGCCAGATATAGAGAACCTAGAGTTTCTTCGCTCAGGGTATAAGAAGGCAACAAGAAATATACGAAAGGATTCGCCGCGATAGCCAACGCTAGGTACACCAGCACCTCCACCACGCGTCTACCAGTGTGCGGCTTGCGTTTATGAACCGGAACGGGGCTGTATCCGACCAGCTCGCCGCCGTGCTCCTCCGGCGATTCTCCCTGAGGGAGAGTTCCCTGAACATCATCGGCGTGGATGCGCATCAGCTGCGGGTTGGGGCGACCGTAATGCACCTGCGGTGCCACCTTTAAAACACGCTGATGAGGGGAAACGGGTTGGTCGTCGATGGGCTGGTTGTTATCGTCGGTCATGATTCCTCCTCCTGGTGCGATTCAAGGATGCGGTGCAGCAATGCCTCAGCTGAACCACCGTCAAGCGGGGTGCACTCGTACACCAGCCGGAATTGAAAATCCTGCTGAATCTTGTGCTGCCTAACGAGCAGGCGCGTCGATTCGACGGCATCCCCAACAGCATTCAGAAACTTTCCTACGCAGAGGAGCAGCAACCAGATTTCTGCGACGAGGCCGACAAAGCCCACAAGCAAAATCAGCGGAGGGAAATAAAAGAGCGGAATCAAAAAAATGACAAGTATCATCGCCATTTCCTCGCCCACTCCCCTGAAACCCAGGCTGAAAAGTATCGGGCTCATCAGCACGATAAAGAAAGATGACCAGAACACCATCCGAAGCAACGGCCCCAGGACATACCAGGTGAAGCCGCTCCAGTCGGTGAAGAGGCTCTTCATATCCAGGGTTTCGGGTGGCTTCTCCATGGGGGCGTAGCCTACCACCTCGCCAATCTGCCAGGCGGATGAGCTGTGCTCGGTGAGGATGCCCTGCACCTCTCCTCTATGGATGCGTTCCAACCGTGGACCGGGGCGGCCGTACATAACCTGGGGGGACATCAGCAGAACAGAATCGTCACCAGAAACGCGTCGCTTGACCATGGTTCAGCCCTCCCTATCCCATCATTTTTGATAGATGTTCAATAGATGGTTTTACAGTAACAACCGAACCTGAAAAGAACCTGAACCCAAATGCAAATGAAAAACGTGAAAAAGAAAAGAGTCGAACATGTCCACATTTTGATGCATTTAGGAGTAATAAACGCTTCACAAGCCATTTTGAGGTGTATCCTAGTTCACATCTAGTGTGTTCAAGCTCAGCTGGAACCCACCAGAAAAACACACCAGCCTCCCAGAAACACCCCGGGAGCCAAGCAAAGGAGCACCGTGCAACACACCGCCTCCCCAAACCCCCGCGGCCGGTCGCATCGACGCCGAATCGGCAGCGGGCTACTCACCCTCAGCATGGCGCTGAGCCCCCTCGCAGCCCTGGGCACCACCGCCCAGGCCGCCGAAGACCCCGACGCAATCAAGCAGCAGGTCATCAGTGACAGCATGAAGAACGCCAGCGGCACCGTGACCGCCTTCGTCCGCTTCAAGGGTAAGGGCGCCTTTGAACAGACCCAGCCCGCAGGCGTACGCGCCGGTACGCAGGCACCCGTCAACACCAGCTCGCAGGTGCAGGCCATCGCCTCCCAGGTGCAGAGCCAGGCACAGCAGGTCAGCAGCCAGTCCGGCGCGCAGGTCCTCTACACCACCCACAACGCAGTACGCGGCGTGGCAGTGCGCGGTGACGCAGAGTCCATTAGGGCACTCGCCAGCCGCCCCGACGTAGAGAAGATCTCGCCCATCCTGCCCAAGTACCGCCAGAACGCGGGCGCCGCCATCGACGCAGGCTCCCTCGCCACCTGGACCGGCACCACCAACCCCGCCGGCGCGGGCGGATACACCGGCAAGGGCGTCAAGATCGCCGTCATCGACTCCGGCATCGACTACACCCACACCGACTTCGGCGGTAGCGGCAAGCTCGAAGACTATGAGAAGGCATCCAAGCTCACCGAGCTGCCCTCCGCAGACTCCGGACTCATCAACCGCACCAAGGTTGCTGGCGGCTACGACCTCGTCGGTGACGCCTACGACGGTAGCAACACCGCAACCCCCGACGGCAACCCGCTCGACTGCACCACCGGCGGCCACGGCACCCACGTGGCGGGCACCGCGGCAGGCTACGGCGTGAACGCCGACGGCACCACCTTCACCGGCGACTACAGCAAGCTCACCGCAGAGCAGCTCAAGACCATGAAGATTGGCCCCGGCGTCGCCCCCGACGCTGAAATCTACGCCTTCCGCGTCTTCGGCTGCAGCGGTAGCACCAACGTCGTTATCGAGGCGCTCGACCGCACTCTTGACCCCAACGGTGACGGCGACTTCTCCGACCGCGCGAACGTGGTCAACATGTCCCTCGGTGGCGAATTCTCCCCGCAGGACGACCCCGAAGCCTACGCCGTTGACGCGCTTACCCGCGCCGGCGTGCTCTCCGTAATCTCCGCAGGTAACGCCAACGACTACAGCCTGCGCGGCGACACCTACTCCAACTCCGGTCACCCCGCCACCGCAGCCAGCGCAATCACCGTAGCTAACGCCTACGGCTCCACCCGCGCCGTCGATGCGGCAGAGCTGACCGACCCCGCCACCGGCACCACCCGCAAGGTACGCGGCGACTACAGCGTCTCCTACCCCTGGGCCCAGGCGGGCACCAAGGAATTCACCGGTGAACTCACCGCAATCTCCGAGAACAACCGCTACGCCTGCAACGCCCTCAGCGCCGACGAAGCGGCAGCGGTAAAGGGCAAGTGGGTGCTCATCGACTGGGCTAAAGATGACGGTGAACTCGCCTGCGGCTCCAAGGTGCGCTTCGACAACCTGGAGGCGGCAGGCGCCAAGGGCGTACTGCTTGCAGGCAATGACGAAGAGCCCGGCCTGGGCATCGCGGGTAACGATACCCTGCCCGGTTTCCGACTGGCAGCATCCGCCGCTAAGGACCTGCGTGCACAGATCACCGCAGCAGAAGCGGCAGGTAAGCCCCTGACCGTGCGCCTCGGCAACGAGCTGAAGTCCTCCCTGCGCGTGGACACCGGCAAGCTGGATCAGCTGAACCCCATGAGTGCCCGCGGCTTCCACGGTAGCTACGGCTACACCAAGCCCGACATTGCGGCACCCGGCTCGTACATCACCTCCGCGGCGGTAGCGACCGGTAACAACTCCGTGACCTTCAGCGGCACCTCCATGGCGGCACCCTACGTGACCGGCTCCGCCGCCCTGGTCATGCAGAGCCACCCGAGCTACACCCCCGCACAGGTCAAGTCCGCCCTCATGAACACCGCAACCCACGATGTGCGCACCGAATCCGGTGCCGCATACGCGGTGGACCGTGTGGGCGCCGGACGAGTCGACACCCTCGCTGCCGTGCAGTCGAAGTCCCTCGTCTACAACGCTGACAAGAGCGGCACCGTGTCCCTGAGCTTCGGTGTGCTCGAGTACGCACCGGATGCTGGCGTTCAGACCCTAACCCGCGAGGTGACGGTCGAGAACACTGACTCCGTGGCGCACACCTACGCCCTGTCCTACGCTGAAAGCACTAATATTCCCGGTGTGGAATACTCCTTCCCCTCCGCGGTCACCCTCGCACCCGGTGAAACTAAGAAGTTCGAAGTCACCGTGCGCATCGACCCGTCCAAGCTGGAGAAGACCCGCGACGCAGCAATGGACACCACCCAGAACGCAACTGACTACTACACCGGCAACGAAACCGTTCCCGCACAGTACCGTCAGTACATTGCCAGCGCATCCGGCCGACTCGTCCTCACCGAAGACGGCACCAAGGCACTGCGCCTGCCCGTTCACGTGGCACCCAAGCCCGTGAGCACCATGCACGCTGCCGAAGACACCGTCACCTTCACCCAGAAGCCCTCCAGCGACGAGGCTCAGAAGGCAGACACCGGCTGGACCAAGTCCCAGATCTCGCTGCGCGGCACCGAGGTCAACCAGGGCGGCTACCGCTCCCTGCTCGGCGCGTTCGAGTACGGTGCGAGCGTGGACCGTGTGGCTCCCACCTCCCTGTCGCTGAACAGCAACGTTAAGGCGAACCTGCAGTACGTCGGTGCTTCCTCGGATGCGCCCGCGCTGAAGGCAGCCGGCGGCAACGCTGATGACGGCACCCTGCGCTTCGGTATCTCCACCTGGGCGAACTGGGATGTTGTCTCCTACGAGAACACCTTCACCGTAGAAATCGACACCGACGGCAACAACCGCGCCGACTACAAGCTGGTCACCGACCGCGCTAAGGGCCTGGACTACCCGCTGGTTCGCCTCTACGGATACAAGAACGGCAACCTCGTCGAGCTCGGCTACTACCCGCTCAACGGCGCCTGGGGTGATGTGGACACCAACATGATGGACACCAACACCCTCATCATGGGTGCACCCCTCAAGGACCTGGGCCTGACCAGCGCAAACAACCCGGACATCCAGTACCGAGTCAGCGCAACCACCCAGTACGAGTGGGGTAACGTCAGCGAAACCGGCTGGATCAAGTACCGCCCCTTCAGCCCCAAGCTGTGGTTCAGCGGCGACTCCTCCTCCGTGGCTGGCCTCCACCCGGATGCCTCCACCACCACCCTGACGGCGCACCGCTCCGCTGACGCAATCCCCGCGCTCGGCGAATCCGGTACCCCCGCCAAGGCGCTACTGCTGCACCTGCACAACGGCACCGGCGACCTCTCCGGCACCAACGGCGCCAAGGGCAACCGCGCCGAGGTGCTGAACATCAAGGAGCAGCAGACCGAGTACATCACTCCGTCCCGCTTCACCGATGTGAAGAACACCGACCAGTTCTACACCGAGATCTCTTGGTTGGCTCAGCGCGGCATCACCACCGGCTACCCGGACGGCACATACCGCCCGCTGGAGTCCGTGGAGCGTGGCGCAATGGCGGCGTTCTTCTACCGCATGCAGGGTTCCCCGCAGTTCACTGCCCCCTCCACTCCGAGCTTCAAGGATGTGCCCACCACGCACCCCTTCTACAAGGAGATTGAGTGGATGAAGGCTCAGGGCATCACCACCGGCTACTCGGACGGCACGTTCCGCCCCTCCGCACCGGTGAACCGTGACGCCATGGCTGCGTTCTTCTACCGTGCAGCGGGTTCCCCGCACGTGGATCTGCCCGCGACCAGCCACTTCAGCGATGTTTCCACCGATAACCAGTTCTACCGTGAAATCACGTGGCTGGCTTCGAAGGGCATCAGCACCGGCTGGCCGGACGGCACCTACCGCCCGGTGACCCCCATTGCCCGCGACGCAATGGCGGCGTTCATCTACCGCTACACCGAGAAGGTTGCTAACCAGGCCGGCCGCTAGACGGTAGCTAACCGGTAGCAAACGGTTCGGATCCCCTCCCACCTCCTGCATGAGGTGGGAGGGGTACCTGGAACCGGCAGGGTCCGGGGCCTGAAATCCCGGAACCTCTCAAGTTTTGGTGGCGGTTTCACCGGCGGATGCACTCACTCGTCGTCTGCCGGTGGGGCCGCCTCCGCACATCACCGATACACAACCACAGAGCACACAGCACTGTCGAAAAATAGATAATCCGAAGGAGGATTCCATGACAACGCCTCATGCGCCACGCCGCAGAATGAAGGCTGTCGGTGCGACCGGTTTGAGTGCGGCTCTTGCCCTTACTCTCGGCGTTCCCGCCACTTTCTCTGCCGCTCACGCTCAGAGCCCCCAGCAGGTCGAAGGAAGCACTGCGAGCGCATCCGGTAACGCTGCCTCGCGTATCAGCCCGGGCCTGCAGAAGGCTGAAGGCCAGATCACCGTGTACGTGCAGTTCAAGGGCAAGGGCGCGTATGAGCAGACCCAGTCCGCGGCTGTTCTGGCACGTAAGGAGGCGCCGGCGAACCGTCAGGCGCAGGTGCAGGCTATTGCAGCTCAGGTGCAGTCGCAGGCTCAGTCTGTGGCGGCTGCTTCTGGCGCGAAGCTGATGTACACCACGCATAATGCGATGCGTGGTGCGGCGATTACTGGTGATGCTGCGCAGATTCGTGCGTTGGCGGAGCGCCCGGATGTGGAGCGTATTTCGCCGATTATCGCGAAGGAGCGTATGAACTCCGGTAGCGAGATTGATACGAAGACTCTTGCCACGTGGACTCGTGAGAATACGGGGTACACGGGTAAGGGCGTGAAGATTGCGGTTGTTGACTCCGGTGTTGACTATACGCACGCTGATTTTGGTGGCCCCGGTACGGTGGATTCGTACCTGAAGGCTAAGGCGATGACGGAGCTTCCGTCCGCTGATTCGGGTCTGATTGATCGTAATAAGTTCATTGGCGGCATTGACCTGGTCGGTGATGACTACAATGCGTCGGTGGCTGAGAAGTCGACTCCGCAGCCGGATAATAACCCGCTGGATTGCCGCCCGGATGGTTTCGGTTCTGGCGGTCACGGCACGCACGTGGCGGGTACTGCCGCCGGTTATGGTGTGACGGCGAACGGTACGACTTACCGTGGCGATTACAAGAACCTGACGGAGGAGCAGCTGAAGGGCATGTCCATTGGCCCCGGTACTGCTCCTGATGCTCAGATTTTGGCGATTCGTGTGTTCGGCTGCTACGGCAATTCGAGTGTTGTGATGAAGGCGCTTGATACCGTGATGGACCCGAATGGTGACGGTGATTTCTCTGACCGCGCCGATATTGTGAACCTGTCGCTCGGTGGCGAGTTCGCCCCGGCTGACGATCCTGAGTCGTACATGATTAATACGATGGCGCGCCAGGGTGTGTTCACTGTGGCTGCTGCCGGTAACGCCAATAACTACAACGGTGTGGGTGACACCTACTCCGATTCGGGTAGCCCGGCGAATGCGGCTGCGGCGCTGTCGGTGGCGAACGCCTACGGCTCCACTCAGCCGATTGACCGTGTCCGCGCGACCACAAAGACTGGTTTGGAGTGGTTGCAGGGTGATTATTCGGTGAACTTCGATTATTCGAAGGCATCCGCTGATCAGCTGCGCGGCGAGGTTGTTGCCGCACCGAAGCGTAACCGTTACGCTTGCGAGGCTTTCACCGCTGAAGAGGCGAAGGCTTTGAAGGGTAAGTGGGTTTACTTCGAGTGGGATCAGGACGATTTGACGTTCCCGTGCGGTTCGAAGGTGCGTTTCGATAACGTTCAGGCTGCCGGCGGTGTTGGCGTGGTGATGGCCGGTAAGGCTGAGCGCTACACGATCGGCATTGGTGGTAATGCGACCATTCCGGGTCTGCGTCTGACTGCTTCTTCGACGAAGGACCTGGAGAAGGCTCTGGCTGCCGGTCCGGTGACCGTTGAGATGAACCTGGACTACAAGGCTTCGGGCCGCGGTCCTCACTCGCACGCTTTTGATTTGAATTCCTCGAGCGCTCGCGGTCAGCACGGTTCTGATGGCTTCATTAAGCCTGACCTTGCGGCACCGGGTACTGAGATTGTGTCTGCCGCTGTGGGTACGGGTAATAAGGGTGTTTCCTTCACCGGTACCTCCATGGCGACCCCGCATGTGACCGGTATTGCCGCCCTCGTGATGCAGGCGCATCAGGATTACAACCCGCAGATGATTAAGGCTGCGCTGATGAACGGCGCGTCCACCCCAATCAAGAATGAGCAGGGTGTGGAGTACGCGGTGGATCGTGTGGGTACGGGCATGGTGAATGCTCGCGCCGCCGTGGACGCGAAGGTTATCGCGTACGATGCGAAGACCCCCGAGCGTGTTTCGACCGCGTTTGGTGTGCTGGAGTACACCCCCGATTCGGGTATTCAGACTGTTCAGCGTGAAATCGTGCTGGACAACACCGATTCGCAGGCTCACACCTACACTCTGAACTACGAGGCAAGCACGACCATCCCGGGTGTGGAGTACTCCTACCCGCAGCAGGTGAGCGTGGGTGCCGGTGAGCGTAAGAACGTGACCGTGACCGTGCGTATTGACCCGTCCAAGCTGGAGAAGACCATGGACCCGGCGATGAGCGCCGACCAGGTTGCTCAGGACTGGACGAACGGTAAGACTCTGGCCGCCGGTAAGCGTCAGTACATTGCGAGCGCTTCTGGTCGCCTGATTTTCTCTGAGAATGGTCGCGAGGCGATCCGCCAGTCGATTCACGTGGCACCGAAGCCCGTCTCGAAGATGCGTGTTGATGCCTCCCGTATTGATTACAAGGGCATTGCCGATAAGGAGTCCACGGTGACTCTGCGTGGTACGACCCTGAACCAGGGCGGTTACCGTTCGCTGCTGGGTGCGTTTGAGCTGGGTGCGGTCAGTGACCGTATTCCGTCCGGTCAGCTGAAGCTGCCGTCGAACCAGGCTGTTGACCTGCAGTATGTGGGTGCCGCCTCGGACGCTCCGGCGTTGAAGGCTGCCGGTAAGAACCCGAACGATGGTTCTCTGTTCTTCGGTATTTCGACCTGGGGTACTTGGGACACTATGCACTGGGGACGTCAGGTGCAGGTGCAGATTGATACGAACAACGACTCCACCGCAGATTACGTTCTGGAGGTGACCCGCGAGAAGGGTCTGGACTACCCGCTGGTGAAGGTCTGGTCCATCTCCGGTAACGCATCCACCGTGGTGGCTCGCTACCCGCTGAACAGCGCCTGGGGCGACACCGACACCAACATCATGGACACCAACACTATGATTCTGGGTGTACCGCTGAAGGACCTGGGCCTGACCGCTGAGAAGGCTCAGAGCATCAAGTACACGGTGCAGACCGACACCTGGCACAACGAGGGTAACTCCTACGTGGACACCACCTCGGCTATCGAGTACTCCCCCTTCAACCCCGGTGTTTGGTTCACCGGTGAGGAGTCGGGCGTGCCCGGCCTGTTCGTGGACCGTGACGGCGGTCAGCTGACCGTTCACCGCAAGAACAACAACAAGGAGCGTCAGGCTCTGTTCCTGCACATGCACAACGCGACCGGTGACCTGAGCGGCCGTAAGACCGCTAACGGTGTTGCCGCTGGCGACCGTGCACAGGTCGTGAAGGTGGCTCGTACCATCCACGATGCACGCTTCACCGACGTTCCGGCGGATAACCAGTTCTACCGTGAAATCACGTGGATTGCTGCCCGTCAGATTGATCGCGGCTACCAGGACGGCACCTTCCGCCCGCTGAACAACATGGACCGCGCGACCATGGCTGCGTACTTCTACCGTATGAGCGGTTCGCCGCAGTACACCGCACCGTCCACCCCGAGCTTCTCGGATGTTCCGCTCAACCACCCCTACTACAAGGAGATTGAGTGGATGAAGGCTCAGGGCATCACGACCGGCTGGCCCGATGGTACGTACCGTCCGGAGGGTTCGGTGAACCGTGACGCGATGGCTGCGTTCTTCTACCGTTACGCAGGTTCGCCCGAGTACACTGCCCCCGCGCAGGCTCGTTTCACGGACGTTCCGACCGACAAGCAGTTCTACCGCGAGATCTCGTGGCTGGCTGAGCAGGGCGTGACCACCGGCTGGCCCGATGGTTCGTTCCGCCCCGTGGAGCCGGTGCACCGCGACGCTATGGCGGCGTTCGTGTACCGCTACAGCACGGGTGTGCTGAAGGAAAGCCCTGAAATCTAAAACCTGAATTCTAGGGTTTGTAAGGTTCTACCGCTGTAGGTGCTACCTCAGCAGGTTTTACCGAGGGAGCCGTACCGTTGCAGTTTATCTGCGGCGGTGCGGCTCCCTTTTTCTGTGGTTGGGTACTTTGTTATATACGAGTAATGTTCCGTAATACGAGTCTGACTAGGTTATATAAAGAATCGTTGAGACAATAAGTGAAGGTTTCTTCACCATCGGCATGAACCTTGACGTTTACGCCGCACAGACGCACTGGAGGCGCACTGGAAACACAGTGCAGACGCACCGAAGCACTCTCGGTGCAGAACCCTTGCCGTACAGCTCTCCGAGTAGAACTCTCGGTGTATAACTCTCGGCTCAGCACCTCGGTGCAGAAACCGCTAAGAAACACACCATCACTAAAAAGGAGCATTCAGTGGCAACCTTCCCTGAAGCTACCCCCGCGCGAGCCGCCCGGCACACACAGCCGGGCCGCCTCAAGCAACTGGCACGCAGCTGCGGCGCACTCACCCTGGGGCTCACCCTCGGGCTGACCGCTCTACCGTTCGGTACCGCCGCCTACGCGGCACCGGGCGTAGTACGCGGCGCAGACCGGGACGCGCCCCACCAGAACACCGGCACCGGCGAGAACAACAACGAAGTTCTCTCCCCCAGCCTGGACGGCGCCACCGGCGAACGCGCCGTGTTCGTCCGATTCAAGGGTCAGGGCGCGTACGCCCAGACCCAGCCGGACGCGGTCCGCTCCCGCGCGCAGGCACCCGTCAACGCGCAGGCACAGGTGCAGGCAATCCGCGCCAGCGTGCAACAGCAGGGTGCCTCCGCGGCGAAGGAATCCGGTGCGCAGGTCCTGTACACCACCCATAACACGATGCGCGGCGTGGCGCTCTACGGTAACGTCGAGCAGATTCGTGCGCTCGCGAACCGCGACGATGTGGAACGCATCAGCATCATTGAGGACATGGCACCGCAGAACAGCGGCACCCTCATTGATACGGACACGCTCTCCGTGTGGGCGAAGAGCCCGGCAAACCCCGCCTCCACCGGCTACACCGGCAAGGGCGTGAAGATTGTCGTGCTCGATACCGGTATCGACTACACGCACGCCGATTTGGGTGGCCCCGGCACGCAGGAAGCCTTCGAGAAGGCAAAGGCATCCGACACGATTCCCGAGGGCACCTACGATCCGAAGAAGTTCCTTGGCGGCTACGACCTGGTCGGTGACGATTACAACTCCGGTAAGAAGGAAACCTCCACTCCCCACCCGGATAACAACCCGCTCGACTGCGGCGGCCACGGTAGCCACGTGGCGGGCACCGCGGCAGGTTACGGCGTGAACGCGGACGGCAGCACCTTCCACGGCGACTACTCCAAGCTCACCAAAGAGCAGCTCAACAACATGAAGATCGGCCCCGGCTCCGCACCGGACGCCCAGCTGATTGGTCTGCGCATTTTCGGTTGTAAGGGCACCACCGCGTTCGTCCCCAAGGGCCTGGACCGCGTGCTCGACCCCAACGACGACGGCGACTTCTCCGACCGCGCCGACATCGCGAACCTGTCGCTCGGCAACGAGTTCGGCGTGTTCGATGAGACCGTGAACTACGCGGTCGGCTCCCTCTACCGCGAGGGCATCCTCTCCGTGGTTGCGGCGGGTAACGCCAACAACTACAACGCCGTGGGCGACACCTACTCCAACTCGGGCGGCCCCGGCACCAGCGCCTACGGCCTGACCGTGGCGAACTCCATCGGCTCGACCCAGCTGGTGGACCGCGTGAAGATTCTCGCCCCCGCGAACGAGGCGGACACCTACGGCGACTACTCGGTGAGCTTCGACTATTCGAAGGCGACCGAGGAGCAGCTGCGCGGCACCGTGGTGCGTGCCGCCTCCCGCAACCGCTACGCCTGCGAGGCATTCACCGAAGAGGAAGCCGCAGCGCTGAAGGGCAAGTGGGCTCTCATCGACTGGGCGGACGCTGACGGCACCGCACCCTGCGGTTCGAAGGTACGCTTCGACAACCTGCAGGCGGCTGGCGCAACCGGCGTGGTGCTCACCTCGAACACTGAGGTTGGTGACACCGCTATCGGCGGTAACTCCTCCATTCCGGGCGTGCGCCTGGCAAAGAGCCAGGTGGAGCGCCTTTCCGCGCAGATTGATTCGGGTGAGCTGACCCTGCAGCTCGGCGAGAACCTGCGCGACTCGATTCGCGTGCCCAACGGCAAGCTGGATCAGGCGAACACCTCCACCGCGCGCGGCCTGCACGGTTCGCACGGCATCACCAAGCCGGACGTTGCGGCACCGGGCACGAACATTTCCTCCATCGAGGTTGGTAGCGGCACCGGTTCGAGCGTGAAGACCGGTACGTCCATGTCCACGCCCTTTGTTGCCGGTGTTGCGGCGCTGATCATGCAGGCGCACCCGGAGTACGGTCCGCGCATGCTTAAGACCGTCATCATGAACACCGCCGACCACCACATGCAGGACGCCTGGGGCAACCCCTACGCGGTGGACCGTGTGGGTACCGGCCGTATCAACACCCCGGCTGCTGTAGCCGGCAAGGTGCTGCTGTTCAACGCGGCACGCCCCGAACAGGTTTCGGACACTTTCGGCGTGCTCGAGTACACCCCGAACGCCGGTGTGCAGACCCTGCAGCACCGCGTGAGCGTTGAGAACACCGACTCGGTGGCGCACACCTACACCCTGAACTATGAGGGCAGCACGAGCATCCCGGGTGTGGAGTTCTCCTACCCGCAGTCCGTGTCTGTGGGTGCCGGCCAGAAGGCAACGTTCACCGTGACGGTGCGCATTGACCCGTCGAAGCTGGAGAAGACCCGCGACCCGTCCATGTACCCGAACCAGGATTCGGTAAACTACTCGACCGGTACGGTCACCATTTCGGGTGCCCGCCAATACATTGCGAGCGCTTCGGGCCGCCTGATCCTGACCGATACTGATTCCTCGGCTGCGGTGAAGACCCTGCGCATGCCGCTGCACGTGGCACCGAAGCCTGTCTCCGCGATGCGTGTGGCTGGCTCCGATATCGCCTTCGATGCTGAGGGTTCCGGCGCGACCGAGCAGACCCTGACCCTGCAGGGTACCGCGGTGGATCAGGGCGGTTACCGCTCCCTGCTGGGTGCTTTTGAGCTGGGCGCTTCGAGCCCGCGCATCCCGACCGCGAAGCTGGGTGTGGGTTCGGATTCCCGCATGGACCTGCAGTACGTGGGTGCCGCCTCGGACGTGGCGGCATTGAAGGCTGCCGGTGCGGATACCTCCGAGGCGCGCCTGTCCTTCGGTATTTCCACCTGGGGTAACTGGCAGGAGGTGACCCCGCGCGGCACCTACTACGTGTTCGTTGACACCGACAAGGACGGCACGAGCGACTACCGCCTGCAGACGGTGCGTGAGAAGGGTCTGGACTACCCGCTGGTGAAGGTTTCTAAGCGCAGCAACGGCAAGTGGCAGGCTATCGAGAACGCCCTGTACCCGCTGAACGGCACCTGGGGTGATACGGACACCAACATCATGGATTCGAACACTCTGGTGATGACTGTTCCGCTGAGCGTTCTGGGCCTGGACCCCGAGGCTGAGTCGACCGAGATTTCGTACTCGGTGACCACTTCGAGCGCGTTCTCCGCTACGACTGTGGTTGATACGACTGATTCGGTGGTGTTCAACTATGCGGCACCGAAGCTGTGGTTCAGTGGCGATTCGGCGGGCGTGCCGAACCTGTTCGTGGATGCGCCGGAGACTCAGCTGGTGGCGCACCGTAACGGCGACGCGAAGAACGTTTCTGCACTGTTCCTGCACATGCACAATGCGACCGGCGACCTGTCCGGCGTGAACGGTGCTGCGGGTGAGCGTGCGCAGGTTCTGCGTGTCTCGTCGAACTCTGAGGCTACCGCCGCGAGCGCGCACTTTACGGATGTTCCGGCAGATTACCCGTTCGTGAATGACATTAACTGGCTGGCTCAGCGTCGTATTACGACCGGCTACCCGGACGGCACGTTCCGCCCGAACGGTTCGGTGGAGCGCGGCGCGATGGCGGCGTTCTTCTACCGCATGGCGGGTTCGCCGCAGTTCACCGCGCCGAGCACCCCGAGCTTCAAGGATGTGCCGCGCGACCACCCGTTCTACAAGGAGATTGAGTGGATGCGCGCCCGCGGCATTACGACCGGCTGGTCTGACGGTACGTTCCGCCCGAATGATGCGGTGAACCGTGACGCGATGGCGGCGTTCTTCTACCGTTACGCGGGTTCGCCGGCATATTCGGCTCCTGCGGTATCGCCGTTTAGCGACGTGTCGACCGGCAGCCAGTTCTACCGCGAGATTGCGTGGTTGGCCGATCAGCGGATTACGACGGGTTGGCCGGATGGTTCGTTCCGCCCGGTTCAGCCGATTGAGCGTGGCGCGATGGCGGCGTTCTTGCACCGCTACAACGTGCGCGTGCTGAATAACCGCTAGTCGGATGCGGATGTGAGGGCCGTGTCGGGGTAGAGTTTTCTGCCCCGACACGGCTCTTTCTGTGGGCTGTTATGTCTGCGGCGTAGACTTAGGTTATGCGTGAATTACAGGTTCAGAACGGCGAGGATGAGACGCTGTCAGCTACTCGGGACGCCCTCGACCAGGAGGAGCTTCTGAACGCGGCGGCGGACTTCGTTGACCGTTATGAGAGCGTCTTTGAAAATCTAAGCCACTGATATTCCTTTGAAAGAAATACCCCCGGTGGATGCCGTACGCATCTGCCGGGGGTATTTGCTTGCCTCACTCTGCCCGAGGCGGCCTAGTTAGCGTTGGCGGGCTTCTTTACGGTTGAGCTTCTCAATGGCGGCTTCCACCTTGGACTTGCGGTGACTCAGCTTCCAGAGGCTGAAAGACTGCGTCAAGGTACTCTTGCCGATCTCCACGAGGGAAGGCAGCCCCTGCCGGATGAGTGCCTCATTGATTTCTTCCTGGGTGGCGCCCTGCTCCTTCATCTGCTCGACGAGGATGTTCGCCTCCGCTATTTTCCCGGAGGTGAGCGGGTGGTTTTCGAGGCTGGTTTCGATGTCTACGAGCTCGTCGTAGAGTTCAGTTTTTGTTTTTGCCATGGTGCTGTCTTCACCGTCCTTGGTTGACGTGTTCTGTGGCATTGGGTGTGGGGGCGTTTTCCCTCATCACCGGCTGTTTTGAACGGTATTTGAACCGTATGTTCATGCTAACAGCCGCGTAGCTTGTCGCACAGGGTTTTTACCGGTGAGTATGCTGTGTATTTGCGGGCCTGGCGGGAGGCTGGGGCACCACTGAACCCGCCGCGTGCGCCGCGCTGAACGCACCGTGTGGAATACTACCTCGCCTCCCTCGGCGGTTCACCGCGCGGGCTATAAGGTGGAGCGTACACTTAAGTCATGCGTGAATTACAGGCACAGATCATCCGTGAAATGGGCGTCAAGCCCAACATGACCGAAGAGCAGGCACGCGAAGAAGTGGAGCGTCGCATCCAGTTCATCTGCGACTACCTGGAAGCCACCGGAAGCCGCGGCCTGGTACTGGGCATCAGCGGCGGCATCGACTCCACTCTGGCGGGTCGCCTCTGCCAGCTGGCTGTCGACCGCCTCAACGAGCGTGGCCGCACCACCGAGTTCGTGGCGGTGCGCCTGCCCTACCGTGTGCAGCACGACGAAGAGGACGCGCAGGAGGCGCTGCGTTTCATCCAGCCCACCCGTTCCCTGACCTTCAACATTGCGGAGGCTGTCGACGGTTTCGACACCGCCTACACTGCCGCGACCGGCGAGCAGATGAGCGACTTCAACAAGGGTAATGTGAAGGCGCGCGCCCGCATGATCGCCCAGTATGCGGTGGCTGGCGGCCCCGGCTACCTGGTGGTGGGTACCGACCATGCGGCGGAGTCCATTACGGGTTTCTTCACGAAGTTCGGTGACGGCGGCGCGGACCTGCTGCCGCTGTACGGCCTGAATAAGCGCCAGAACCAGCTGCTGCTGCGTGTTTTGGGTGCGTCTGAGCGTCTGTGGGCTAAGCCGCCGACGGCTGACCTGCTGGACGGCGTGCCCGGCCGTACCGATGAGGATGAGCTGGGTCTGACGTACCCGCAGATTGATGACTACCTGGAGGGTAAGGAAATCGACGAGGCGGCCGCTGCGAAGCTGGAGCAGATTTACCTGCGTAGCCGCCATAAGCGCACCACTCCGGTGACGATTTTTGATTCCTGGTGGAAGAACTAGCGCTTTACCGCCGTAAAACTAACGTAAAAGCTCCGGGCTCCTATGCGGGAGTCCGGAGCTTTCGTGTAAACGCTGACTGCGTAGGTGCTCGCCGCGTAGGTGCTGGCGAGCGCTCGCGTTCAGAGGCGTTTATGCCTTCGATGCGGCGGCAGCCTGAACGTCCGAATCCTCAGAACCTTCAGTCTCAACCTCAGCTTCAGCGGGCGGTACCTTCGCGCCACCCGTGGCGAGGAACAGCACCAGGCCCAGCGCGCAGGCGAGCACCTGGGTGAAGGGGAACGCCCAGGTCAGACCCTTAAATCCGAACCACATGTTGCCGAAGTACACGGCGGGGAAGAACAGCAACGCAATACCGATGGTCATCAGCATTGCCGGGCCGCCCTTACCGGACGCCTGGAACCAAGACACAAACACGATGCTGACCGCGTTGAACACGGCGGCGAGCATGAGCGCGACCATGACCTCTTCGCCGGTGTCGATGAGGCTTGCATCGCCAACCACGGCGAGCAGTTCACGGCGGAAAATCAGCACCGGAATGGTGATGATCGCGGAGGTCGCCACGGACAGGATCGTTGCGGTGCGCAGCGCCTCCTTCACGCGGGCGCCGTTGCGGGCACCGTACGCGTAGGCGTACAGCGGGATACCGCCCATGCACAGGCCCATGCACAGCATTTCGGGCACCATGTTCAGGCGCATTGCCAGGCCGAACGCTGCGACGGTGTCGTCACCGTAGGAGGCGGCGAGGTTGTTCAGCAGCAGGGCGGCGAAGATCAGGTTGAGGCTCTGAATGAGCTCGGCGGCACCGACCGCGACCACGGGCTTGATAATGGCGGGGTCGAGGGAGAAGTCGCGGATGTTTGCGGAGAAGTTCTCGCTCTGACGCATCAGGAACAGCAGGTAGTACAGCATGGACGCAACGTTCGCCAGGATCATCGCCCAGCCGGCGCCGGCGATACCCATGCCCATGATGGCAATGAACAGCACATCAAAGATGCAGGTGACGACGGTACCGACGATGATGCCGTACATGGACTGCTTGGCGTAGCCTTCGGATCGGACCAGCTGTTCCAGGGTGAACATGCCAATGGCAAAGGGGGCGCCGAGGAACATGAGGTGCACGTAGATGCGGGTCGGCTCGTAGGAGCCGCCGGAGGCACCCATAATGCCGGTGATCGGGTCGGCAAGGATGAAGCCGATAATGGCGGCGATAACACCGGCGCCGAGCGCCGAGTAGAGGGCGAAGGAGGTGACGCGGTGAATTTCGTGGGCGGGCTGGCCTTCACCGAGCTTGCGGGAGGCGAGGGTTGAGGAGCCCAGGCCGAACAGGCCTGCGATCGCCATGATGACGCCGAAGACGGGCACGCCGTAGCTGGTGGCGGCGAGGTCTTCGGTGCCGCCGTAGTGGCCGACGAAGTAGGAGTTCACCACGTTGTAGATGCTGGTGATGGCGAGGCCGAGTGCCATGGGCACGCCGAGGGAGAGGAGCGCCTTGAGGATGGGTGCTTCTTTGAGCAGGTAGATGTTCTGCGGGTCTTCG
The DNA here is from genome assembly GCF_001813145.1 of Rothia sp. HMSC066G02. Lineage (NCBI taxonomy): Bacteria > Bacillati > Actinomycetota > Actinomycetes > Micrococcales > Micrococcaceae > Rothia > Rothia sp. HMSC066G02. The sequence continues at coordinate 119,716 of NZ_KV811586.1, read as the reverse complement.
CTTGCGCCGTGCGGGCCGTGTCCTGCGGCGGGTGCGGTGTTGTTGGGTGCGCCGTTTTTGGGCGCGTTATTTTCAGTCTGGTGGGACGTCATAGGTTCCTGTGGTTCTAGTCTGTGTTGTGTCCGGTGCGCGGCAAGAAGCGTGGTCCGCGCGAAAAAACGGGCTAGTGTATTGTACCGTCTCCACGTAGTGGTGGGTCTAGAGGTTTAGACATAAAAAGCAACGAGGCGCCCCTCCCCGTTTAGGGGTGGGGCGCCTCGCCTCATACGTATCGCATGTAGGAGTGTGAGCTATTCGAGCTCAACCGGACCAAGCACGCGAACCTCCTCAATATCCAGGATTTCCTGAATCGCGTGGAGCACATTCGTGTCGATTATGCGCTCATTACGCAGGCGCTTGAGCACGCTGCGTTGCTTCTCCAAATGCCGCAGGCGCAGCTCTTTCTCAAGGTCGCCCGCTTCAATAATGCGGCGGGCTTCTTCCGGCGCATTCGCACCGTCTTTACGAACGGCGTGCAGGTTGCGGTGTATACTCGCGTTGTACATCTGTTCGTCGGCAATGCGGTCGATAATCCACTGTGGTGCACCAATTTCCTGGCCGATCTCAGCCACAGAGTCGAAGGACTCGGCAATGATTGTGCGGATTGCTTCATTAATCTCATCTTCTTCGGTGGTATCAACCGGAATTTTCGCCCACCTAATAACGAGCGGCAGGAGCATCCCCTGAACCACCATCGACAGCAGAACCACGCCCGCAACAACAAAGATAATAAAGTCACGCGCGGGAACATCAGTCGGCACGGAGAGAGCCACCGCGAGGGAAACACCGCCGCGCAGTCCCGCAAAAGTGTTCACTACACGACCACGGAAAGTTGTGTGCAGCTGCCTCTGCTTTTCTGAACGGTCAAGGGCACGAATAATACCAATCGAGATGTGCAGGAAGATAAAACGCACCGCAATGGAAACGAGCCACACCACCACAATCACGGCGAGCGCCAAAGCCCACGCATAGTTGTATTCATGAACAACACCATCCATATGCTCAACGGCGCTGGGCAGCTGAACACCCACGAGCACGAAGAGCGCACCGTTCATGACATAGGTGACGAACGCCCAGATGGGCAGTCCGTAGAAACGGTTCTGGGGTTTGATGGTATCCGGTCCGCGATAGGTCAGGTAGAAAGCGGCGACCACCACAGCCACCACTCCGGAACCTTTCATGCCTTCAAAAGGCTCGATTTCTTCAGACAGGAAGAAAGCAATAAACGGTATGGTAAACATGAACACACTGAAGTTCATGGGGTTGCCGATGTGCGCACGCAGCTTATCTGCACCCCATCCGACGGCCAGGCCAACGAGAGTTCCAATCAGGAACGAGAAGAAGAACATTCCGGATGCGGTCCCCAGGGTAAGTTCATGACCGCCCGCAAGCTGCAGGGCGAGTGCGAAAAGAACTAGGGTGGTGCCGTCGTTAATGAGTGCTTCCGCTTTGAGGGTGGTGATGGAAGATTTGGGGAGTTTGCCGTTAAGCGTTGCCACGGCCACAGCATCGGTGGGGGCGAGCGCCACACCGATAATCAGCGCCACAGGCCAGATGAAGACGCCCATAAATGTGTGAATCACCCAAGCGATAACGAACGCCGTGAGAATTACGAGCACCGTGCCCGAGAGCAGGATGCCGCGCAGACGGGCGCGCGCTTCACGCCATGAGGTGTTGCGGGCTTCCCAGAAGAGCATGATGGGCAGGAAGATTTCGAGGATGACGTGCGGCGGCAGGCCGATACTCTGAACTTCGTGCAGTTCGTGGGCGGGCATAATGCCGATAGCCAGGCCAATGAATATCAGCACAATGGCGGGGGTTATCCGTATTTTATGGGCGAGGATATTACCCAGAAGAATTGCCAGCGATAGGGCAATGATGACTTCAAGCAATTTGGTGTGTTCCTTTTGGATGTGGCGGCTGGTTCATGGTGTGCGTCTGATAGACGGCTGATGTCCGCGAGTGTGCGGGTGCCAGGGTGCCCAAAATGTTTTGCTCGTTCCCTGGGCCGTGAGGCTTCCGCGTGGGGACGAGTGCGGGCGTAGCTTCTGTATTTTACCGTTGTTCAGTGCGGGTGGGTGGATGTTTACCCTGAGCAAAACCTTGCCTTATGGCCGCTCGGGATGTGAGTTTATGGGAGGCGACCTGCGTGCATCCGGCGGGTCTGCTCAGCCGGGCCTGCTCAGCCCACGAACCGCCCTACTCTGACCGCTTTTCATGACGTTTTGTGTCATTCTGACGTGAACTTGGGGTCGTACTGTGTCAGAGAACAGAAAATCCGCCCCTGTGAGTGCGCGCGAACACTCAGAACGTGAGAAGATAAGGTCATGACTGATAACAACACCGTAACCGGCAGCCCGCTTGTTAAGCGCGGCCTGGCCGACATGCTCAAGGGCGGCGTCATCATGGACGTCGTCACCCCCGAACAGGCTAAGATCGCTGAAGATGCTGGCGCTGTTGCCGTCATGGCTCTCGAGCGCGTTCCTGCGGATATTCGTGCGCAGGGTGGCGTGGCTCGTATGTCTGACCCGGACATGATTGAGGGCATCATTGATGCTGTTTCGATCCCGGTCATGGCGAAGGCACGCATCGGCCACTTCGTTGAGGCTCAGATTCTGGAGACCCTGAAGGTCGACTACATTGACGAGTCTGAGGTTCTTTCCCCCGCTGACTACGTGAACCACATTGATAAGCACCAGTTCAAGGTGCCTTTCGTGTGTGGTGCTACCAACCTGGGTGAGGCTCTGCGCCGTATCACCGAGGGTGCCGCTATGATCCGTTCGAAGGGCGAGGCTGGCACCGGTGACGTCTCTGAGGCAACCAAGCACATCCGCACCATTAAGCGTCAGATTGCTGAGCTGCAGGGCCTGTACAACACCATGCCTGATGAGCTGTACGTGAAGGCTAAGGAACTGGCTGCACCGTACGAGCTGGTTCGTGAGGTTGCTCAGACCGGTAAGCTGCCCGTGGTGATGTTCACCGCTGGTGGTGTGGCTACCCCCGCCGACGCTGCGATGATGATGCAGCTGGGTGCTGACGGCGTGTTCGTTGGTTCCGGTATCTTCAAGTCGGGCGACCCGGTTGCTCGTGCGAAGGCTATTGTGAAGGCTACCGCTTTCTACAATGACCCGGAGAAGGTTGCTGAGGCTTCTCGCGGCCTGGGTGAGGCTATGGTCGGCATTAACGTTGCTGACATTCCGGCACCGCACCGCCTGGCGGAGCGCGGCTGGTAATTCGTGCGCGCACCCCACGTTTGGGGTGAGTGTTTGATGAGGGGGTGGGGTTCGCTGAGGCGGGTCCCACCCTCCTTGTTTTTGTTGATTTTCTGAAGGGAGCGGTGATGGTTGAGAAGGTTCAGCCTGCCGGTGTTTTGCCGGGTGAGGGTTTGACGGTTGGTGTTTTGGCGTTGCAGGGCGGCGTGAGTGAGCATGCGGAGATGCTGGAGTCTCTGGGTGCGCAGGTGCGTTGGGTGCGTACCGGTGAGCAGCTTGAGGGCCTGGATGCGCTGGTTTTGCCGGGTGGTGAGTCGTCGACGATTGACCGTTTGACCCGTATTTTTGGTGTGCGTGAGCCGCTGATTGAGGCGATTTCTTCGGGCCTGCCGACTCTGGGTACGTGTGCTGGCCTGATTATGTTGTCGAAGCGTATTGATGATCCGGCGCCGGGTCAGCAGTCGCTGGGTGTTTTGGATGTTTCGGTGGGTCGTAACGCGTTTGGTTCGCAGGTTGATTCTGCGGAGGTGCGCCTGCCGTGGCTGACCCCTGCCGGTGATGAGGTGGTTATTGATACGGCGTTTATTCGTGCGCCGATTGTAACTGGCACTGGTGAGGGTGTGCAGGTGACGGCTCGTCATGAGGGGAAGATTGTGGGTGTGCGTTCGGGCAACCTGATTGGTATTTCTTTCCACCCGGAGGTTACGGGCGATACGACGGTGCATGAGGAGCTACTGGCTCTGGCACGCGAGGTGAAGGGCAAGTAGCCCCTCCCCCAAAAAATAAGCCCGGTAATGACCGTTTAAAGAGTTGTGGCGATGACCGTTGTTCGGTCACCGCCACAACTGTTTTTGCGTGGGCTTATGCGTGAGTGGGTTTATGCGCGGGAGCTGCTGGGGATTTGGGGCTGGGCCTTCCATTGCTGGTAGGCGCTCGTGGCGAGGAATCGTGCACGGTTCGCGTCGCTGAGCGTCTTGATGTCTGCGGGGGCTGCCTCGTACCACTTTTCGTAGAGACGAATAATCATTTCGGGGTAGGCGGCTTCTTCCAGGTCGGCGCGGTGAGGGATGAATTCGTTGCGGTCCTTGATGTCTCGGTACTCGCTACCGGCGAAGGGGTCGGAGAGTCCAACGCTGGGGCGAGCGTTGTAGGCATCGATGTTTTGAACGTATTCGGGGAAGGTGCTCCGCCCTGCTTTGAGTGCGGCGTGGCACTTGCTGTCGATTTCGCTGGGCTCAATCATGTGGGCGCCGTCTGCGAGGATGTGCCGGTACTGGATGTACGCGGGGTATTGTTCATCGGTGCGCGGGACGGGCTTGGCGGCTTCTGCTGATGCGAGATCTTCAGCGGAGTATGAGGAGCAGCTGACGGTGGGCGTGGTGCTTGCCGTTGCTGAGGCGCTCGCCGTGGAGGGTGAGGGGGTGCTGCTTGCCGCGGTGTTTGCACCACCGCAGGCGGCAAGGAACAGGGGCAGGGTTAAGAGAGCGGCACCGTATCGCAGTGCGCTATAGCGGGGGTTGGGGGTCCTAGAATTCAGGGTCATGATGTTACCTCATTGTGGGCTGGAACATACCGAATTGACCCTCACTATACGGGCAGTTTTGATACGTGGTCAAGAGAAAATTATGTTTATTTTTTAAAAGCCAACAGCTCGAAAGAAAATCGACAAACAAGCTTATTCAGCGTCTTGACTTGCGCAAACACGGAAGCCACCGGGCTCTTGAAGCAAATACGGCACAAAGACACCAGCATCAGATATTGTTATTTGCCCGATAATCAGCAGAAGCCAACATATCCAGAGGGGCACGGTTGGAGCGCCCTTTATGCAACCTCGAACTCCGTAAAAGCCTGCACCTCAACGGCCCAACGCTACTGCAGGAGGAAATAGATAAGTCCCCTAACGTATTCCCAGAGCAGCACCGAGAGGACGCACTGCGCAACAAATGCGGCTACAGCTGCGAGGGTTGGTATCCAGTAGCTACGCTTAGAACATGCAATAAAAACTGCTATAAAAATAACGCATGAGACAATATCGGGACCCAATAGAATGAATGCCTGTAGATCATATGGCCACAATATTCCATGCATATATTCTGTAGGAACTTTACATGAACTTAAGATATTGCCTTTTAAAATTTCATAAGTCCCATACATTTTAAAAACTAAATATAGCGACGCAATCCAAAAAATGCCTATGCGAAGCTTTACACCCAGCCATATACTAAAGATCTGCCACAAGCTAGCTAATACAACTCCCACCACGAAGAAGGGTATATAGTCGAAATATGCACTTTGCCACCTATCACATGGCGAGACAAATCCATTGAACTCTATATACAGGCTAGTTGGGAAAATATAGAAAAATTGCAATACAATGAGAAACAAGATATATAAAATTATTTTCTCATTTACGGCAAACATCTTATAAGTAGAATTCATGATGCCATTTCCTTTCAGTAGCATAAAACGCTAGTAGCGGAACACCGAATACATAGCCTCAATGTTGTTTTTCTTATCTACTAAGCCCCAAAACCAAAGCTAAAACAGTAAGTGACCCGCAAAGCCTCCGCACTCTTACCCCATCTACCACATATTTAAGCAGGTCAGAACTTTAAGACTACTGGGTTGCACATCTTGCGTCTAGAGTGTTGGTTTTAAAAATAAGATGATATTTTCCATTGACCACATATCAAATATTCGGGTACGTTTAGATGCAATATATCGTTCCATCCCACTTGTGAGGTGGTCTCATGACCCACACCCCTGTTTTTCTTTCGTTACATTCCAGCGGTCTACGACGCAGTGCCGCACTGGCGATTCTCCCCCTGCTTCTTGCCTCCTGCGGTAGCTCCACCAGCACGGCATCAAACACTCCCGCACCCTCGAACACGACCGTGGATTCATCCCCGTCAGCTTCAAGCGCCACCGGGTCCGCTTCCTCTTCCGCGGCGAAGAAGAGCTCCACCCCCTGCCTTGAACCTGACGAAGCCACGAAAGCTCAAACCCTCAAGCAGCAGGAAGCCATTAGCGCCGACCGCGGTACGGCACTGCCCTCCTACGTCTCCGCACGGCATGTTGTGCGCAACCAGGCGAACTTCCCCACCCGTGCCGAAGCTGAATCAGCAGGAGCCGAGTGCCTGGCACTGTACGAGAAGAACAAGGCCGATCACGCCTACGCCGCAGCATGGGTTCGCGCTATCGATGACGATAACGTGACAAGCGGAAAGGTAGCCTCCGGCCCGCGCACTGACATCCAGAGCGCCGACCCCTACAAGGCAAGCAACTACGTCGATATTCGAGAGGGTAAGGAGTACTTCCCGACCCGCCAGGAGCTGCTCGCAGCAAACTACCCCGAGAACTACATTGTTGCTTTTGAGGCGTGGGCGCAGCAGGCACCAGCCGATGTGAAGCAGAAGAGCGACGCGAACCGTGCGGCCGCTAAGGATACTCGCTGGTCTGAGGTGGTAACCCTGCCCAGCCCCGACAACCCTGTCTAATCGAACCCCGTCTAATCTGAGTCTGTCTCATCTTAAAAATAGTTGTGGCGGTGACCATTGTTCGGTCACCGCCACAACTGTTATAGGGTGCAGGTTAGGGCAGGAGCGCCAACCCAAACTCAATAACGATCAGGGCTACAGCACACGCGAAGAGTACCCCACGCGGCACATTGAACTTCTGCCAGAGATCATACAGCTGGCTGGGAATCAACCAAATAACGAACGCCTGAAAGGCAAGCGATAACGCGGGGTTACCCCACTGAATAATCATCAGGGCAAGAGCAAAACCCACGCCGAGCGTATCCAGGATGCGCCGATGCTTTAGCACCTGCTCCCTCTCCTTTTGATAGCTAGGGTTGTTTAGCAACCTTGGTGGTGCTTTTTTCAGTTGACCCACAAGGATCAAAACCGCCAGCGGGATCAGAGAAATATCGAAGAACATGGGAACCGCCTTTCATGTTGGGGTTCGCTCGCTACGCCGGTGACGAGCTGATGGCGCACCATCATTGGTGAAAACTTCTCAAAAACAAGTAGTCTGCAACACGTGTATAACGTATTGTGGGTTACTTTACAGCACACATAGACCCTATTCAAGAGGTAAACACTCCCCCCCCCCCCCCCCCC
>NZ_KV811586.1:67874-112244 GCF_001813145.1 Rothia sp. HMSC066G02 | reverse complement strand
CCCCCCCCCCCCCCGAAAAATTTTTAAAAAATAAGGGCGCCGGGAACCATACATTCCCGGCGCCCACTCCCCCACTGTTCATACCTCAGCGGGATTCAATTTAGAGGCGGAAGAAGCCTTCCACCGCGCGCGTCATGTATGCCATATCGTCCACATGGCACATCTCGCGCATCGAATGCATCGACAGCAGGCCAATACCCACATCCACGGTGCGCATACCCAGGCGAGTCGCCGTAATCGGGCCAATCGTCGAACCACACGGCATATTGTTATTCGACACGAACTCCTGATACGGCACACCAGCCTTCGCACACGCCGCAGCAAACACGCCAGCACCCACCGAATCCGTCGCGTAACGCTGGTTCGCGTTAATCTTCAGCAGCGGGCCACCACCAGGCAGCGGCTGCACGGTCGGGTCGTGGTGACCCTGATAATTCGGGTGCACCAGGTGACCGGCATCAGCCGACAGGCAGAACGACGCCGCCACCGAACGGCGGTACTCCTCCGTGCTCTCACCGCGCGCAGCCGAGAGGCGCACCAAAATATCCTCCAGGAACGGGCCAGCCGCACCACTACGTGACTCCGAACCAAGCTCCTCATGGTCAAACGCCGCAAGCATCACAGTCTCGGTGGCGTGCTCATCCGCGTTATCGGCAACGTAACGCTCCAGGGCGGTCAAACCCGCATGCACCGAAGACAGGTTATCCAAGCGGCCAGAAGAGAATAGCTCCTGATCTGCACCGAAGCGGCGCGGCGGCTGCGAATCAGCAAACAGCAGGTCGTAACCCACAATGCTTTCCGGGTCGACCGGCTCACCGTCAATCACGTGCTTCGCCATGTAGCCGAGCACGTCGTTCTCCGCCGGGTCCACGCCCCACACGGGGTACATGTTGAACTGCTTGTCCAGCACCAGTTCGTTGCGCTTGTGGTCCAGGTGCGGTGCCAGCTGCGGGATGCGCGCAATCGGGCCGGTGCGCACCAGGCGGTCCTTCAGCTCGCCGTCCTCCAGGACGGTGAGGCGACCCGCCACGCACAGCTCGCGGTCCAGGAAGGAGTTCAGCAGTGCACCACCATAGTTCTCCACGGCAATCTGGTGCCAGCCCTTCGTGGTGATGGAGGAGGAAGGCTTGACCTTCAGGGAGGGCGAGTCGGTGTGCGCACCCAGAACGCGGTAGCCGCTTGCCTTCTGCGCCTTCGCGCCGCCAGCCCAGGCGATAATCGCGCCGTCACGGACGACGAAGTGGCGGCCGGTTGCAATCTGCGGGTCCCATGCTTCGGTCTCTACAAGCTCGGTGAAGCCCGCTGCTTGCAGGCGGCGCGCTACCGTGCGCGCGGCGAGGTAAGAGACCGGCGACTCCGCCACGAATGCGGCGAGGTCTTCAATATTTTTTACAGCATCAACAGTCATGGTTTAACCCTACCTTTTCTTGGGTGTTGATGGGGTGACCGGGGCTGGTAGTCCACGCGGCGTGAAGTATGAGCCCTGGTGAGGCTCGAATGGAGCGGGGCGGGCGGGCCGGGGTAGCTGAGCTAGAACAACCCGCCAAATAGCCTATTTATCAACCTTGAGCGGTTGTGTTTCACGTGAAACCTCGCCGCGGCGAGCGCGCGCATTGAAGATCAGGCAGGCGAGCACCACGTACACGCCTTCCAGGGCGATGCCCTGTAGTGCATCCACGGGGGTCATGCCCTCGGAGGCGAACGGATCCAGACCAGCCACCATGGACAGCAGCATCAGAATCACGTTATTTGCCACGTGCAGGCTGATGGAGGCTTCCAGACCGCCGGTGTACCAGCAGAGGAAACCCGCGTAAATACCCATCGCGAGAATCGTGCTCTGACCCCAGGGGTCGTAGGCGTGGGAGAGCATGAACAGCACGGCGGGCAGCACAATCGGCAGCCAGGGGGTGCGGAGCCAGCGGCCCAGCATCTGCATCATGAAGCCGCGGTAGGCGAGCTCTTCGGCGTAGCACTGCACGGGCACTAGGAGCAGCATCATCGCCACATAAACCCAAAATTCAACCTGTGGAGGTTGAAAATAGCGGTATTCGGGCAGGCTCTCACCGCTCAACGCCAGCATCACGGCGTAGTAGATGCCGTAGACAGCGAAGCTCAAACCCAGGTACGGAAGCAGTAGCGAGCGGCGCAGACGACCCGCCACCGAATGGATCAGACCCCAGGGCTTCGGACCCACGACCAGGCGTGCCAGAAAGAGCGAAGGCACAATCGCGATAAGGGAGAGGAACGTCAGCGCGAACAGCGCCGGGTGTTCCATAATGACGGCGCGGTTCGTAGCTACATCCTGGAGGGAAAGTCCCGAACCCATAATCGTCGCAGCCAGGGCAACTGAAATGATCAGGTTGAGGCCAATAAATACGGCGACACCGAGCAGACCTTCCAGCAGGGGTGAGAACCAGCGGGATTTCGGGTCGGCGTGGGAGAGACGGTGGTAGGCAAGACCTGCAACAGGCGCAGGAGCAGCGGGGGTTCCGGCGGCTACCTGCGGGGGTGCGGGAGGCGGTGTAGTGTTCATTCTTTAATCCTAGCCTCCGCGGGGTCGATGGTGACCGGGCATACGGAAACCTTCAAGTGCCGATTGATACGGAATGTTCCAAAACCATTGAAAAAGCCGTGAATAAGGCTAAAAACCTACCATTCACGGGGTTCATTTTCTGAACCTATGCCATAATTTGTAGCGATAATACGCTCATATACATAGTCGCTGATGACCGCTCTTCCGGGGTGTTTTTTCAGCACCAGAAAGGCTGCTTTCTTATGGCACTCGTCTTCAATCCGCCGCCCAACTGGCCCGCTCCTCCTGCTGGATGGGCCCCCACTCCTACGTGGCGCCCCGACCCCGCGTGGGGTCCCGTTCCTGAAGGCTGGCAGCTGTGGGTCGAAGAGCCCGAGCCCGAACCCATTCAGGTTGAAGAGGCTACTATTGAGCCGCTGATTCCCGAGGAGCCCGCTGCTGAGGCAGCTCCCGCTGAGCAGGTTGCTGAGCCCGTAGTTGCTGAGCCTGCTGTTGAGGCTGAGCAGCCCGCCGAAGCTGCAGCACCGCTGACCGTTGAGGACGTTGACCTGGAGCAGCTCGCCGCTGAGCTCGAAGGTGAGCAGGTCGTCGAGGTTCCGGAGGCGGCAGCACCCCAGGCTGAGGCATCCCACGTTGAGGCACAGCAGGTAGAGGCGCCCCACGTTGAGGCGTCCCAGGCTGAGTCCGCTGAGGAGTCCTCCGAGCCCAAGCCGATGCGTCACCTGACTCAGGTTCCGCTGACCGGCACCGCTCTGCCCGAGCAGGTTCTGACCCCGCAGGCTTCTGCTGAGGAGACTGTGGCTGAAGAGCCCGCAGTTGAGGCTCCCGTTGCTGAGCAGGCTGCTTCCGAGCAGCCCGTTGAGGCGCACGTTGTTGAGGCACCGGTTGCCGAGCCCGCGCTCTCTGAGCCTGTTGCATCCGAGCCGGTTGCAGAACCCGTTGTAGAGCCCGTTGTTGTAGAGCCCGTCGCCGAGGTTGCCCCCGAGGCACTCGCTGCCGCTGAGCCGGCAGTCGAGCCGGTTGCTGCGGCTCTCGCGGCTGAGGCACCTGTTGCTGAGGCTCCCGCCTCCACCGAAGAGGTTCCCCACACCATCGAGAACTCCCCGCTCGTTGAGTTCCACACCCCGGAAACCGAGCGCACCGTCAACCTGTCCGAGCGTACCGTGAACCTCTCGGAACAGCCCGGTCAGAACATGCAGCCCGGCCAGAACGCGCAGGGCGGCCAGAACGCGGCGTTCATCCCGGCGGGTCAGGCACCGAACGGCTTCCAGCCGAACCAGGCTGATGGTTTCCAGAGTGAGGGCTTCCAGGGCCAGAACTTCCAGGGTGGCCAGTACCAGGGTCAGGGCTTCCAGGACGGTCAGAACGCTCAGGGCGGTCAGTACCAGGGCAACCCCTACCAGGGTCAGCCGTACAACGCTCAGCAGCCCTACCAGGGTCAGGTGTCTGATCAGGACCAGGCAACCGTGGCGCTCAGCAACCCCTACATGACCGAGCCCGGCAACCAGGGCAATGGCGAGGACGGCTCCGAGAAGAAGGGCCTGCTCTCCGGCACCAAGCTGTGGGGTGTTATCGGTGGTGCGTTGGCTCTGCTGATTGTCATCATCCTGGCGATTGTCATGCTGATTCCGCGCGGTAACTCGAACCCCGCCTCCAATTCTGCGGCGGCATCGAGCGCGGCGGCTACTTCCGCTGAGGCGTCCTCCGCGGCAGCATCCTCTGAGGCTTCTTCCGCTCCCGCATCTGAGAGCGCGGCAGCAGGTACTTCCGCTTCTTCCGCAGCGCCGGTTGCTGCTGCTGAAGCGAAGATGCCCGAGGGTGAGTTCAAGGAATACAAGAAGACCGTCGCCGATAATAAGGACACCATCGACATTGAGAAGATCAAGGGCGATGTGTCCGCAGGCCTGCTCTACTACGAGTTCAAGCCCGCAGACGGTGTGGTTAACGCCTTCATCACCAGCCGTGACGACAAGGGCAACATCACCGCAGGTCTGAGCGTTCTCGACTCCACCCGCGACGGCAAGGAGCTCAAGGGCACCGCATGGATTGACGCGAGCGGCCACTCCACCCCCACCCGCAAGCTGGATCTGACCGGTAAGGGCGAGTGGACCATCCGCGTCTACGACGCAGACTCCGCACCCCACTACAAGAAGGGTGAGAAGTTCCAGAGCACCATGAACTACTACGCTTTCACCTACGAAGGCACCGAGGCAACCATGGAGTTCCAGACCAGCGGCCCGACCACCCGCGGCTTCACCGTTCTGAACGCGACCAAGAACGACCCGTTCTTCTCCTCGACCATTCCGACCGTGAAGAGCAGCATGCAGTGGGTTCAGAGCAACAAGAGCTACATGCAGGTTCGTACCGACTCCAACATTACTTGGAGCATCGGCACTAACTAACAGCGTGACTGACTAGGTCAGTAGGCTGGGTATAAAAGTATCCCCCGCACCCGTGATAGGTGCGGGGGATATTTTTATGCCGGTTTTTATGCCGGGAGGCTATGCTCTGAGGTTCTGTCCGGTGGGCTTACGCCCTGCTGGATGCGCCCGCCGCCGCGGGCGAGCGACCGCCTCGAGCGGGCAGCCGCCGTGAGCGGGCGGTTTCTTTAGCGGGAGTACTTCGCCTCCGCCAGTTCGGCGCCCGCGGCACGTGCTGCACGCTCCACCAGCTGACGATTCGCCAGGTACACAAAAAACGTCACCAGAATAAACAGGTACATCAGCTGGTACGGCATGGTGCCAGCCATCAGGCCCAGGGAGCCTTCCGGCACCATCAGAATCTGATCCGAGCTGAAGTGCGGGGAGAACGCCAGCACAATCCAGAACGGCGAAATGTACATGCCCACCAGCGCCGCGGTCGCCAAAACAACAGCCAGTGTGAAAACAAAGGAGCTGACCCGCTGGTACATGAGCGGGAAGATCTCCATAACCACGGCGGCGAGCATCAGCGGGTACCAGGTGTTGTGGTGCGACCAGCTAATCGGCGAAATCTGCAACATCATGAACGCGGTCAGCGCCAGCTGCGCCATGAGCGCGCGGGCACGAATCAGCGGAACCAGCAGAACCGCGGTGACCAGCACAATCAGCAGGGTCAACGCCACCTGCACCACGGACAGGGCGGTAGCCGTCAGGTGATGCTGCAGGCCCGCGTGGGTCAGCGTACCCATAATCGACACGTTATCGAAGTAGCTGAACCAGCCCACACGCGAAGTGTCATGCACCGCATGGAACCAGAACGTCAGCGACTCCTCACGGATCACCAGGAAGCCGATACCCACGGTCGCGGCGAAGCTAGCACCCAGGGTCGCGATGCCCTTCCAGTCCTTACGCATGAGCAGCAGCAGACCGAACGCGAGCGGGGTCAGCTTAATACCCGCCGCGATACCCAGCAGCACACCGCGCGGAACGCGGGTTGCCGGGCGCATAAAATCGGCGAGAATCAGCATCAGAATGATGGCGTTAATCTGCCCAAAATGCGTGGTCAAACGCCACGGGCCGCACATCCAAATCAGCGCCGCAATCAGCGACACCATACCCCAATGACCCAGGTGCTTCTGCAACGGCAGACGCCACGAGCGGCTACGCGCGTAGGAGTACAACAGGTACGCGCACCAGTAGCAGAGCGCGCAAATAATGGCGGTAATCAGCAGCATGCTCTGCGGCTCGGTGAGGAACGCGAGCGGGTAGAAGAGCAACGCCGCAAACGGTGGGTAGGTGAACGGCAGGCCGCGCGTGCGGAAGGTGTACAGCTGGTAGCCGTCCGGGCCGTCCGCCAGGGAGACAGCACCCAGGCGGTACACGTAAATATCGTCAGCCGCCGCGTGCGTCACGTAGTCGAAGGCGTAGAGGGCAACCAGGATGAACAGCAGGTGCGCCCAGAGATCGCCGCTACGCATGCCGGGGATGCGGTCAAAGAAGCCGCGACGCGCAGGTTGTGTGGGCTCTGCAGCGGTTTCCTTGGTGGTTCCCTCGACGGTTTCTTTAGGGGTTGCCGAGGCTTCGGGCACCTCTGCGGCACTCTCAACAGCCGGTTCCGCAACCGCCGAAGATGCCGAAGCCCACGGGATGATGGGCGCTACCGCCTCGGTATTCTCCGCGGTCTTCACTACGCTCTTCGCGGTGTTCTTATCAGTATTCACAGGGGTCTTTTCTAGCTCCTTGTCGCGGCTCACGCGGTTGCCTCACGAGAAGCAGCGGCACGCACAGACTGGGCGCTCTCGGACACCAGGGCGCGAGCGCCCCACCAGCCCAGAGGCGCATCGCTACGCACGGAACCGTACTGCACGGGCTCAACCTTCGCACCACGCACCGGCGCGCTCAGAGCGGCAACAGACCAGAGCGTCATCGTCGCCCACAGGCAGAACGCGGGAATAGCCGAAACCGCCAACGCGCCCGGAGCCAGCTGCTCCAAACCATCAGCGCTACCGTGGAACCAGGACGCAATCCTAATCGGCGACAGGTACAGGCCCAACACCGCAACCACCGCGAACACGGTCGCTGTCACCCGCAGCCACGCCGGCTGAACCGCAAAATAGGTCGGGAACGCGTCCATGATGAACACGGCAGCCAGCAGGGGCAGCAGCACGTTGTGGTGCGACCAGCTAATCGGCGACAGCGCCACCATCAAGGAGGCGGTCACCGCCACCTGCGCCAGCGCGGCACCGCGGCGTTCCAGCTGGTACAGCAGCGCGGCGGTCAGCACAATCGTGACCAGCGCCAGGGCGTAGTAGACGGGCTTCGCGGCGCTCTCAGAAAGACCGAAGTGTAGCAGCCAACCCTGAATCGAGACGTTATCCACAAAGTTCAGGCCACCCACACGGGAGGGGTTCGTCAGCGCGGAGAACCAGAACTCCGGCGCGTCCTTAGGCATCAGAATGAAACCCAGCACAATGGTGCCGAAGAACGTCGCGCCCAGGGTCGCAATGCCCTTCCAGTCGCGACGGACCAGCAGAATCAGACCAAACACGAGCGGGGTCAGCTTCACGCCGCCCGCAATACCAATCAGCACGCCGCGCGGCACGCGGGTCGCCGGACGCACAAAATCGGCAAGAATCAGCGCCGTAATGAACGGGTTAATCTGAATCAGGTCCAGGGTGCGCTGCCACGGGCCCGCCGCCACCACCAGAATGGTCAGCATCGCAATCGTGCCGGCACGACCAAAGTACTGCTGCAGGGGCAGTTCGCGGCCGCGCGCATTCACGTAGTTGTAAATGATCGTGGAAATCCACCACGCCACCACAGCCGAACCGATGACCATAATGACTTTGCCGACTTCCAGCGGAATAAAAGCGAACGGCAAGAACAGCATCGCCGCGAACGGCGGGTACGTGAACGGCGGCTTGATGACGCCGTGATCGTTCAGGGTCGGGGAGTATAGGTCCTGGGTAAAGCCCTCGTTATCGAAAATGGTCATTGCGCCCAGACGGTAGATGGAAAAGTCCATACCGGAGAAGGGGTTGGTGAGCATTTTGATGACGTATCCACCGCCAACAATGAGGATGAGTGCCACAATAGCGATTTTTCCCCAGATGGGGGTGGTGGAGTCAGTCCTTGTCACGAGGTGCTTGTCCTTACCTTGGTGCCGGCGGATGCGCGCGTAGGGTGGGCGGGCATCTGATTTTGGAATCCTAATAGTTTATCGCGCGCACCTGTGAAAGGTGCATTGGGGAGCAGGTTCACAGGGGGAGAACCGCTCGAGCGCGCAGGCACAACTATCACGATATGAGCCGCCTTCATATGCACGTCATGTCTTCAAAATTGGTACTATCCGGGCAATATAATGGGCTTATTGGCACCCACCCCACCGCAGGGGTACCGGGTGCCGACCCGCACACCGACGTCCACGAACAACCAGCAGTGAAAGCAGTGATCACGTGAGTGAACATCTCGGCACCCCACCCGAAGGTGAGAACACGAGCGGCAAGCCCGCAGGCGCAAACGTCTCCGGAGGCGGCTCCTCCGGCCTGAGCATTGGCGCGCGCCCGGCTGATGTGCCCGGCGCAAACCTCACCCCCGAAGAGATTGCACGCCGCGCATCCGGTCGCGGTACGTGGCATCGTCGCGCCTCCAAGCCCGTCTCCCACTGGATGTTTACCCTTGTCGGCGTACTTCTGCTGCACAGGTTTATCCCGAATAGCGGCTGGCTGATGGTGCACATTGTCACCCTCGGCCTGATTACGAACTCGATTCTGATTTGGTCGCAGCACTTCACCGAAGCGCTCATGAAAATCAAGATTCCTGACGAGCACCGCGGAACCCAGGTGCGCCGCATCTTCATTCTGAACGCCGGTATTCTCGTGCTCATGATCGGCATGGTCGGTCAGCTGAGCGTGCCCGGGCTCTACGCCGCCACGGTGGTGGGCGCCCTCATTGTCGGTTCGATGGTTGCCTGGCACGGCATCTACTTGCTGAAGCAGGTGCGTCAGGCTCTGCCGTCGCGGTTCGGTGTGACCATTCGCTTCTACATTGTTGCGGCGCTGCTGCTGCCCCTCGGTGCGGCGTTTGGCGGCATGATTGCCTACCCGAACCTGTCCGGCACCCTGCATTCGCAGTTCCTGCTCGCGCACGAGGCAGTGAACGTGCTCGGCTTCGTCGGTATTACCGCGGTGGGTACGCTGGTGACGTTCTGGCCGACCATGCTGCGCACCAAGATGGTGGATAAGGCGCTCACCCACAGCCTGCGCGCCCTGTACCTCATGTGCGGTGGCTTAGCGTTGACCCTTGTCGGCGCGATTTTAGGGATGCGTCCGCTCGCCGCAGCCGGCCTGGTCGTCTACCTAGTTGCCCTGCTGATTGTCGCCTGGGTGATGGTGCGTACCCTGCGCACCAAGCGCCCGAACGAGTACCCGCCCATGAGCGTAGGTATGGGCTTCCTCTGGCTGATTGTTGGTGTGGCGGCCACCGCCTACCTGGTGGCGACCGTCCCCTTCGCGCAGCTGGACATGCGCGCCGTGACCCCTATCTTTGTGGTCGGCTTCCTGCTGCAGCTGCTGCTCGGCGCGATGAGCTACCTGCTCCCCCAGCGCATGGGTGGCGGCCCGGCGGTGGTGCGCGCCTCCAACAAGGAGTTCAGCCGTTTCGCGGCGGCACGCGTAACCGCCGTGAACCTGGCGCTCGTTATCTTCATGATGCCCGGCTCCGTGGTCGGCCAGTCCATCAAGATTGCCGTCGCTATCGTGGGTGCGCTGGCGCTCATGGCGTTCATTCCGCTGATGGTGCGCGGCGTGAAGGCGTCCGTGAACACCCGCAAGGAAATGATGGCAGCACGCGCCCGCGGCGAAAAGCCCGTCTTCAATCAGGAGGCACTCACCCCCGAACCCGTCCCGCACGCCAAGCAGAGCTTCCAGGCGGCACTCGCGGTTGCCATGGCGTTCCTGCTGGGCTTCGCCGTGAACCCGTCCGCGTTGAACCTGCCGTCGTTCTCCTCGGCGGGTTCCGTGGCTGCAACCGGTCAGACCACCACCGTGCAGGTGAAGGCGACCAGCAACTACCGTTTCACCCCCGCCGAGGTGGAGGTCCCCGCCGGTAACCGCCTGGTCGTCGAGGTCACCAACGACGACGAGGGCATGACCCACGACCTGACCTTCGACAACGGCGCAACCACCGGCACCATCAACCCCGGCGAAACGAAAACCGTTGACGCCGGCGTCATTACCGCCGACCAGGAAGGCTACTGCTCCGTGGCGGGTCACCGCTCCCTGGGCATGGTGTTCAAGGTGAAGGCGACCGGCGCCTCCGCAAACCAGGTGGCGCAGGGTGGCCACAACCACGGTTCTACGGGCACCCACAACCACGCCGCGTCGGGTAGCACTCCGACCCTCATGACCGTTGCGAACAGCAGGATTGACATGTCCGCAGCGCCCGGCAGCGGCTACAAGTACCGCGACCCGAACATCCCGGCGCCGAACACCGCCACGCAGGTGAACGGCAAGACCGTCCGCAAGGTCACCCTGGAAGTTGAGGAAGTCGACCGCGAGGTGGCGCCCGGCGTGACTGTTCACATGTGGACGTTCAACGGGCAGAACATGGCACCGATTCTGCGCGGCAAGGTCGGCGACATTTTTGAAATTACACTCATCAATAACGGCACGATGGGCCACTCGCTGGACTTCCACGCGGGCATGGTCTCCCCCGATAACACGATGAAGACCATCGCCCCCGGTGAGCGTCTCGTCTACCGTTTTGAGGCGAAGGCCGCCGGCATATGGCTGTACCACTGCGGCACCGCCCCGCTGAGCCTGCACATGACCCAGGGCATGTACGGCGCGGTCATCATTGACCCGGCGGACCTTGACCCGGTCGATCACGAGTACGTGATGGTTCAGGGCGAGGCGTACCTGCACGACACCGGCAAGACCGCCTCCGACGGTAACAAGCTGGCGGAGAACTCGCCGGAGCTGATCGCGGCAGGCACCCCCACGCTGACCATGTTCAACGGCCACGCAACCCAGTACAAGGCGAAGCCGCTGCAGGTGAAGAAGGGCGAGCGTATCCGTGTTTGGGTGATGGCTGCGGGCCCGAACCACGGCACGAGCTTCCACGTGGTCGGTTCGCAATTCGACACCGTCTACAAGGAGGGCGGCTACCTGATGCGCCGCGGCGCAGATGCGTTCGGTAGCCGTGACGGCCACAGCCAGGCACTCGATTTGGCGCCCGCTCAGGGCGGCTTCGTGGAGATGCAGTTCCTAGAGTCTGGCACGTACACGTTCGTGAATCACTCCTTCTCGGAGATGGAACGCGGTGCCGCCGGCAAGATCGTGGTGACGAACCGTTAGGGACTCCTGAAGCTCCCCATCATGGATTGACCCCGCCTGGTACTCCCTGTCAAAGGTGTACCGGGTGGGGTCATCCTTCACGTGCACGGAGTCTGTACCTGCACTTGATGTTGACTCCGGTAAAGACGCGCCAAGAACTCTCTGACTATGGTTTTCACCTCAACGGAGGGGAGTTTTTTCACCATAAACGGCGATGGTGCGCTAGTCTATAGGAATGGCAGATAGCACTTCGAGCGCCTCTTCCGAGCGCAGCGCTACGGGCGCCAACAACCACATCCCCGCTTCGGCGGACGCACAGACTTCCCCTCGGCAGCGTAAAGCTTTCCCGCTTCGCTTTCTCGCCGGGGCACTTGCGCATTGGCAGATTATTGCCTCTGCGGTTCTTTTGGGTGGCGGTGTTGCCGGCCTGGCAGCCACCTATGACGACTATTGCGGTATGACGGAGCTTTCGTATGCTCCGGCGGCTCTCCGACCCGATTTCGAGGAGGGCTCTAAGGTGGCGGGTTTCCGTCCCGGCGTGCTAGCGGCGCAGATTGAGACTGAGAGCCACTGGCGTGTGGGCGTTGTGTCCCACCAGGGCGCTAAGGGTATTGCACAGTTCACTGATGATGCGTGGAGCGGCGGCCACTACAACTTCGGCAATGGCGGTAATGTTCTGAACCCGCACGATGCGATTGCGGCGCAGGCACGCTACCTGGGTGAGTTGCGTACTCGTTTGGCGAAGTACGCCTCCAATGAGGATGAGCTGCAGGATGTGGTTCTCGCCGGTTATAACGCGGGTCCGGGTTCTGTGGAGAAGTACGGCGGTGTTCCCCCGTATGAGGAGACTCAGAATTATGTGAAGTCGATTCGCGAGCTGGCGAATTCGAAGTACAAGCTGACCTGCTCTCCCGAGTACCAGTTCAAGCAGGCGAAGTTGAGCTTCGTGAATGGTGTGACTCCGGCGATGGCTGGTGTTCATGCGGATGGTACGGCTCTGTCCCCGGAGGAGTCGGCATCAGCTGCGGCGGAGGCTTCTGCGAGTGCTTCGGCTCGTGCGTCTGCGAGCGGCTCTGCGGGTTCTTCGGTGAAACCTTCGGCAACGAGTTCCGGCCGCTAAATTCATTTTTGGATAACCCACTAGGCTATATAGCCGTCTTGGAATATTCCGTTTTATCTATAGTGCGCGGCTGATACCGGCCACCACTACCCTACTATTCACTCTTATATGTACTCTTAACAGCGCGAGGCGCCGACCCCCATTCTCAGGGGTTCGGCGCCTCGCCCTTTTTAGGGCTGAATCGTGCCTAGTTGAAGATGGCGCGCACGACCGAGTAGCCGGAGACCGGGTACACGGCGTTCACGGTTGCGGGCTTCTCGCTCTCGTCCGCGATCTCAATGGACTCGGTGCCGCGCAGCAGCTCCTCGAGCAGGATGCGCAGTTCCAGGCGTGCCAGGGGCGCGCCGGGGCAGACGTGGATGCCGTCGCCGTACACGAGGTTGCGGGACTGGTCGCGGTGCGGGTTGTAGGTGAGGGCGTCTTCGAAGGCGTCCTCGTCGCGGTTGGCGCTTGCCCAGTTGATGGTCACGCGGGAGCCGGCGGGCAGGGTGCGGCCGCCGAGTTCGGTGTCCTGGGCGGTGATGCGGCGGTTGGTGACGAGGGTGTCTTCGAGTCGCATGATTTCTTCAACGGCGAGGGCAATTTCGCTGCGGTCGTCGAGTGCGTTGCCCTCGGCGAGGGATGCGCGCAGGCGGTCCTGCTCGGCGCGGTTGCGTGCCAGGAAGTTCACGAAGACGCCCACGGTTGCGGAGACGGTGGACAGCTCGCCCACGGTCCAGTTGCGGATGAGGCTGACGATTTCTTCGTCGGTCATGGTGCGGGGTTCTTCGCCGGGCAGCTGCACGGTGTCGGTGAGCAGTTCGGCGGTGACGTCCTTGGGATTGCCGGCGGCAGCGTCCTCGCGGCGCTCGTCGAGCAGCTGGCGGATGTAGCCGTCGAATTCGAGGGCGACCTTAGCGATTTCTTCGCGGTCACGGCGCAGGGTGGCGACGCGGTTCTTCTCGATCCATTCGGTGAGGGGCTGCTCGAGGCATGCGGGCCAGCCCATGAAGGCGTTCTGCACGCGCATTGCGTATGCCTGGCCGAAGCCCTGCATGACGTCTACTTCTTCGCCGCGGGGCAGGTCCGCGATGAGGGCCTTCACGGCGTCGCGGATGACGGGTGCGAACTTTTCGAGGCGTTCGGGGGTGAAGTACTTGTCGTTGACCGCGCGGAAGGTGGTGTGTTCGGGTGCGTCCATGCCGTTGGGGACGGCGATGTGGCGGGTGGAGACGACGTTAGAGTAGATTTCGGGGTGGTCGAGTACGTGCTGTACATCGGCGTTTTTGAAGACGGAGTAGCCCATGAATTCGTCGTGGGCGACAGGGCAACGGCGGCGCATTGCGTCGTAGGCAGCTACCTGGTCCTTCTGAACCTCTTCGCTTCGGAGGTCCCAGTCGTTGTGTACGTTCTCAGTCATTGTTCACCCGTGTTCGTTATAGAGTTGTGGCGTGCTGGATGCGGGCGTCCGGGCGATGCGTGTGGGCAGGGTCGGGCGTGCATTTCAGCACGTGTAGCCTTTACTTGTTCTTTGACCGTATCACTTATGGGTTGGTGGCGCAGGGTAGGGGTTCCTTGCTTCTCCTTCAACGAACAGTGCGGTCGCGGCAGCACTACAACCCATCACGCCGCGCTCACTCTACAGGCCACGATAGACTTCTCGCCGATGACCAACTCGGAAGACCTCAACAACAACCGCACCGTTATCAATGATGTACAGAATGCGGTAATTCCCTACTCGTGCCCTGTACCCTTCTTCGCACTGCGGCCCCTTGAATAGAACCTGCACAGGAACTATCCTCGGAGCTAACGGACAAACCCCAGAAAGGAACCAGTCATGACTGTCACCACTCACCGGACTCGTTCCAATGTCACGACTCTTAAAGAACTCCGCGACAACCTCGGAACCAAAGTCAATGAAGCCGTGTTCTCCGGCGAACGTCCCCTCATCAGCCGCAATGGTAAGACTGTTGCCGCGCTCATCTCCTACGAAGATTTGAAGCTGCTGGAAGAGTACGAAGAGCTCCTCGACATTGAGGCTCTTCGCAAGGCACGCGCCGAAGATGACGGCTACCGCATCGGCCTCGACGAGTTCCTCGCAGAGAACCCTGCAGACTAGTCTTTCAACGCATATTGCAAGGCGGGCGGCACCTCCACCGGGGAGGGGCCGCCCGCCTCATTCTTGCCTAAAAACCGCCGGGGTTTAGCGCCCGCGTGCGGAGGGGTAGATACTGCCGTCCATCACGCCGCGCTCCACCTGCTCCAGGCTCACGCCGCGAGTCTCCGGCAGGTTGCGGAACATCAGCAGCGCAATAATCACGTTCACCACGGCAAAGCCGATGAAGGAGCCGGTCAGACCGACCGCACCCAGAATCACGGGGAACGCCAGCGACAGCACACCATTCATCATCCAGCCGCTAAACGCCGAAATGCCCATACCCGCCGCACGCACACGCAGCGGGAACAGCTCACTCATAATCACCCACGTCGACACGTTCAGGCAGGTCTGCATCGCGCCCACAAAGCAGACGATGAGCACCAGCAGAATCCAGGGACGCGCCGCGTTATCGGCGGGCAGTAGCATGGATGCGCCCGCAATCAGCACGTGGAAAAACGCGGTCGAACTATAGCCGGTAATGACCATGACGCGGCGCGGTACACGCTCCATCAGGCGCAGCGACAGGATGGAGCCGAGCACCGCGATCGTACCCGGCGCAATATTCGCGATGAGCGCCGCGGATTCGCTGAAACCGGCTTCCTTGAGCACCTTAATGCCGTAGTACATGATCGAGTTGATGCCGGTCAGCTGCTGGCCCGCGCCGACCAGAATACCGACGAGCAGGATGCGCACGAACCAGCCGCGCACGCCCACGCTTTCCTTACCCGCCGCATTGTTCTGGGTGGTTGCCTCCGCCTGCAGGGTGCGTTCAATATCGGCGATCTCAGCCTCGGCACGTTCGGTGGAGCGGATGCGCTTCATCACCTCAAGCGCCTGTTCACGCCGACCGACGCGCAGCAGCCAGCGCGGCGACTCGGGCACTCGCAGCATGCCGACGAACAGGCCGATGGCGGGCAGGGTGCAGATGGCGAACATCCAGCGCCACACGCCGTCGTGCTCACCCCATACGTTGCCGATGAGGGCGTTCACGATGAACGCGGCAAGCTGACCGCCCACGACCATGAGCTCGTTGCGGCCGGAGAGGGAGCCTCGAATTTCGTAGGGTGCGAGCTCTGCGAGGAACACGGGCACCACGGCGGAGGCGCCACCGACCGCCAGGCCGAGCAGGGTGCGCCCGGTGATGAGCACGGCGACGTTGGGTGCGAAGACGCACGCCAGGGCACCAATGAAGAAGATGGTGGACAGCCCAATGATGGTGGTTCGGCGGCCGAACCGGTCAGAGATGCGGCCGCATCCGAGTGCGCCAATAGCGGCGGCGAAAGCGAGCGATCCGGTGACCCAGCCTTGGGCGGTGGAGTCCATGCCGAGTTCGCGGCTCATGGGTTCGAGCGCGCCGTTGATCACTCCGGTGTCGTAGCCGAAGAGCAGACCGCCGAAGGTGGCGATGAGTGCAATGATACCGAGGTATCGACTGTGCTTCCCGGTGCCCAGAGGGGGCAGGGTGGAGGCGGTGCTCTGTGCGCTCATGGTGTCCTTTATGCCGAGGGGTTAGGTGAGATTACACCGACATTGGTGGTTCTTCAGCACTGTCAGTGGGCTAGGTGAGGTGCATCAGGTTAGACACACCTCACCTAATCCTAGCGAAAACGTTCGGCGGGTGATATTTATTTCTCACCACGGACATTTTTCAGCGTATATTACGGCCGACATGTGCGTCCGCCTGAGTGCCCCTTTTGAGAGGGAGCCGGAGTTTAGAACAGCGCGATCTTCTCGGGTGCCGGGAAGATGGCGTCCAGGGCGGCGAGGTCCTCAGCGTCGAAGCGCAGGCAGGCAGCCTGTGCGTTGGCGCGTACCTGTTCGGCGCTGGTCGCACCGGCAATGACGGAGGTGACCGGCGACTGCTGTGCGAGCCAGGAGAACGCCGCCTGCACCTCGGTGATACCGCGCTCGGTGCAGAAGCTGTGGAAGGCTTCGAGCTGGTCCCAGTTGGCGGCGTCGAGCACGTTCTTCTTGGAATGGGACAGGCGCGAACCGGCGGGAATGTTGTCGCGGCGGTACTTGCCGGTCAGCAGGCCGTTAGCGAGCGGGAAGTACGGCAGCACACCCATGCCGAAGTGCCGTGCGGCGGGCAGGATTTCGAGTTCTGCGCGGCGGTCGAGCAGGTTGTAGTGGTTTTCAGCGACGATGAACCGTTCGGTGCCGAGTTCATGGGCGCAGTGTTCGGCGTGGGCGAGCTGCCAGCCGGAGAAGTTGGAGTGGCCCAGGTAGCGGACTTTGCCGTCGCGTACGAGCTGGTCGAGGGCGCTGAGGGTTTCTTCGATGGGGGTGTTGGGGTCGGGGCTGTGGTAGAAGTACAGGTCGATGTAGTCGGTGCCGAGGCGGCGGAGGGACCCTTCGACGGCGCGCATGATGTAGCGGCGGGATCCGCGGGCGTTGCGGTCGTTGCCGTTGAGGTCGCCGATGGGCAGGCCGAATTTGGTGACGATGGTCAGTTCGTCGCGGTCGAGGCCGAGCTGGGTGAGGGCGGTGCCGAACATGGTTTCTGAGAGGCCGGGTTCGGCGCCGTAGAGGTCGGCGATGTCGAAGAAGCTGATGCCGGCGTCGACTGCGGCGGCGATGACTTCGTTGGTGCCTTCTTGGGTGCGGGTGGGGGTGCCGGGGCGGCCGAGGTTGTTGCAGCCGATGCCGACGCTGGGTACGACGAGGCCGGAGTTGCCGAGCCTGCGGTAGACGGGAGATTCAATACGTTCCATGCTTTTAACTCTACGTTGTGCGGGTATGTTGAGAGGTTATTTCCCCTCCAGTTGGGAGGCGAAGAGCTTCCTGAAGCGTGATGTGGGGTCGGTCGTTAGGTCCTGGTAGGTTCCTTGCTCCACCACACACCCACCATCCAACACCACCACAGAATCAACACCACGCAACGTCCACGCACGATGAGACACCAACACCACCAAACGCCCAACAGCAGCCACCTTCAACCGAGCAAAAATCTCCTCCTCAGTCTCAGCATCCACAGCACTGGTCGGCTCATCCAACACCCACACCGGCGCATCCCGAAGAACCACACGCGCCAACGCCAAACGCTGCCACTGACCACCCGAAAGACCAACACCACCAAACGACTCACCCAACTGAGCATCCAAACCGCCCTCAAGACCACGCACAAAATCATCAGCACAAGCCACCGACAAAGCCGACCACAAATCAGCATCACCAAGACGCTCAACAGCCTCCTGCGGCAAACCCAGAAGAAGATTTTCACGCACAGTCAGTTCATAACGGCCGTAGTCTTGACTCACCAAACCAACATTTGCCAACATGTTGTATTTACTCTCAGAAGAAGCACCCTTATACGTTATGCTCCCCTGGGCAATTGGTGTAATTCCAAGAATTGCATTTATTAGCGTTGTTTTTCCCGCGCCCGAGGCACCAACTACTGCAATCATTTGATTATTCATCAGCTCAAGATTAATATCTTTAAGCGCAAAAGACGACGCGCCCTCATACTGAACGGATACATCTTTGCATATAATTTTTGAAATATTTTCATGGTTAGGGTTAGAAGTTTTTATCTCAGAAGCATGGTCGTAAGTATCAGAGTCGCATACCCTTCGGAATTGCTGAACAGATAATGCTCCATTAATAATCTGACCGAATGAATATCCCACCTCTTGGGTCGCGTCAACACAGGCAATGATTCCAATCAGCGATCCGGCCACATACGATATATCGGCTCCTGAATCCACAAGGAAGTACAGGGACGCAAAAAGTAAGACAGAGCAGAGTAGCCCTGCAACTACGGAGATGATTCCTCTAACACTTTCAAGGCTCAATTCCCTACCGGCTGCCCGGCGTCGCCAGGACGCTACGCGTTGCGAGAAAAATCGGGAGGCTCTCATGAGGTGAAGTTCTTGGGCGCGACTTTGAGCCATCAGATTGTCTAGATAGTAGTTCTCTACCCGATAATCCTCGTACATTAGGGTGTAGATAGCGTAATCACGTTTAGCGAGAATCACCATTGCAATAGATAGGGGTAGTGAACACAGTGCCGCAAAAATTGCTGCCACAATGCTGACGTTCGCGATATTAAGACAGAGAAGTAACACCATTGCGAAGGCACTCACCAGTGTCATAACTGACATGGTGTGAACCTGCAATTCCTGTTTCGATATTGCCTCTCTAGCAGCACGTATATCTTCCTGTGATTTTGTGCTACCTATATCAGATAACGGAAATGTAGATAACCTGTTATTTAACATGCAGTGAACCCGATAGTTCACCTTTGATTTGAGGATGAGCATGTTACTTATGACCCAGCGTTTAGCAATGATATTAATTCCGACAACAAGGGCAAGAGCAACGATATAAATCCAGGCCGCACCACCATTTGAACCGCTCAAGGCTGATACTGTATTACCAATCAGCAGGGACTGACTCAGGGGAATGCAGGCTATGACGGCTAGCGATAGGGCGACGCTCACTAGGGTCCCAGGACAGGTTTTCCAGGCTAGGCGGAAAGACCAGAGTATAGAAGAAAATAGCTTTTTCATTCTCACCACGCTCACAAAGTCGTATTGAACTCATCTTTGAGCCCTGAAACTCCTCGATGAGCGGACGTCGAAACACTACCCGTGCTTCATTAGTTACCCTACTCCTCATTGAAATATAAAACACATATATTCGTGCGTGTCCAAGAATATTAAGCAGATATATCTGTGATATTTTCGGGCATCCAGGGGTTAGCCGACAGCTCTACCCGCAACGCCCCCAGCCCCCTTCGTCATAGTCAGTCATATTAAGTTCATATTTCTCCCCAATGTCATGTCCAGAAATATTAGGACATCAACCGCCGCATCCCTTGCGCACCCTCGGAGGCAGTGGGTAGAGTGAAAGCGTTATCTATCAAGAGCGACCGAGAGATCTGGCTCGTAGACGTCGCAGCAACCTCGCCAGTATCCCCCACCGTCACGGTGCAGGGTACGGACAAGGTGCTCCCGCCAGAACCGATAGAGAAGAATACCCTTCGGCACCCCTTGATGAGTCGTACCCACAAACCGGTACAGCGCATCCTGCAGAAGAATTCACGCACCCTCCCGGTGCGTATCTATCGGGTGAACACGAAGGAAGGTTATGACGACAGTTCACCCGGCTCTTTCTTTTGAGCTATTCCCACCCCGCTCACACGCAAGCTGCGAGTCGCTACTCCACACCATTGCCGAGCTTGAGGGCACCAACCCCGACTACGTGTCAGTCACCTACGCCGGTGACGCGAAGCGCCGCCAGAAGACCCTGGCGCTGCTCGACCACCTGGTGCATGAAACCTCCCTCACCCCGCTGGCTCACCTGATTTGCGCAGGCCATTCAGTGCACGAGCTGGAGCGTGCAGTCCGCCTGATTCTGGGTCTGGGTGTGCGCGGTTTCCTGGCTCTTCGCGGTGATATTCAGGAAGGTCAGGTTTCTGAACTTCCTTTCGCCCGCTACCTGGTAGAGCTCATTCGCCGCGTGGAGCGTGAAGATTTCGCCCACCTGGCAGCTGGCAAGGTGTCGATTGGTGTGGCGGCATACCCGCAGAAGCACCCCGAGTCCGCATCCCTGCTGCAGGATATTGAGATTCTGCTGTCCAAGCAGCGTGCCGGCGCGGATTTCGCGATTACTCAGGTGTTCTTTGAGGATGAACGCTATAGCGCCCTGGTCGATTCGGCGCACCTGGCAGGCGTGGATATTCCGATTATTCCGGGCATCATGCCGGTAACCTCGCTGAAGCGCCTACAGAACCTCTGCCAGATGGCGGGCATGGAAGTCCCGACGGACCTCGCCTACGCCCTAGAGACGGCGACCAGCAACGCAGAGTTGCACCGCATCGGCGTGGATTACGCGCTGAACCAGTGCCGCGCCGTGATGGATGCGGGCGCACCGGGCCTGCACTTCTTCACCTTCAACGAGCATGCGGCGGTGCTGGACGTTCTGGACCAGCTGGACCTACCCCGATACAGCAACCGTTTCTCTCAGCCGCTGAGCGAACTGGAATACGCCTAACCCAACCCGTAACGCTCCTTGTCGGATGCGTTCCCATTGTCTCCCCCGCAAATATTCCGGGAGTTACAACCTCCGTTTCACCGCCCACCGCTGGGTGGCGAAATACCGGAACTGACTCCCCTATCTATCCCCAGTAAAGGAAAAAATTATTATGTCGAACACCGCATTCCCCGCCGCAACCATTGTTGGCTACCCCCGCGTGGGCCGCTTCCGCGAGCTGAAGAAGGCTCAGGAGGCTTTCTGGAAGGGCAAGGCAACCCTGCAGGAGCTGCAGGACACCGCCGCTGACGTGCAGCGCACCTACTTCGAGCGCGTGACCGCCGCCGGCCTGAAGGCTGATAACTACTCGATTCCGGCAACCTTCTCCTACTACGACCAGGTGCTTGACGTGGTTCGCCTGTTCACCCTGGTTCCCGAGCGTCTGGCTGAGGCTAAGGATGCACGCGGTCTGCTGGATCTGCCCGGCTACTTCGCACTGGCGCGCGGTACCGAGACTCTGCCTCCGCTGGAGATGACTAAGTGGTTCGACACCAACTACCACTACCTGGTGCCCGAGATTGGTTCCGGCACCGAGATTAAGCTGAACCTTGAGGCTATTGACGAGCAGCTTGAGGTTGCAAAGCAGGCTGGCGTGAAGGTTCGCCCGCAGATTGTTGGCCCGCTGACCCTGCTACTGGGCGCTAAGGCTGAGCAGGGTTCCGCTGAGGACTTCGCACCCATCGACCGTCTGGATGAGTTCGTTGCCGCTTACGCTCAGGTGCTGGAGCAGCTGGCTGAGCGCGGTGTTGAGTGGGTTCAGCTGGACGAGCCGGGCCTGACCGTGGACCGTGCCGACAACGCGAAGGTTGCCGAGCTTGCCGAGCGCACCTACCGTGCCCTGGCTGCAGGCGAGAAGCGCCCGCAGATTCTGGTGACCAGCCCCTACGGTTCCCTGCGTGAGAACCTGCCGGCGCTACTGGGTACCGGCATTGAGGCTCTGCATCTTGACCTGGTGCACGGCGTGTACTCGAAGGCTGAGCTGGAGTCTGTTTCTGCCGCGGGTGTGCACCTGGTTGCCGGTGTTGTGAACGGCCGCAACGTGTGGCGTGCTGATGTTCGCGCCGCCCTGAAGACCCTGGAGGCGCTGCCCGGCGCATCCGAGGGTGCCGTGTCGGTTTCCTCCTCGACCTCCCTGCAGCACGTGCCGCACGACCTGGCTCTGGAAGACCCCGCCGAGGTTCCCGTGGACGGCCTGGCGTTCGCCGATCAGAAGGTCGCCGAGATTGCACTGCTGGCTCGTGGCCTGGCTGAGGGTGAGGCCGCTGTTGAGCCGGAGCTGAAGGCTGCCGATGAGGCGCTGGCTCGCTTCGCCGCTGACCCGCGCAAGCACAACGACGAGATTCGTGCCCGCGCCGCAGCTGTAACCGCCGAGGACTTCGACCGTCCGACTATTGACGTTCGCCGCGCGGCTCAGGCTGACCTGAACCTGCCGAAGCTGCCGACCACCACCATCGGTTCCTTCCCCCAGACTGCTGAGATTCGCCGCCACCGTGCGGAGGCTCGTGCGGGCAAGATTTCCACTGAGGAGCTGAACGGCTTCCTGCGTGACGAGATCGCCTCGGTCATCGCGCTGCAGGAGGAGCTGGGCCTGGACGTTCTGGTTCACGGTGAGGCTGAGCGTAACGACATGGTTCAGTACTTCGCTGAGAACTTCGACGGTTTCGCAACCACCCGCCACGGCTGGGTTCAGTCCTACGGTTCGCGTTGCACCCGCCCCTCGATCCTGTTCGGTGACGTGAAGCGTCACGGTGAGGGCCTGCGCGGTGAGGCGTTCACCGTTCCGTGGAGCTCCCACGCACAGTCGCTGAGCGACAAGCCGGTCAAGGGCATGCTCACCGGCCCGGTGACGATTCTGGCCTGGTCCTTCGTGCGTGACGACCAGCCGCGCCGCGAGACCGCTAACCAGGTGGCTCTGGCTCTTGCCGACGAGATTGCCGACCTGGAGGAGGCGGGCATCCGCATCATTCAGGTGGACGAGCCGGCTCTGCGCGAGCTGCTGCCCCTGCGCCGCGATGAGCAGCCGCAGTACCTGGACTGGTCGGTGAACTCCTTCCGCCTGGCAACCAGCGCGGTGAAGGATTCCACCCAGATTCACACCCACCTGTGCTACTCGGAGTTCAACGAGATTATCGACTCGATTAACGCTCTGAACGCTGACGTGACCAGCATTGAGGCGGCTCGTTCGCACATGGAGCTGCTGGCTGATATTCCGGAGAGCTTCGTTTCCGGTCTGGGCCCGGGCGTGTGGGACATCCACTCCCCGCGTGTTCCTTCTCAGGATGAGATTGAGTCCCTGCTGAAGGCTGCGATTGGTTACGGCACCATTGCTGACCTGTGGGTGAACCCTGACTGTGGTCTGAAGACTCGTGATTACGAGGAGACCAAGCAGTCTCTGCGTCACCTGGTGGACGCCACCAAGGCGATTCGCGCATCCCTCTAGGAGGCGCCTATTGGTTCCGCTGCCTGCTGCGGGTTGACCGGATGATGGTTTGCTCGCGGTAACCTGCGGCAGGTGGCGGCTGTTCGGCTTCGTGCCGGTATGCGTACCGACTGTATGCCGAGCTTTTGGGGATAGATAACAGGCCCGCCCGTACGGTTTTTCTTCTGCACCGTGCGGGCGGGTTTTCTGTGCTGTTTTTGGGCACCGATTTTGTGGTGTTCAAGTGGTTTTCTTTTTGAACTTAGGGTATAAATTACTCTAAATTTAAGTGTGGTCTGACCAAAACACATACTTACTCAACAAGGAAAGTATTTATATTCACTGTAGCACTTGTGGCACTGTTGCCCAGTAGACAGATATACATCACACAGATTTAGCACTTCCCTGTAATTCCAGGGTAAAAACAGTATTAATAGAATAATCACTCTGAATATCTGTTCACCATAGTGAACATTCTACTGAAAACATTCCCATCAGATTAGCATTTTTATAAGCCGCTGTTTTTAGAATTCCAGCATGACTACTACCACTTCATCAAAGAAGAAGAAGGGTTCTGTACCCCGCTGGCTCGCAATTCCGGCGCCCAAGCCTCAACTGAGCGAGGCTGAAGTTAATGCAAAGTACCCGCGCATGCGTCTGCAGGTTTTCATGGGTATTTTCATCGGTTACGCG
Source organism: Rothia sp. HMSC066G02 (assembly GCF_001813145.1). Classification (NCBI taxonomy): domain Bacteria; kingdom Bacillati; phylum Actinomycetota; class Actinomycetes; order Micrococcales; family Micrococcaceae; genus Rothia; species Rothia sp. HMSC066G02. Next base: position 88,551 of record NZ_KV811586.1, on the reverse strand, counting down.
ACCTTCTACCTGATTCGTAACAACGTCCCGCTGGTCACCCCGATTCTGACCAAGGAACTTGGCTTCAGCAACGCGGCTATTGGCGCGCTGTCTACGGCGCTGCTGCTGGCTTACGGTTTCAGCAAGTTCTTCACCGCAATGATTTCTGACCGCTCGAACGCGCGTCTGTTCCTGCCCATCGGTCTGGTGCTCTCGGGTGTTGCCAACATCCTGCTGGCTATGACCGGTTACATGGGTGAAGGTGCGGGCGCGGCGGGCTACGGTGCCGCTATCGCCTCCATCATGGCGACCATTATGGTCTTCAACGGCATCTTCCAGGGCATGGGCTGGCCGCCCTCGGGCCGCGTGCTCGTGAACTGGTTCTCCACCAGCGAGCGCGGCGCGAAGGTTTCGTGGTGGAACACCGCCCACAACGTCGGTGGTGCGCTGTCCGGCCTGCTGGTTGCGTGGGGCTTCTCCATGTTCGGCAAGACCTGGGAAGTTGCTTTCTGGTTCCCCGCAGTTATCAGCTTCGTTCTGGCGTTCGTGGCGTGGCTGCTGATCCGTGACAACCCCGAGGCTGAGGGTCTGCCCACCGTTGATGTGTACCGCAACGACCCGCACAAGGTTGAGTCCACCGCTGAGGATCGTGCAGAGTCCACCTGGACCACCATCCGTAAGCACGTGCTGACCAACTCGACCATGGTGTACCTGGCTCTGGCGAACGTGTTCGTGTACACCCTGCGTTACGGCGTGCTGGTGTGGGCACCGAAGTACCTGCACGATGTGCGCCACGCTTCCCTTGAGGGTGGTATTGCGGGCTTCTCGATTCTGGAGCTTGCCGGTATTGGTGGTACCGTCCTGTGCGGTTACGTTTCTGACCGCATGTTCAAGGGTCGCCGCTCCCCCGCGGGTATCCTGTTCCTGATTGCGACCGTTGGCGCGATTCTGCTGTACTGGCTGCCTTCTTCGGATGCGCCGCTGTGGATTGCGTACGTTGCGTTGGCTCTGATTGGTGGCCTGATTTACGGCCCGGTCATGCTGATTGGTCTGCAGGCTATTGACCTATCCCCCTCGCATGTTGCGGGTACCGCTGCGGGCTTCACCGGCCTGTTCGGTTACGCGTTGGGTGCGACCCTGGCTTCTGCCGGTATCGGCATTATTGTTGACCACTGGGGTTGGGGCACCGCGTTCGTCTTCATGATTGTGTGCTCGGGTCTGGCGGTTCTGTTCCTCTGGCTGGTTAACGGTGCTGAGAAGCGTCTGATGGCTGAGCGTGCAGAGAAGCTGGCGGCTCAGGCATAATTGCCCAGTCTTTCGTGTAGGGAAGCCACACGTTTGCTGGTGAGTCACCATATGGTGGCTTGTCGGTAATCGTGTGGCTTCTTACGTTAAGAACCTAGAATGGAACCATGACTACTAACTCTGGAATCACTAAAGAATGGGTGGATGAAACCGTCAAGCCGGGCGACGATTTCTTCCGCCACGTCAACGGTAAGTGGCTTGCTACCCACGAAATCCCGGCGGACCGCCCCAAGGACGGCGGCCTGTACACCCTCCGCGATAACGCAGAGAAGCACGTGCGTGAGCTGGTGGAGAAGATCGCGAAGGAGCAGCCGGAGTCCCGTATTGGCGCGCTGTACAACTCCTTCATGGACGTTGAGAAGATTGAGGCGGACGGCCTGGAGCCGCTGCTGAAGGAAATCGCCCCGATTCTGAACTCGGCAACCCCCTCCCACCTTGCCGTGACCCTGGCGCTGCTGTCTCGTGCGGGTCTGCCGCAGCTGTTCGCCTGGTACACCAGCAACGACCCGAAGGATCCGAAGAATTACACGTTCTTCCTGTACCAGTCGGGTCTGGGTCTGCCGGACGAATCCTACTACCGTGAAGAAAAGCACGAGGCTGCATGCGCGGCGTATGTTGAGCATATTGCCCGCATGTTCCAGCTGACCGGTCTGGCTGAGGGCTTCGGTCTCACCCCGGAGCAGGCGGCTCAGCTGGTGTTCACTCACGAGTCTGAGCTGGCTCGTCTGCACTGGAACGTCGTGGAGAACCGCGACGCGGAGGCGACCTACAACCCGTACCAGGCGACCGAGCTGGACGAGAAGTTCCCCGGCTTCCCGTTCTCGCAGTGGCTGCTGGCTCTGGGCGCCGACCCGGAGACCCTGGGTCAGGTTATTGTGGCTCAGCCGTCCTTCTTTGAGGGTGCGGCAAAGCTGTTCACTTCCATCCCGCTGATGAGCTGGAAGCTGTGGGCTGTGTGGACTGTTCTACGTTCGCGTGCACCGTTCATGTACGACGAGCTGGTTCAGGAGAGCTTCAACTTCTACGGCAAGACCCTTTCCGGTACTCAGCAGATTCGTGAGCGCTGGAAGCGCGGCGTGGGTGCTGTCGAGAAGGCTCTGGGTGAGGAAATTGGCCAGGAGTACGTGGCTGTGCACTTCCCGCCTTCGCACAAGGAGAAGATGCTGGTTCTGGTCGGCAACCTCCTTGAGGCGTACCGCGAGTCTATTGAGTCGCTGGACTGGATGACTGAGGCAACCCGCCAGAAGGCGCTGGAGAAGCTGTCGAAGTTCGTCACCAAGATTGGTTACCCCGATAAGTGGCGTGACTTCTCCGCACTGGAGCTGGCGCCCGGTGACCTGTTCGAGAACCTGCGCCGTACCGGTGCGTTTGACGCTGACTGGCTGATTGCCCGTAAGGGTCAGCCGGTGGATAAGTCGGAGTGGCTGATGACTCCGCAGACCGTGAACGCGTACTACATGCCGCCGGCGAATGAGATTGTGTTCCCGGCAGCGATTCTGCAGCCGCCGTACTTCAACCCGGATGCTGACGATGCGGCGAACTACGGCAATATCGGCATGATTATTGGCCACGAGATTGGTCACGGTTTTGACGATCAGGGTTCCCGCTACGACGGTGACGGCAAGCTGGAGAGCTGGTGGACTGAGGAGGATTACGCGAAGTTCAAGGAGCGCACCTCCGCGCTGGTGGAGCAGTACAACGCGTACGTTCCGGTGGGTCTGGACCCGAAGTTCCACGTGAACGGTGAGCTGACTCTGGGCGAGAACATTGGCGACCTGGCTGGCATGTCTATTGCGTTGAAGGCGTACTGTCTGGCTTTGAAGAAGCAGGGCATTGAGTCGCTGGCTGACGCGCCGGTGATTGACGGTATGACCGGTATTCAGCGTTTCTTCTTCTCGAATGCTCGCGGCTGGTGCACGAAGTCCCGCCCGCAGCATGCTGAGGTGATGATTTCGGTGGATCCGCATTCGCCGGATGAGTTCCGTGTGAACGGTGTGGTGCGCAATATTGATGAGTTCTACGAGGCGTTTGGTGTCTCTGAGGGCGATGCACTGTACCTGGCTCCGGAAGAGCGCGTGCGCATCTGGTAGCATACCGATAAGGGTATATGCTTTATTGCGCATATAAGAAAGGCGCCCGCCTCGTGGGTTTATTCCACGGGGCGGGCGCCTTTTAGGTGTAGAAGCTACGCGCTTCTAGACTGAAGCTTTTAGGAAGCGGAAGACGAGGACGAAGAAGAAGCACGCATACCGGTCAGCTTCCACGCACCGTTCTCGTACACACCGTGCAGGGTACGCTCCACCTCGTCCTTACGTTCCGATTCGGAAGGAGCTTCCTGCACGCGGTCCTTGCTTGCAATGAACTCGCCGGGATCCATGGTCATGCGAATATCCCAGTTGTAGGTGTCACCCTCACGTTCGGGCTGCGCGGAAAGCATAGTGATGACAACGGATGCATCGTGCATCCAGGCTTCACCCTTGACCAGCTTCTCACCAAGGGTGCCCCTTTCCGGCTCAATCATACTCTTCAGCTCAGACTTGTCGAGTGCGCATTCACGCAGGGGCTCGGTCTTACCGGTACGCATGTAGTATTCCATGGCTGCGCCGAAGAACGCGATGGACTGGTACAGACCTTCCACGCTGTTCTCGTTGGCGACGGCGGGCTTGGTCGGCACGGGGGCGTTCTTGGACGGCTCGGTGCGGGTTGCGGGCTGGTAGTCGGAAGGCTTGGAGGTGTAGCCCTCCAGGACTGCAACACCGGAGTAGTCGCTACGAACACTCTTGGATGCCGACGCGGAAGCAGATGCGCTACCGGATGCATTGCTGGATGCACTCTCGGATGCAGAGCCGCTGGATGCCTGAGACTGCGAACCGCATGCAGCCAGGAGGGTTGCGCCACCGGCAGCGACAAACAGGCCGAGGGCGGATCGGCGGGTTACGTTCTTCATTTTTCTCTCTATCTGTGGTGTGTTTTCCGCACCGTGGTGCGGGTGATGCCTGCGGCATCTAACGGGAAGACGGCACTACGTGAGTGTAGTGCCGTCTTCCAGTATATGTTTATTGGGCTTGGTATTTTTAGCCGCCGTAATAGTAGTAGTTGCTGTAGGAGCTACCGTAGTAGTCACTGATGACGATGCGGGTGCGGCGGCCGTAACGGTCGGAGTAGTAGCGGTTGTAGGGGGTGCGGCGCACGGTGGGGCGGTAGGTGGTTGCCTGTGCGGGGGTGAGCAGTGCGCCGAGGGCGGTTGCTGCGCCTGCGCCTGCGGCGGCGAGTGCTGCGCGGCGGGTGAGGCGTGCGGGCTTCTTGGTGGCCATGGTGTGCCTTTCGGGGTCGGTGTTTCTGTGAAGTGACGTGGTGTGTGCACGGCGTGCGGCTGTGCATTGACCATTTCTTATTGTAAGCCTCAACGTTAATGTTTTTACGTGCAGAGTGCACCTTCTAGTTGAGGGTTAGGGAGTGGGTGCTGGTCGGCGTTTTTTCGGCAGAAAAATTGCGGAAATATTGCAGAAATATTGGTTGAGAAACACGCCGTGCACGCACTCAATACGGGCTGAATTGCGGGCTACATGTCTACTTCGGCGAGGCCGGTGATTTCCTTGTCCTTAATGAGCGGGATGGTGGAGCTCCAGTTCATCCACGCCTTGACCTGGGCGGCTTCTTCGGGGTTGTTCATGTCTGGCCAGCGGTCGTTTTCCATCTTGAATCGGGTCATTGCGAGGAGGTAGTAACCGTCATCGCCGGGGCTGAAATTCGTAATTGTCTTGCCTGATTTTGTTTTAAAAGTAACGCTGTCTGACTCGTCGCTATCAGAGGCCTGGCTGTATGAGACTGCGTCGATTGCGTTGAGCGGGTAGAAGACCGTATCTAGAAATGATTCGCCCCTTTCGATTCCTTCCGGCGAGATTTCGGTGTAATCCTCAACAGGTCCGTAGAAGAAGCAGATAGCCATGCACATAGCACAGAACGCTGCGATGTCGTAGAAAAGGTGGAATCCCATGTCGCCGAGTAGGTGCGTTAGGAACATTCCGGTAGGAAATATGAGAGCTACAAAGCTGGCCAGAATGATGATGCGAAGCTTGCCTCGGATGATGTATATGTTTTCGGCGCGTAGCTTCTTGTCGTGGTGGCGGCTCATTTCATGGGCGATAACGGAGCGGCAGATTTTGTACATCAGTCCAAGGCATAGTACGCCCCATACAGCAGTCATGGTGTAGGTAATTATCATGGCCGTTCACTAACCTTTCTGTTTATCGGTGACCTGCAGCCTTCCAGCAATGACGCGGAGGGTGCGGGTTCGTTCTCAGAGTAGCCGAGGAAATCGGGTGGTTAGGCACGGATTCGGACAATCTGCGAAGTGGTTGCCGAGTCTTCACCCGAGCATTGCGTCGAGTTAACCTCCCGTCCAGATACGGTGCGATAGGCTAAGAATGTGCCCGCCACCACCGGGGCGAGCGCGATTCACCAACCACCACACAAGGACGTACACACCATGAGTACAACCGAAGTAAGCAGCGAAGCGCACAAGGCAACGAAAGCCTAGAAACCCAGCACAGAATAACAGCCCGCAGCTCAGAAAGAAGGTGAAGAGCAATGAAGAAAAACTCCCCGAGGAAAAAGAACGTTTCAAAGAAAAGGAACACCTCGAAGAAAAATAGTTACCCAGAGGCAAATTACATTACCGAAACTGGGGCTATAAAGAAGACCCGCAAAAAGAGATACACCAAGAAAAAGAAGAATAAAGTCGACTTCAAAGAGTATCTTCGCAAAAAGGCAAAAGCTGCGTGGGATGCACGCGACGTCATCATATTCGCGGCAGTCATGCTAGGGTTCCTTGCGTCCTTACATTTTATGACCAGCTACAACCCGGGCAACGAATCCGCTATCTGCACTGTCACCTCCGTCGAAATCGTTGAACATGAGGACCCCTACTGGACCTCCGGCGAATTCGAAACAGAGGAGTGCGGAATCATCAGATCAAGCAAATCCCCTGACGGTATACCCATCCGCAAATACCTCCAGAACTTTGAGACGGGCAAGAAATATAGGGCGTACAAGTCTTTCGATACCCGCAACGATGAATTCGACTTCAGCGTCCTCCGCTTTGAAGAGATCAAAGAGTAACCCCACCCCTGCAGAAAGGATCCCACCGTGAGCTTTATCGGCGAATTTATTATCGACTTTATTGGAGAGGCCCTCGCCTCCTCACCGACCCTGCAGCGAGTATGCCTGTGGATTCTTTTCTCTATATCCATTCTTCTCATGCTTGTCCCCGTCATGACGGGTGAATACGCGTGGAGCATCCTATCCATCTCGATCATGCTGTTTTCGGTCGTGACGATTGACGGCACGCATGAGCAGTGCGTGAAAAACACCAAGAACGGCGGCGCGTACCATTACTTTCTGCTGACGGTGGGCACGTTCTGCGTTGCCGCAATTGCTCTGCTCGCTGCTCTCTCCCTGGCGGGTGTCCCGCAGGTTGCCCTCACCCCGCAGGCGGGCGGCATCAATTTCGCGCCCTGGTATGTGGCGGTGTCCGCGCTGGTTCTTCTGCTGTTCTTCTACAACGCCGCGGCGCCGAACGAGGAGATCCCTAACCTGCGACGCATGGAGCGCATCAACCGGTACGTACGCCTGGTGGTGCTGGGTGTGAGTGCCCTGATGGCGCTCTTCTGCCTGCTGATTCCGGTGGTTTCGTTCGCTACTGCCGGTTATGAGCCTGTGGGTGTTTCGGTGGTGCTGTGCCTGGTGCCGGTCTTCCTGATTTTTGTGCGCCGCTCCCTGTTCAAGCTGTGGGCGGCGACCTTTAAGGAGGGCGCTGCCGGGTACGGCGTGTTGCGTGGCTTCTGCGTCACCCTGGTGGGTTTGGGTGGATGCTTGGCGGCGGCCCGTCTTGCCGTGGATGTTGTGCAGTCTGGTAGCGGCTTGTCGCTGGTGTATGTGGTGCCGGTGATCGCCTCGTACCTGCTGGCGAAGAGGTACCTGACCGTGGGTGTTGCTATCCCCGAGAAGGAAGACGAGGAGGACCCGGAGGCGGAACCTGCAGCCAGCTAAACCGTGGAACCCCGTGGGCTGAGAGATGACCTCAGCCGCGGGGTTTTTCTATGTCAAACAGAGTTCGGTAAGTGCACTAGTTTGAAACGAAATGAAAAATACCTTTAACTATCACCTCAAGGTTGAATTGAATATCCTGATGAGGCACCGACTAGGAGGAAAAAATATCAACCTTCCCATATTGGACTGATAAAGTGGTACGGGGCTTTTTCTCTTTCCGGCTTTGCCCCTGACCCTTTCCACTCAGGTGGGCACTATACAGTGGCGTTTCAGACTTGCCGCTGTTATGTGTCTGCACGGTATATAACTCAACGAAAAGATCATCATGACCAACCACACCACAGCGCGTCAGCGTCTACTCCGCTTCCCTTTGATTTTGGGTGTCACGACGGCACTTATTTTCTCTTCCTGCTCCACGGGCACGAACAATAACAGTGCCCCTTCCGATAAGGGTACTGTTACTTCTCAGAGTCCCCGCCAGGTAGAGAACGCTACTAATGTTCTGCAGAACGTGAATATTCAGATGGGTCGTGATGGCGAGGTTTCGTCGATTGAGTCGACCAACATTTACGTCAATGACAAGGATCGTACGAGCTCCTCGAGCAATGTGCAGTTCAAGCCGAAGGACGTCGTTAATGACCTTCCTGTGCGTGTGAGCCTGCAGTATTCTACTGAGCGCGGTAGCGGCACTAACCTGAATGATTTGAACGGCTACAGCGGCGAAATCACGATTAAGGTTACGGTTGAGAACCTGACGGTGAAGACCGAGGATGTCACCTATGATGCGTCCGGTACTAGCCGTACTAGCCCTGCACCGGTTGGTACTCCGTTCTCTATTGCTGCTTCTACTGTTCTTTCGGGTTCTCCTACTCAGGTTATTACGACCCCTGATGCTGCTGATTCGTCGACGAATGGTGTGGTGAGCACCAACGATGAAGGTAAGGCTGTTGTTCAGTGGGGTGCTATTTCGGCACCTCCGGTCACTGCTAGTTCTTCTTCTTTTGTGTTGAAGGTCAAGGCGAAGGATTTTAGTGCGCCTACCTTCAACATTTCGGTGCAGCCTGGTTTTGCTTCTGATTTGTCTGGCGCGGGAATCATTACTAACGGTTTCACCTCTCAGGATGCGTCTCAGGTGGCGCTTCTGCAGCGCACTATTGATACGGTCAACGAGGTTAATACGACGCTGACTAGCGCTAGTTCGCAGGTTGCTCAGGTGCGTCAGAGCCTGGATGATACGTCTGCGACCTTGGGTAAGGACACTGCCGAGCATCTGAAGACTCAGAATGAATCGTTGACGAAGACTATGCAGGGTCTGCAGGCGAATATTGAGAGCCTGCAGAAGGATCTTTCTGAGGCTTCGCGTACTAATAATTCTCAGCTGATTTCTCAGTTGGAGCGTACTGTTGCTGCTCTTCACTCGATGCTGGGTGATACGACGGCTCGCCCCAATGTGTCTGTTTCGCATAGCGGCGGTCGTTGTGTTGTGCATCGTGAGGAGGGTGCGAGTAGCCGTAGCGTGTACGGTAATTTGGTTCAGCTGTCTGCTGTTCTGAATGCGTATGCGGAGGCAAGTTCGGACTGCCAGCAGGATCTTACGGCTTCGATTCGTGAGATTGTCGGCCCGGAACACCCGACCGCTGAGACTTGTTCTTCTAACGGTTCGGTGACCTGCGCCCTGTTCGGTGCGTCGGTGACGGTGCAGAGCTCTCTGATTGCACTGGTTGCTACTGGTGAGAAGATTGTGGATCACCTGCAGCCGGAGTATTTGAAGGGTGCGAACAACAACTATTCGGCATTGAAGCGTCAGATGGATGAGCTTGTTGAGCAGGTGGAGAAGGACCCGTCTTCTCTTGATGCTGATGCTGTGCGTTCTTTGAGTGAGAAGGTTAGTGCGGCTCGTCAGAGCGTGAATCAGATGAAGGAAACGTCGAGCCGTCTGATTGAGAGCATCAAGAACGTTCATTCTCGTGCGGCTTCTGCTCGTGCGGAGCTGGTGGACGGTTCTGGTTCTATGAGCGCTCAGAATAAGGAACTGGCGGAGCAGCTTTGTGCTCTGTCTACTGAGCGTGGCGGTTCTCTGTCTGCTGAGCAGGTGGAGCATCTGCGTGGATACCTGACGGCTTCTTCTTGTGGTGGCGCGGCTTCGCCGTCTGCTTCCCCGTCTTCTGAGGCGCCGTCTGAGGCTCCTAGCCCTGCACCGTCTGAGTCTGCTTCTGTGGCTCCTTCTGAGGAGCCGTCGAAGAAGGTTGAGGCTCCTTCCGCCGCTCCCTCTTCTGAGGCGCCTTCCGCCGAGCCTACTGCCACGGAAGGTAATACTCGCGTCATTACGGTGGAGAACGCGAACGAGCGTACCTACACTTCGAACACCCCGGCAGCACGTACTCCGATGGAGCAGCGTATTGCTGCCGCGGTAGCTGCGTGGGATGAGGTTCTTGCCGCTACTTCGATGGATGACCCCAAGGAGGGCCTGGCCCGCGATGCCAAGGACCTTAACGACGCTGTGAACGCGGTAGATGGTGCCCTGGGCGAGGTTGAGAAGACCCTGAACGATGCCGCAAACGCGCAGAACCAGGACGCGGAGAAGAAGGAAGAGCCTACTGAGGAGGCTAAGGTTTCTCTGCGTGATCGTATCCATTCAGCTTCGGATGCTGTCAATGCTTTGGGTAAGAACCTGGAGGATATGACGAACATGCAGGCTGACCTCTCCACCGCTATTAAGGAAGCGTTCAAGGAGTCTGCCAATGAGACTCGCGAGAGCCTGACGGGCATGATTAGCGAGGAGATTCGTAAGGTTTCGAGCGATGGTTCTTCTAGCGCTTCGGCTGCTAAGGAGGCGTTCTCCGCTTCGATTGCTGGCATTACTGATACCGCGAATACTGTGGTTCAGGTGGCTGGTGAGTCTATCGAGGTTCAGCACAAGGATATGAATGATCGTATTGAGGGTCTGCGTCAGTCTCTGGATTCGGTGACTGAGCGTTCGCTGGTTGCTCTGAGCACCCGCGCTGAGAACGCTACCCGAGATTTGGCTGGTGCATCCGTTCAGCTGAATAACGACCTGTCGAAGCTCATGCTCGATTTGGGCGATAGCAACGCTGAGGGCGCTGGCCTCTTGGGCGCGCTCAAGAGCAATAGCGCGAAGGCTGGTGCGGCTGATTACCAGCTTGCTTTGGCGATGCAGAATGCTCAGGGTTACACGAACCTCCGTTCTGAGGATATTTCCGCTCTGCAGAAGCGTCAGGCTCAGTTCAAGGCGTCCCTGCAGCGTCTGCGTTCGCTGCCGACCTTCCACCTGTCGAATGCTGGCAGTGCAGAGGTGAAGACGGTGTACACCTTCCAGATTGGTGATTAGCCGTGGGGTTTTCCCCTCATTTGGGCTCTGATTCAGGTCCTCACCGCCGCGAGGGCAGGCGGCTCACTCAGCGCACCGTGGTGTGGTGTGTCAGTCTGTGTGTGCTGTTTAGCCTTGCGGTGGTGGGGATCTGGTATGGCGTGCGCGCTGTGACTCCTCAGCCTTTGCCGCTTGGTACGGGTACGAACCCTGCGTCTGCGGTGACGGTTCAGCAGGCTATTTCTCTTCCTGCGTCTGGTCGTGAGCCTGTTATTGGTGTTGTTACTACTTTTGGTGATGATGCTGAGGGGTCTGCGTGGCGTCTGAATGCTCAGGGTGCTCGTGTTGCGCAGTACCGTCTGGCTTTGGGTAAGTCTTCTGTGAAGGTTCTTTATGCGAACGATAAGGGAACGGAGCAGGGTGCCCGTGAGGCGGTTGAGAAGCTCTCGTCTGAGGGTGCTTTGGGTATTGTGCTTGCTTCTCGGGGTGAGCATCTTCGGGGTGCTACGGCTGCTGCTAAGGAACGCAATGTTGCGGTGATTGAGGCGTATGACCGGGTAGATGCTGGCGATGGGGTGTGGAGTTTTGCTCTGGACCCTGAGCAGGAGAAGCAGGTCTATACGACTGCTATTCGTTCGCTTGCCGGTGTATCTAGCACGGGTTCTTCGCAGCAGCTTGATGGTGTGCGCACCATCCTGTTGGATGCGGGCGAGGGTTCTGCGCCTGACCTTCCTTATACCCATCGCGTTCAGGTTTCTGCTGATGAAGACAGCATGAAGGATACTCTCAAGGAGCTGACGCGCCTTCTGGGGGACAAGTATTCGGGCTCTTCTCCTGTTCTGGTTTTGACGGGATCGGCGTCGACTCAGGCGAAGGTGCTTCGTTCTCTTCAGAGGGCGGGTATTACGTCTCCGGTGATTGCGGGTGAGGAAGCTTTGACGGAGCCTTTTATGCGTCTTCTTCTGGAGAACGGCGGTTCCTTGACTGACAATATTCGCGTTGTGGGGCGTGTGCAGGCACGTGCTGCGGCGTTGAGTGCTGATGATGCCGGTCGTGCTTCTTCGGCGTTTGTCTCAACTGTGGAACGTATGAAGAACGATTCTTCGCTCAAGGATTTGTCAGGCGAACAGTCGTTCTCGAAATCGGCAGCGTGGGCGGATGCTCCCTCCCATAACGCGCTTTTGGCTTTTGCGTATGCCACGAGTCAGGTTCGTGAATACACTCCCGAGGCGGTTCGACGGGTTCTAGGAACCCTTCGTTTGGACGCTAAAGATTCTACGGTCGCGTATCCGTTGGATTTTTCGTCTTCTTACGCCGCTGGAGGGCAGGTGGGTCTTCTTTACCCGACCGCGGAAGCTTCGATGATTCAGGGCGGGTCTTCCTCGACGGATGCGGTGAATCCGCCGGTGTGGATGCTTCGCACGTTCACCTCAGAATCTCGCGACTAGCCTTTCCACACGGAGCCTACTGTACAGAGCCAGCCCATCACACCCCGGCTTTCGGGTATTACTTCTAGTCCGTCCACCAGCGGGGCTCACGATTTATCTATTTTGGAGAACACCTTATGCGCTTTTTCCTTGAACTTGAAGAGCATAACGGGAGCTATGAACTAGACTCCTGGCAGCCTGAGACGACCATCGCTGATCTCATCCAGGCGACCGGTGGCCCCTCCCTGCCCGCCGACGAGCCGCTGTACTGCGATAACCGCCCGGTGACGGCATCCTCCACCCTGGCGGAGGTCAAGCCGATGGAGGGTATGCGCATCTCTAGAGCACCGCTCTCCTACCCTTCCCTGGTGCAGGGCTGGAGCGTCTGCTTGAGCGGCGGTTCGACGGTTACCCTGCCGCACCCTATCCCTTCTTCGCGTCCTCTGGTGGCGGGTCGTTCCCCGTACGCCGACATTGTGCTGCCCACGGCGAGCGCCTCGTGGGAGCATCTGCACCTGCAGGTGGTTCATGATGAGTCGACGAACACTCAGAAGGTGCGCATCACTGATCCGGGTTCTACGAACGGTAGTTTTGTGGACGGTCAGAAAATCCCCGAGGAGGGTCTGACTGTTTCTGAGAGCACCACCATCCACGTTGGTGATTGTGTGCTGACTCTGCAGCCTGCTCCTCAGGAGAAGGCAGCGCCTCGCCCCGGTAGCGCCCCGAATGTGAGCGCGTCGGGTACTGCACCGTTTAACCGTCCGCCGCGTCAGGGTGCGTTGAGCGCCCCGGAGAAGGTGGAGGCACCTACCCGCAAGAACGTCTCTGACCCGCCGAAGTTCAATATTGCGATGGCGGTGGGCCCGATTATTATGGCGGCGGCAATGGTCGCCATTATGCAGGAGATTCGTTACGCCCTTTTCGCGATGCTCAGCCCCATCCTGAGTATTGGCATGTGGGTGGAGCAGAAACGTCGTCACGCTAAGGATAAGGTGAAGGAGCGTGTGCGTTTTGAGCAGGAAATGGAGAAGTTCAAGGAACGTATCGCTCTGAGTAACCGTGAGGAAATTGAGCGTCTTCACGACCTTGCCCCGGCACCAGATGCCGTTCAGCTGCGGGCGCTTCTTCCTGCAATGACGCTGTGGCGTCGCCGGAGCACCAGCCCTGACCTGTTGACTTTCCATGTGGGTACTGGGCATATTCATTGGGCTCCTGAGCTGACGAAGCCGAGCAATCCTGAGCCTGAGGTTCAGCATATTCTTGAGCACAATACTCTGTGGGATGCCCCGCTGGTTGCTGACCTGCGTGAGGGTGGCGCTATCGGTATTGTGGGTCCGCGTGAGCAGTCTCTTGCCCTGGCGCGTAGCCTGGTGCTGCAGGCGGCGACCCACACGGGTCCTGCTGATATGACGATTGCGGTCTGCGCTGATTCGGCGCGCTCGCAGGACTGGGTGTGGACGTCGTGGCTTCCGCACATGCATATGGCGCAGAACCAGCAGATGCGTTGGTTTGCTTCTGGTAAGGAGCAGTCGGATCAGATGCTGCGCTCTCTTTACAACGACATTGAGTCTCTTCCGACCCGTGGCCTGTGCGTGGTCGTTGATTCGGATACCCTCACCGAGGGCCGTGAGTCGCCGGCACGCGACCTTTTGGCGTACGGCGATGAAGTGCGTCTGATGGCGAATAAGACTGCTGCTGCGGGTGCTCGCCGTGTTGCCGGTATTGTGTTGGCTTCTTCTGTTGACCGTCTTCCTGCGTCGTGTACTTCGGTCGTGGAGATTGGTGAGGAGGCTTCTATGACCTATTCGGAGCCTCGCCGCCGTTACACGGTCACTGACGGTGTGCTCGCCGGTGTGAGTGCTGAGGATGCTCTTCATGTGGCGCGTACTTTGGCGCATCATGAGGACCCTGAGCGTCTGCTTCTGGGCGGCGGTTTGCCTCAGCTGGTGAAGCTGCCTGAGCTGGTTGGTTTGCCGACCCCTCCGGGTGCTGAGGATATTGAGGCGTTTTGGTCGCAGGCTAATGGTTTCAGTACTGAGATTGGTGTGGGCGACTCTGGCGCGTTCACGCTGGACTTGGTGAAGGACGGTCCTCACGGTCTGGTGGGTGGTACCACCGGTTCGGGTAAGAGTGAGTTTTTGCGTTCGTTGGTGGCGGGTTTGGCTGCTCACCATGATCCGAGCCGTTTGAACTTTATCCTGGTTGACTTTAAGGGTGGTGCGGCATTTAAGACGTGTGAGCGTCTGCCGCATACGATTGGTACTTTGAGCAACTTGGATGCTCAGTTGGCTCACCGCGCTATTGAGTCGTTGGAGGCGGAGATGGACCGTCGTCAGCGCCTGTTTGCGGCTGCTGGCGAGGGTGTGGACAACATTAAGGATTATTTGGCGACGAACCCGCCGGAGCCGATGCCTCGCTTGCTGCTGGTAATTGACGAGTTTGCGATGCTGGCGAAGGACTTCCCGGATGTCCTGTCGTCGCTGGTGAGTATTGGTGCGGTGGGTCGTACCCTGGGTGTGCACATGATTTTGGCGACTCAGCGTCCTGCCGGTGTGGTGAATGACGATATTCTGGCGAATACGAACTTGCGTGTGGCGTTGCGTGTGCAGAGTCGTGAGGATTCTTCGAACGTGATTGGTGTTCCGGATGCTTCGGAGATTTCGCGTTCGCAGATGGGTCGCGCCTATGTGAAGCTGGGTCAGAACGATATTTCGCCGGTGCAGACTGCCCTGGTGACGGGTCAGAGTGGCACTGAGGTGGTAACTTCTCTGGAGGTTCGTGCGACCGATAGTATCGGTATTCCTCGTTCGGAGCGTGCGCGCCCGAAGGTGTCGTCTAGTGATGCGAATGACCTGGATTTGCTGATTGACGCTGTTGTGGCGGCTCATGCGGCTCGTGGTGCGGTTGCTCCTCGTAAGGTGTGGCCTGAGCCGTTGGGTTCGTATGTTGATTTGGTTGATTTTGGTGTGCGTGGCTTCCCTGACCCGGATCTTCCCACTGTGGGTGGTGTCCGGGACGGTGTTCTGATGTGCACTTTGGGTGATAAGCCTGAGCTACAGCGTCAGGTGCCTATGGGCTGGAATATTGAGATGAGCAACCTGCTGTTGGTGGGTGTTGCAGGTAGTGGTACGACTACGACGATTCAGTCGGTGGTGCTAGGTTTGGCTCAGCATTATTCGCCGGAGGACATCGATATTGTTCTGGTGGATATGGGCGCTGATGGCTTGTTGCCATTAGGTTCTTTGCCGCATGTTGTTTCTGCTGTGGGTACCGGTCAGGGCGCTAGGGAACGTCAGGCTCGCTTCTTGCGTTTTGTGAAGTCGGAGCTTGATGCTCGCCGTGCTGACGCGGCACGCCGTAAGCCTCTTTTCATTGTTTTGGATGGTTTTGCGACGCTGCGTGATGAGTTCTCTGACGCTGTGAGCATGGACTTGTTGGCGAATTTCTACCGCGTGTATGCGGATGGTCCTGCTGTTGGTATTCACTGTGTGGTGTCGACGAGCCGTGCGAAGAATATTCCCTCGCAGATTCTTGATGCTTCGTTGCAGACGTGGTTCTTCCAGCTGAGCGATGTCCACGATTATTCCTCGCATGGTATTCGCGGCACGAATGTTCCGGCTGCGGTTCCCGGCCGTTGTGTTGACCCGAAGCGTCTGCGTCAGATGCAGGTGGCTACTCCCGCTGTTGGCGTGGAGGAGGCTGTCTCTATGGTTCGTGAGCGTTTCCCGCAGGCTCCTGCTAAGCGTGATGTGATTGGTCAGCTGCCGACGTGGGTTTCGTGGGAGAGCATGCCTGCTGCCGAGTTTTCTCCGAGCCTGTGGCGTATCCCTGTGGGTATTGCGGAGGCTACGTTAGAGGCGTGTGCTTTCGAGCTGTATGAGGGTGAGCACGCCATGGTTGCGGGTAATCCGCGTTCGGGTAAGTCTTCTCTGCTGGTTGCATTTGCTCGTCTGGTTTCTCGGGCGAGGACTGCGGCGGAGCAGGCGGTGTCTGCTGCATTGGCGTCTGGTGACGCTATCGCGGCAGAGAACGCACGCATGGATGCCGCTGAGGTTCCGGAGGTTTGGGCTGTATTTGATCAGCGTTCCGGTCTGGTGAATGCGCCGGAGGGTGTTTTTGACCGGGTGTTTGAGAGCAAGAATGCTTCTGCTCAGGTGCAGGCGGCTTTGCAGGATGCCGCGGGCCCGGTGCTGTTGCTGATTGATGATGGTGACCGTGTGGATGACCCGATGAACGTTTTTGATGCCATTGTGAAGGGTGACTTCCCGGACGTTCACATTATTGCCACGGGTAAGCCGACTGATTTGCGTCCTTTGTATAGCCATTGGACGAAGGCTATTCGCAAGTTCCGCACTGGTGCTGTGGTTCAGCCGAATGTTGATACGGATATGGACATGTTCGGTTCTATTCCGAGGCGCGCCCCGGTTCAGCTGAGCGTTGGTCGTGGCTACGCGTTCCTTGCCGGGTCGCCGGTTCTGGTGCAGCTGATGAGCCCTGAGGATTCTCAGCACCGTGGCGGGCTGTAGGGCTTGTTCGGCGTGTGGTGAGGTATGGTGTAACTTTACCGACTGTTTTGCTGTAGGGATCGCCCCGTCTGGGGCGTCTTCCTGCGTGTTGTGAAGTTGATGTTAAGGAGTTAGCCCGTGACTGTACCTGCTGGTTCGCCGCAGTACTCCGGCTCGGAGCGCCGTGATGCTCATCCTGCCTCGCAGGCTGCTGGTCAGCCTGCGGGGGGCTTGGTTGCGGGCGCTCCCCTTGGCTCTTCGTATCGTTTGCTGCGCCGGGTGGGTTCTGGTGCGGTCGGTGAGGTGTGGGCTGCTACGATGAGCGGCTCGTGGGCTCTGTATGCGGCGAAGGTTTTGCGTCCGGAGCTTGCGGAGAACCCTGTGGTTCTTGAGTCTTTTGTGCGTGAGCGTTCGGTGTTGTTGGCGTTGTCGCATCCTCATATTGTGCCGTTGACGGACATGGTGGTTGAGGGTGGCGTGCTGGCTCTGGTGATGGAGTTTCAGCATGGCGGTTCGTTGCGTCAGAAGCTGGATTCTGAGGGTCCGTTGCCGGTTCGTTTGGCGTTGAGTCTGATGGTGCAGGTTCTGAATGCGGTGGAGTTTGCTCACCGTCAGGGCGTGATGCATCTGGATATTAAGCCGGAGAATGTTCTGCTGAGCGGTGTTTTGGGGGAGTCTCTGGATCAGCAGGTTCGTGTGGCTGATTTCGGTATTGCTTCTTTTACTGGCTCTGCGGGTTCGGGGGCTTCTCGTTCGTTTTCTGGTACTCCGGGGTATATGGCTCCGGAGCGTTCTGCGCATGGTGTGGCTACTCCGGCGGTTGATGTTTATGCGTGCGCTGTGACTCTTCATGAGTTGTTGGTGGCGGCGCGTCCTCTTCCGGCGCGTGGTGGTGCGGTGCAGGTGTCGCCGCAGATTCCGGCTGAGGTGGCTGAGGTGCTTCACGGGATGTTGGCGGAGAACCCGGTTCAGCGTCCTGGTGCGGCTGAGGCTGCCGCTAAGTTGCGTCTTTTGGCTGAGGGTTTCGCGGCTGATACGGTGCTTCCTCGCTGGGTTGAGGTGTCTTCGGGTGCTGTGGGGTACACGCCTACGGTGGTTCACGGTGCTGAGCCTGCTGTTTCTGCGGCGCCTGGGCAGAATGTTACGGAGCTGTATGGTGCGGGCATGCCGTCGCTGGGTCAGGCGCAGAATGAGACGGTTATCCGGGCTCCTTTTGTGGTGGAGCAGCCGGTATATGTTCCTGATGAGGTTGTTGAGGATGAGGAGCCTGCCCGTTCGCCGTTGCGCCGCCCGCTGGTATGGGGCGCTATCCTGGGTTCTCTAATCCTTGTGGGTATGCTCCGCTTTTGTGGGTTTGAGCGGCGGTAAGGGTGCGTCTAAGACGGCTGAGTCGTGGTCTGCTTCGAGCCGTAGTTCGGCGTCTTTGCCGAGTGGTTTGGGTACCCGTATTGAGGGTACGTATAACCCGCGGGATAAGAGTGCCCGCCTGACGTTTGAGTTTTCTTCGCAGAAGTCGGCTCTTCGGGGCGATATTTTGCAGGTGCTTCCCGGTGTTGAGGGTGGTTCGTGTGCTTCGGTGACGTGGGATGCGGGTCAGGCGTCTTCTGGGGTGTCGAAGAATCAGTCGAGTGTGACTGCGGTGGATGTTCCGTGTTCGTGGAATCTGTCTGGGGTGAGTATCCCGGCTAATGGTGTGGTGCAGGTTCGGGCGAATGTGTCTGCGGAGTTTAAGGATTCGCGTGCTTTTGAGGAGTGGGTGAACCGTATTGATTCTGAGACGTCGAAGGCTATTTCTGATCGGGAGGTTCGTTCGACGGCGTACCCGATTCAGCGTTTGCGTTCGATTGAGTTGCGGGTTCCCTCTCGTGTGGTGAATCAGAGTGTTTTGCCGGTGACGGTGGTTCCGGTGTGGCCCAGTGGTGCGGATGAGTTGAATCCGTTGATGGTTTTGCCGCGTACGGGTGAGTTTTCGACGCTGGTTCAGGCGATTTCTCCGGATGCTCAGTTGATTAGTTTTTCGGATGGTTGTTCGGGGCATGTGTTGGTGTCTGAGGATCAGCGGGTGGTGACGGCGCTGTCGGTGACGTCTAAGTGCCGCCTGAACGCGCAGATTGGTAATTTCACGAACCTGTCCAGCAGCGACTTCGCAATCATCACCCGCTAACGGTGGTGCTCAGATAAGCTACCGCTATACGCAGAAAGCCCTGGGGCTGAGAGAATATCTCTCAGCCCCAGGGCTTGTGCAGTAAGAACTTATTGTTCTTCACGAGCCTGCTGGCGTTCCAGCCTACGCGCCTCATTACGAGCAGCACGGCGGCGGCGCTTCTGACGCTCACTCTTCGTCTGACCAACGATGTACTTGGTGCCGCACAAGTCGTAGAACTGGGCATAAATATCGCGCGAAGAGCCATACATCCCGACCACACTCATCACGTCCAGGCCGTCTTCTTCTGCCCAGTGTCCGTGATCGTCACGGTACAGCACCTGCGCCATAAGAATCGTCGCATCGAACTGGTAGGGGTCAAAGCTGCAAGTACGCTTACCCATCTCAGTACTGCCAATGCGCAAGAACCCGTTCTTGCCGTTGTTCTCCACGTGGGCAAACGTAATCGAAGGGTAGGTGAAAGTGCGTTCCTTCCACCGCCAATTACGCCACCGCACGTGGTCCTCACGCAGTTCGAGGTAGAAGGCGTAGCAGTGGTTCAGCGGGAGAACGCCCAGCAGGCCTATACCTAAAACACCAATCAGAAGAGCGGCAATCGCTTCAGTACGCTGAGACGCATATTCGGGAGCGGTCAGAAGACCATAAGAAGCTATGAATGCTGGCCATGCAACAAACCCGAGAATAGTTACAAGCCAGAAGAAGATAAACGCTGCGATAGGCCTCTTCTGCCTCTTATTCAGCGTGGGTTTGCCGAGCTTAATGCGGATACCCGGTACCAGGGCGACGAGAAGCCCTCCGAGGGCTCCGTCTTCAACAGCGCTCAACGTTATTCTCCTTTCCCTTTCTCCGCTACAGATGACTCAGCTTTCAAATCCTTATCATTCCACACCAAAAAACCCGGGCGGCTTTTATAGATATCGTATGCATCCTTAAGGTGGTACTTCTTATTCACATGGTTAGTCACAGACTTTTGTGCTTCCTGGTCAAAATATTTTTGGAAGCTCTTAGTCCGAGACTTACTATTCAAATAAGTTCCATACGTATAAGGACGAGTACCCATTTGTTTCAGAGTGCTCGGGGCCCCAACATCACCTGTAGGGGCATTCTTCGCATAATCCTTACTCTTCTTGGTTGCCGTCGTCACGCCCTTCCATACAAGGTCTTCGACACGCACTTCCTTACCGGTACCCCAGGATTCAAAGGCGCTCTGTCCCATCGATGAAACAGTATCAGCCGATACGCTAATACTCTTACGAATCCCCTTTTCGCTAACGCCAGGAATGTACTTAGAGGCAAGCTGCGATACCTTAGTTTTCGACAAAGAACCCGATACCGGGCTAATCATACTATTCAGACCACCAAAAGCCATACCAGAAGCAACCTTAAACGCATGTTCCTGCGGCGAGTACTTATGCTTTCCACCGGTTAGAACACTCAAAACCGCGTCCTTAGTACCATCAATAGCGCTACTCACGCCGCTTTTAGCGCCTTCCACGGTCATACGCACCTTGGTGGCCTGCCATACACGTGCCGGAGTAGATGCCATTAGCTTACCGGTGCCGTTAGCGGGTCCAGTGAACATTTTGGACATAGGACCACTCACCCACTTGCCCATACCAGCGGAGATGCCGCCGAAGAGAGCACCAACTCCAGCAGATATACCGACATTCATCCAATTAACTTCTCCAGTATTGGGGTCTTTATTCTCATCGATAGCATTAGCTGCTGCTAACGTGCCACCGGCGATAGCGCCCAGTGCAATAAGAAGTGTTCCACCCGTTACAAAAATGGCAGCGGCAGAAGCTACTACACCAACTACAGTAAGTGCGCCCTTAATAATGTTTGTTACTGTATCCCGAATACGCTCCTCACGGAACTTATTGAAATCCTCCACCGACACCGGCGACAAACCCCACGG
>NZ_KV811586.1:67035-67774 GCF_001813145.1 Rothia sp. HMSC066G02 | reverse complement strand
GGTCAGCACCCCAACCAGCACCCACAGGCGCAACTAAAGGATCAGGCGCGGTAAAGCGACCCACACGCGAATCCACCACGCGGGCACCCAACACCTCAAAACCGGTAGAGCCCAGTACCACACCCGAAGCGGTAGAAACACCAACCAGCGAATCCGGTAACACAGGCGCAACACCAGCAGAAGCACCCTGAGCAGAAGGCACAGCAGGCGCCACAACACCCAAAGAAGCCCAACCGTACGGATCCAACAGACCGGCACCAGAACCAGCACCAGGAACCAACGAACCCACAGAAGGCATCGACGAGCCAGCTACACCCAGCACACGCGGAACAAACGAATTCTCATCCCACACCAGCGGGTGCATCACCGAAGCATCAAAACCAGCCACAGAACCAGCATTAGTACGAGCGCCGGTTGAGGGTACGCCAAATTCAGGTGCACCAGCAGGCGCACCACCGGCGGCAAGCACACGACCATCAGTAGAAGCACACAGCAGCGAGAAGGACACAGCAGAATCCTCAGCAGAACCCCACGACGCCACCGAGCTCACAAACCCAGCCGCACCATAGGTCAACGACGAACCAGAACCATCCGAAGAAACCTGCAGAAGACGCGAATCATTACCGTCATACGAGAACACGCTCGTCGAGACCGGCACCAAGATGACGCCTTCAAGTTCCACGGACTCCGGGCACTGCGGAAGCCATGCCTGAGCATCCTCAACAGCAGAGGCAAACTC
>NZ_KV811586.1:63844-66935 GCF_001813145.1 Rothia sp. HMSC066G02 | reverse complement strand
GACTGGGAGCCGGGCTTCGCCTCATCCTGCACGCCATAGACGCATACTGCGCGAACGCGGGCACCCTCGTCAGTGACCAGCACCTTCACCCAAGCATTCTCGGGCTGGGCGCTATCAAAGTACTCAACACGCACCAGCGCACCAGCAACATCGTAGGCCCAGCGCAGGGTCTCCGTACCACGAACGGCAGAAGAGAGCATCTGGGCGTCAGTGTAGGTGTACATGACCAGACCAGCGGGCGAATCCACACCGCTAATACGACCCAAATCATCACGAGTAATCTCAGTGTGCAGAGCCTCAGAAAAGTTTGCCTCAGCGGGCTGCTCGGTCACAGAGGTCATGTGCGCACCACGGTAACCAAACTCACGAACCCAAGTACCCGCCAAATCAGACACCTGCGCACGCACCAGCGCATCTACCGCGTTGTACTCGAAAGAAGACTCCACACGAGACTCAGAGGTAACGGCGGTTCCATCCAGACGGTACGCGGTGATGTCAGTCTGCTTGACCATGCGGCCAGCAGCATCATACGCATAAGCGCTCGAACCCAGAGGGTGCACAAACTCAGTGCGCAGACCATCAGCGTCGTAAGCGTAGGACAGCTCGTAGCCGCCAGTCTCGTCCATGTACGCGGTACGGAAAGACTCCGGAATCTGGGCACCAAACTCACGGCGCTGACGAACCAGACGACCCAAACGGTCATAAGACTCGACGGTCACCACGGGAGCACCAAACGCATCAACGCCCCAGAAAATAATGAGCAAAGTGCGCATGGTGGGTTCTCGTTTCGTGTGGTTGGTGAATATCCGCAAGTGCACCACCGGCAGGTGGCGTACCTTCCCCAAGGATACTCTATGTGCTTGAAAGCTCTGACAAGTTGAATTGTCGAGTACTTTGATGGTCTATGGGCTAACCAGCCAGAAGGATAACTAGGCGCAAGGTTTAGGTGAAGACTGGGCGACCATCCACCAGCAGCTGGGATTAGACCCGTATCCACCCGAGTTTCTTGGCTGACCCTGGTATGCAGAAAGCCTCTGGGCTGAGAGGTAATCTCTCAGCCCAGAGGCTTTCTCTATGCGGTGCTACATCTAAATAACGTTATTTAGATGAGGCATCAAGGATGCGCTGCAGGTGCTCCGGGATCGGCAGGTACCCCTCCCTACCGACAAGCGAGCCAATCTCATACTTGCGGGCGTAGCAGAGGATTTTGATAAGGGTATCCATCTCCTCGTAATCACCGAACTCTACGAAGAGTTCGGGGATGTACTTGGGCGGCCAAACACCGTAGCGCTCACGGAAAAGAATCATGTGGTAGATGTAGGTGGCGTCAAAGAAGACCGGGCTAAAAGCCAGGCGACGCTTACCCATCTGACTGCTACTAATCACGAAGTAACCGCCTTTACCATTAGCTTGCATATGGATTCTCGTGATGCTGCTGTAGTCAAACTCGCGGGTCTTGAACCGCCAATTCCGCCATTTCACGGAAGTCTCATTCTGCTGGACGTAGAAGGAATTAGTGTGAATAGCTAAGAACCAGAAGAACGAACCGATAATATTCATGAAAATAAATGCAGGAATATAATCAACAGGACTCTCAGTGGGAAAAGTTAGAGGCAGTAAAATGCACACCAGCAGCACGAAAGAATCTGCAGCTAGTACAGCCAGTAGCGGCTTTTTCTGTCGTTGTCCCAGAGGAATATAGCCTTTGGGTCGCACTAAACCAATCGAACCATTAGTTACAGTTTCAGCTATAAATCTATTCATTATATACCTACTTCTCACCCTTAGAGTTTTGGTAATCAACTATTAATTCGGAAAAAGATTTATCCGAGTTATTAACTACTTCTTCTCGATGATCTTTAATATAAGAGGCCATGTCTTTCAATTCATCCTTTCCCTTTGAAACTACATTATCTCGGCCTACTTCAAGCATAATTTTATCCAATTCCTTCTCTTTCTTCTCCAGTAGAGCTTTATTCTTTTCCGGGTTACGGACATATGTAATTCTAGACAAACTCGTATCATGGCTCATGCCAAGCTGTGCAATGGTGCGCGGGTCTTTTACTGAAGATCCCTCATGATACTTATTCCTCCCTGAAATACCTGCTTTGAAACCATTAGTGCCACTCCAAATTATGTCGGTTAGGCCTATTTCTCCCTTTTTTCCCCAAGTATCAATGAGATCCTGGCTAGTTTTCAAAACAGCGGGAGTTAAGGTATCAAAAGCACGCTGAATTAGAGGACGCGGCTCATCAACTTTACTCTTTTTGATCAAGTTACTCACTTTTTCAGAGGTAAAATCAAATGCATTAGTAATCTTTTCATTATTTATCTTTTGAACATAAGGGGTTATCTTATTCTTTGCTTTTAGTGCACTATCATATGTTTTTTGATATGTTTTTTCCATCGTCGAAATGAGGGTTGGAGATGCCTTTTTAGCTAACGAACCAGCGAGTGCACGAGGAGCAGCATTGGACAAACCTCCAAAGATGCCACCGCTGACGGTAGAAACCACATGCTCACGAATAGAATACTGCCCCTTATCACCAATCTTGCCGTTCACGGCATCATGGGCAAGGTTCTCAAAGCCGCCCACAAAGTTGGCTGCGACCTCGGGAATTGCATGCACGCTCGCCCTGGTCGCGAATACCTTCGCACCCTTCGACCATCCACCGGTGATAGCTTGTTCTAGAGCACCAACGGCTTTGGTGCGGCCCAAGGCAACCATCATATTACGACCCTGTCCTGCAATACCACCGCCGATAGCGCCAAAAGCTCCACCGATTGCCGCATCAATTCCAACACGTCCCCAGTTCACACGGCCATTCTCATCTCGGTTACTTGAGATTGAGGAAGCTGCCGCAAGTGAAGCGCCAGCAACAACTCCTGCAACGATAAGAGCTACCGGTCCTGCGACAATTAGACCAGCAACAGATGCAACCACACCTACAACCGTTAACGCGGTCTGAATAGCATCCGCATTACGATTCAGCCAGCCGTTCACGCCCCTATCAGCGCAGGACTCGCGATACTTCTCAAAATCCTCCACCGACACAGGTGACAAACCCCACGGATCCACCAAAGAAACCGG
>NZ_KV811586.1:63229-63744 GCF_001813145.1 Rothia sp. HMSC066G02 | reverse complement strand
CACGGATCCACCAAAGAAACCGGATTACCACCAACCAACGAGAACGGATCAGCACCCCAACCAGCACCCACAGGCGCAACCAAAGGATCAGGCGCCGTAAAACGGCCCACACGCGAATCCACCACGCGGGCACCCAACACCTCAAAACCAGAAGAACCCAGCACCACACCCGAAGCCGCAGAAACACCAACCAGCGAATCCGGCAACACAGGCGCACCACCAGTAGCAGAAGCGCCCTGAGCAGACGGCACAGCAGGGGCAGCAACACCCAAAGAATCCCAACCATACGGATCCAGCAAACCGGCACCAGAACCAGCACCAGGAACCAGTGAACCCACAGAAGGCATCGACGAACCACCCACACCCAGCACACGCGGAACAAACGAATTCTCATCCCACACCAACGGGTGCATCACCGAAGCATCAAAACCAGCCGCAGAACCAACACCAGCACCGGTTGAGGGCACACCAAACTCAGGTACCCCAGCAGGCGCACCACCGGCAGCAAGCACACG
>NZ_KV811586.1:62774-63129 GCF_001813145.1 Rothia sp. HMSC066G02 | reverse complement strand
AGACGCGAATCATTACCGTCATACGAGAACACACTCGTCGAAACCGGCACCAAAGTGACGCCCTCAACCTCCACGGAATCCGGGCACTGCGGAAGCCACGCCTGAGCATCCTCAACAGCAGAGGCAAACTCAGCCGACTGGGAATCAGCCTTAGCCTCATCCTGCACACCGTAGAGGCATACTGCGCGAACGCGGGCACCCTCATCAGTGACCAGCACCTTCACCCAAGCATTCTCAGGCTGAGCGCTATCAAAGTACTCAACACGCACCAGCGCGCCAAACGCATCAACACCCCAGAAGACAGTGAGGAAAGTGCGCATGGCGGGTTCTCGTTTCGTGTGGTTGGTGAATATCC
>NZ_KV811586.1:60074-62674 GCF_001813145.1 Rothia sp. HMSC066G02 | reverse complement strand
GGTTCTCGTTTCGTGTGGTTGGTGAATATCCGGAAGCACGCCACCCGCAGGTGGCATACCTTCCCCAAGAATACTCTATGCAGATAAAAAGCTCTGATAGGCGGAAATATAGAGCAACATGATGCTCTACGGGCTAACCGACCAGAAGGATAACTAGGCGCAAGGCCCGGGTCAAGACCAGGCGACCATTCACCAACGGGTGGTGGTGGTGCTCAGGTGAGCCGCCGAGGGCATGCAGAAGGCCCCTAGGCTGAGAGATGGTCTCTCAGCCCAGGGGCTTCTTGCATATTCTATTTAGTCAGCTATGGTCTTGGGGGCTTCATCATCTTCCTTCTCAGGAATGGTGATGCCCACGGTGACGTACTTCTTCACCGACCACCCATTCATCGCTACCGAGGCAGCAAAGAACAGCGCAGGCAGCAACTCCAGACGAACCAGCGAATAGCCCAGGTATCCGAGCGCAATACACCCCGCCAAACCAGCCACGCCGACGCACACGGCACGCAGGGTACGGTACCCCTCGGTTCCCTCCTCAAAGCGAGTGCTCTGCAGGTAGAAGAGACCCTCGCGCACAACACGCAGGAACCCCGGGGTCAGGAAGAGTGCAACCGCCAGAGCCGCCGGATCGTAACCTGAGGTCATGAAACTGGTCAGGGGAACCACAAGGCACAGAACCGTGAAAATAGCCGCTGATATAACGCCCACTCGGGTTGAGTACCTATTCATCTGTTCCATGCGCTGCAGGTCAGGAATATCGTCATTAGGCTCGATGCGCTGGATGAGGACGAAGGCGATGATTAGCCCGCCAACCATGTACCAGGAAGCGAAGTTCGTCTCAGGGGTCCACAGCATTGCATCCGCAGTGCGCAGTACCCCAAAAGCGGTTAGAACCGTCAGTACAATCAAGCCCACTGCGCTGATGGAGTGAACGAAGATAAAGAAGTGGTGGAAGAGACCGCCATTTGCTTCATAGCCGTAGCTTTTACTACGCACCGTATCTATGGCTGAGAGGCCTATAGGACCTGCAACGAAGAACATCGCGCCCCACGGCCAAACGTCAATAACACTCATCCCTAGTGATGCAAGGGCCATGAAGATAAAGGCGAACCAGAGGCAAATAAGCCACAGCACTCTTAAGGTTTCAAAGAAAATACGCACCCTACTCCTTTCATTTACCCATTCCCATTTTCCTGGTTGTGTGAATCCTCCTCGACTTGATGTCGGAATGACGTTACCCCAGCAGACAATGCAGGCACAAAATTATTTACCGTATGTTTCACTGCATACTTAACAGTATGCTTAAGCGGTTGCGAAGTGGTTAGCTGCGTTACAGCCTGATTGTGCCACCAACCGGAAGAAAATATTGCCTTATGCTGACCCGGTGCCATGAGTCGTGCGACCTGCTTCGAAAAGAACTCCTTAGTTTCACGTGCAGGAGCCATCATGGCTACATCATCGGCAACCCCTGAGGTTCCCTTCAAGCTGGTCCAAGGCTTATAGTCGACAGCCTTACGGATCAGGTTATTTGCCCACTTCCAATCAGTCACTCGGGCTACGAACTCCGCCGACGGCTTAGGTTTCGTAACCACCCCGGCGATATTCTTAGCACTAGCCACGATACGACCACCAATACCACCGGTAATACCACCAACTACGGCACCAATCGCTGCGTCCTTCAGCATCTCCCCCATGTCCACAGATCCCTTCTGTGCCTTTTGAGTCATCATAGACATGCCGGCACTAGAAACCGCCCCAGCCAAGCCACCTACCAGGACCATAGTAAGAGGACCACCAGCAACAGATAGAGTACCTATAAGCATTCCAGCACCAAACAAGAAGGCACCGCCAATATATGCTTTATTCTCCCATAGCCATTTCTTGGGATCGTTCCAGGCAGCCTTCGCTTCCGCCTTTACCTTACCCCACAGATCCTTTGCATCCTGCCAGATTTCGCTAGCTTTATTTGCGACACCTAAAGCTGTCCTCTTGACCCAACCGGTAATACCAGAAGATGCTTTCTGCTCACGATACTTATTGAAGTCCTCCACCGACACCGGCGACAAACCCCACGGATCCACCAAAGAAACCGGATTACCACCCACCAACGAGAACGGGTCAGCACCCCAACCAGCACCCACAGGCGCAGCCAAAGGATCAGGCGCGGTAAAACGGCCCACACGCGAATCCACCACGCGAGCACCCAACACCTCAAAACCAGAAGCACCCAGCACCAGGCCCGAAGCCGCAGAAACACCAACCAGCGAATCCGGCAACACAGGCGCACCACCAGTAGCAGAAGCGCCCTGAGCAGACGGCACAGCAGGGGCAGCAACACCCAAAGAAGCCCAACCATACGGATCCAACAGGCCAGCACCAGAACCAGCACCAGGAACCAGCGAACCCACAGAAGGCATCGACGAGCCGCCCACACCCAGCACACGCGGAACGAACGAATTCTCGTCCCACACCAGCGGGTGCATCACCGAAGCATCAAAACCAGCCACAGAACCAGCACCGGCACCAGCATTAGCGCGAGCACCGGTTGAGGGTACGCCAAACTCGGGTGCACCAGCAGGCGCACCACCGGCAGCAAGCACACG
>NZ_KV811586.1:59314-59974 GCF_001813145.1 Rothia sp. HMSC066G02 | reverse complement strand
ATAAGAGAACACGCTCGTCGAGACCGGCACCAGAGTGACGCCCTCAACTTCCACGGATTCCGGGCACTGCGGAAGCCACACCTGAGCATCCTCAACAGCAGAGGCAAACTCAGCCGACCGGGAGCCAGCCTTCGCCTCATCCTGCACACCGTAGACGCACACTGCACGAACACGGGCACCCTCATCAGTAACCAGCACCTTCACCCAAGCATTCTCAGGCTGAGCGCTATCAAAGTACTCAACACGCACCAGCGCACCAGCAGCATCATAGGCCCAACGCAGAGTCTCGGTACCGCGAACGGCAGAAGAGAGCATCTGGGCGTCAGTGTAGGTGTACATGACCAGACCAGCGGGCGAATCCACACCGCTAATACGACCCAAATCATCACGAATAATCTCAGTGTGCAGAGCCTCAGAAGAGTCTGCCACAGCGGGCTGCTCGGTCACAGAGCTCATGTGCGCGCCACGGTAACCAAACTCACGAACCCAAGTACCCGCCAAATCAGACACCTGCGCACGCACCAGCGCATCTACCGCGTTGTACTCGAAGGAAGACTCCACACGAGACTCAGAAGTAACGGCGGTTCCATCCAGACGGTACGCGGTAATGTCAGTCTGCTTGACCATACGGCCAGCAGCATCATACGCATAAGCGCTCGA
>NZ_KV811586.1:0-59214 GCF_001813145.1 Rothia sp. HMSC066G02 | reverse complement strand
TCACCACGGGAGCACCAAACGCATCAACGCCCGCGTGATCATAAGTCGTCATCGTACGGCGCGCAGAATCACGCTCCATACGGTACAGCAGAGAACCATTCACCG
The DNA here is from genome assembly GCF_001813145.1 of Rothia sp. HMSC066G02. Classification (NCBI taxonomy): domain Bacteria; kingdom Bacillati; phylum Actinomycetota; class Actinomycetes; order Micrococcales; family Micrococcaceae; genus Rothia; species Rothia sp. HMSC066G02. Next base: position 59,109 of record NZ_KV811586.1, on the reverse strand, counting down.
AATGGGAACAGGGAACACCGTCACGGTCATAGCCGAAGGAATGTACAGCACCATTACCGTCAGTGCTGGTCAGCAGACGACCGGCAGCATCATAGGTAGAGGTAGTGCGCGCACCCAACGGATTGGTCGCCGCCAGGACATTACCCATCAGGTCATACTCGTAGCTAGTAATGCGACCGGCAGGGTCCATCACGGAGGTAACGTTACCCGCCTCGTCATAGCGGTAATGGGTCACGCCACCGGCACCATTAGTCACCGCAACCACCTGGGAAGCGGCATCATAGGTGAACGAACGAGTACCCCACTTGTTATCGCGGATGCTCTTCACGCGACCACAAGAATCCCAGGTGTAGAACACCGGAGAAGCCACACCGGAACCGGTAATAGACAGCACACGACCGCACGCGTCATAGCGAACGCGTGCCTCAGAACCGTCACCGTACACCTGGCGAATCAGTCGGGAATCAGCATCGTACTCGTAACGAGTCACAGACTGCTCAGCAGTACCGGCAGCCTCATAGGTTGTAGCCAGTCGACCGCACGCATCGTAGCTGTACTCGGTCACACGACCCGCGGGGGAAATCATGCGTACCATCTGGTTCGAACCGTTGTACTCGTAGCGGCTCAGACCACCCTCAGCATCCAGAACCTGCACGGGGTTACCCGCACCGTCATAAACCATCGTGGAGACAGTCGGGTCGTCAGCATCTGCGCTAACCTGCGGACCAGAATCCTCGGAGAGAACTTCGGTACGCACCGGGCGGCCCAGGTGGTCGCACGAGATACGCACGCGGTCAACACCATCGTTAGTGGTGAAAGTCTTACGCGAGGAATCAACAGAAGTACGTACACTCACACCGGTCGGGTCAATCAACGCAGTCAGAGTGCTTGCGGCATCATACTCGCGAGTCCACACGCCACCGGCGGGGTCAATGGTGCGAACCAGGCGCATCAAACCATCGTAGGCGTAGTTGAACTGCGCGCCACCCGGCAGGGTAATGCGGTCAATATTGCCATTCGTGTCAAAGGAACGCTCCATACGGCGGCCCAGCGGGTCGACCACGGCAACAATATCGCCGCTCGGACCGTATTCGTACTCGGTACGGGCACCAGCGGGATCCACCGATGCCACCAGGCGACCACCAGCAGCGTACTCAAAACGCCAGCGGGAGCCATCCGGGTCCTGACGGCACACCATGTGACCGGCAGAATCATAGGTGAACTCAGTCTCCAGCCCAAGAGCAGAAACAATCTTCACCAGGTGACCCGCAGCAGAGTACTCACAACGGGTCAGCTGCTGCTCAGCGTTACGAATACCTGTCAGCAGACCAAAATCGTCATACTCCAAAGAGACAGTAACACCCTCAGGGCTCACCACACGCTGCAGCAGGCCGTCAGCCCACTCAAAACGGGTCACATGACCGTTGCCGTCAGTCATAGAAGAAGGGTTACGCTCAAAATCATTCGCGTACTCGTAAGTCACCGTAGTCATCGGACTTACGGCAGGGCTCTGAGCAGACTCCTGCCCCGAAGTAGCCTCATCGAGGGCGCGGCCCTGAGCCTCAGCCTCCAGGCGGGCACGACGAGCCAGACGGGCGGCACGGCGAGCGCGCGGATCCGTCTCAATAGCGCTCATTGCCACGGAGACTACGCGGTCATGCTCGTCATAAGCAAAGAGGGTTTCAGTGCCCTCATCGGTGACCTCGCGAATAATACGACCACGCTCATCGCTGTAGCGAGTAGTACGGGAACCATCGCGGTCCACCACGCTCACGCGGTTGCCAAAGTCATCGTAGGCATAGCTAGTACGCCCACCTTCCGCATCAACAATGGCGGTCAGACGTGCGTACTGGTCATTGACCCACAGGTTCGTGTAGGAGGCGTCTTCGTTAGAAACGTCAGTGATGCCATTCGGCAGGTAGCGGTAGCGAACACGACGACCGTATTCGGTGTCCTGTTCGGTAATACGGCCGGCAGGGTCGTAGTAATTCGTCACCTCAACAGTGCCGGTACTAGCCACCACGCGGTGAATCAGGCCGGCAGCGTCATGTTCATAACGGCGGGTACCAGCGTCACCGTGCACAGCACACAGGTGAGTACGACCGTCAAGGGTGACGTACTCGTAACGCACCGACTGCCCACGAGAAGAATGAATAGCGCCGACAAGGCCGCCTTCGGTGTACTCCACGTTGATACGTGCACCGCGCTGATGCACGATAGCGCGAACACGACCCTCTTCATCGCGCAGGTATGCGACAGCAGTACCTGCCCCAGCGCTCATACCCAGGTAAACACCGGTGAGGCTGAAAATGTGCTGGGTTCCAGAGTTGTCAGAGATACGCAGCAGGGACGAGGCGTCATAGTCCGTAGCGTGCAAAATATAGCGCAGGGAGGGGTCAGCAATAGAACCCTCTTCACCCATCAGCTGGGTAAGGGGCAGTTCTTCAAGCCACCACGCTTCACGCGGAGCACGAGCGTAACCGTGGGTGCCGTCCTCACGAATCATTCGGTCGAAAGTAACCTCACGACCGTCAGCCATAGTCCAGACAGCATTCTCAACGTTCAGCTGCACACGGCTCTCAATATTCGAAGACCAGCCAGCACCGAACACACCGGATACAGCGTGCTGACCAAAAACAGCCACACTGTTGTACATACGAGTTACAGAACAAGCAGAAACCACACCAGCAAACGCCATATCGGTCTCTTCTTCAATGAAGTTACCGGTTGCAACGTTCACGGGGTCATTCACATAACCGCTTGTGGTGGACATTCCTACTACAGCCGGCGTTGGAACTTCCAAATCGTGGCGCTCAGTACTAACACCAGCTGCGCTGATTGCACCTTCCAGAGTCGAATTGGCAACGGTAATAACCTGGCTCGAGCTACCGTACTTCTCAAAAGTATCGGCTACGATACCCAGCCAGGTCTTATCGTTGGCGTTCGACTTATTCCATGCTTCAAACGTGCTGATGAGATTTTCAGCATCGACGGAGCCCCACTGGCACTTAACCATAAACTCTGTGGAAAGGTTACGCAGCTTGCCAGGCTCAGCATCAAGGCTAGTACCAAGGTTCGCCAAAGTATTAGAGAGAGAGCGCACGGTCGAAGGGCGCGCTGAAGAAACAGTCATACTCCCTGAGCGGGTCTCAGTGCTCTCACGATGACCTAGCGATGTGGTGTCAATCGAGGTATCCGGCTTATACGATGTCGGCTTAGGCGGTTCACCTCCGAATGTTTCAACCCACCATTTACGGAAACCACCCAGGTCATGCTCATAGTGGTACATAAGGTCGCGGTTCTCATTTTCCTTATGAGCTGACTCTTTGAGGCGATCCACCACATCAGCCAGTTGACGGAAGATGCTGGCGATATCACGACCATCGCTAATGGTGGTATCAATATTTGCCGCCGCAACATCGGCGTAGTGACCTCTAAACTCCTCCAGAGCCGTTGTCAGTGAGTTCTTAAGAGGGGGTAATGCATTATCAATATTCTGCGCGACGGTGCGGCAGGCATTGGCAAGGGCATCCGACGTAGCATCATCGTACTTGACTTTTTCAGTATTCAGATTCATGCTCTGTTGTCTTTCAATGTGGTTAGTACGGAAGTGTGGTGATTAAACAGATGTAGACAGACATGTACACCATGTCTGGAAAACAACGTGGGTATAACCGAATAACAGAAAACGCCGCCTACCGCTCACCGCCCCGTAGCCGGGGAGCGGGGCGGTAAACGGCGTTTACCAGGGAAGGCTTAGGAGCCGCCACCTGCCTGGAAGATATCGGTAGAAATCTGGTTGAGCTGCTCGCGCAGGTCAGTCAGTTCCTGAGTCAGGTTACGCAGGGTGTTTTCTACGCCGGGCCAGGTGTCATTGCGGAAACGCTCAGCCAGGGGGCCGTCCCAGTTGTTGGGGTCCTTCAGCTGGTTACCCTGCTGGTTGAGGTTGTTGATTTCGTTCTGCAGACCGCCATTGATGATGTTCTGGAGAGCAGTAATGGCATCCTTGGCTGCCTGCGATGAGAGTACGCGATCGGACACGATGTTCCTCTTTCGTCGTTGAGTTGCCGGAAGATGTGCATTAGATACGCGAATATCAAATACGCACCGTTAGTGCTTTGCACCACTCCGAACATTACACTATTTCGCGGCAAAGCGCATCCTCCACACCCTGTTGTGAGAAAAATTTCTCATAGTAGACATTGCACAACAGTGCGTGCATATACATTTATCTACTCTCATCAAGGGATTTCTCCCGCTACGGTATCCTTAGGAAATGCCAACCCACTGGGGGTGGCACCTTATCATTAGAATCACCAACCACATACGAAACGAGGACTTTCATGTCTGAAAACACCCCGCAGCCGGCTGCACCGCAGCAGCCGCAGTTCACCCAGCAGGCACCCGCCGTACAGCCCGCATACGGCGCACCCGTGGAGGCACCGAAAAAGAAGTGGGCGGCAGTAACCGCACTGGTCTTGGGCATTATTTCCGCCCTGACCGGCATCTTTGTCATTGGTTCGTTCCTGACCATCCCGACCATTATTTTCGCCGTGATCGCTCTGGTCATGGTTAAGAACGGCACCGGCAAGGGTAAGGGCATGGCGATCGCTGCTCTTGCACTGGTTCTGGTGGCGTACATTGCTACGTTTGCTTTCTTCCAGATTCGTGCGGCGAACCTTGAGAAGTCTAACCGAGAGGCCCGTGAGGTTATCCAGAAGTGCGAGAACCACGAGCCCGGCTACTACATCATTGAGAAGGACGGTAAGCGTTACTGCAACGCGGGCGGCTGGGTCTACGAGATGGATAAGTAAACCGGTTTATTTGGTTCCATGATTAGCCGTCGCTGGTGGAGGGGGCGTTCGTTCACGCGGCAGTCGCCGTGCCTGCGAGCGCCCCTCAACCGTATCCTCCGTGGGTGCTTCAGCATCTGGCAGCGAGTACACCCCGGAGTATCTGCAGCGCATCCTCGATGCGCACTCCACTACCATCACCGACTCCTACCTGATTGAAGGAGCGAATAGCTAAATGATGTCTCAAGAATCTGCTATTACCTTTTGGGGCGTATGCTCCATCATCACAACTATTTTCACGATTCTCACCCTTGCCGCTTACATCATCAATCGACGCCGTGACGAGAAGAAGAAGCGTGAAGGCATCTACATTAGTCGTCTGCAAGGGCTGCTGGCGTACATTATTGTCTTTATCCCGGGCTTCCCGATTATCCGCTATTTTTTGTCGCTCAATGGCCCTGAGACTAACCCCTATACCGAGGGTATCTGCATCTTCATGACTGCTTTCCTCTTGTTCTACCTGTGGCACGTCAACGCCACGTACATGAAGATTTCTTCTGAGGGTATTAATATGCACACCCCCGTTCGCGGGTCGAGGATCTGCCCTATCGGCGCGATTGATAGCGTTGTTTATAGCGAGTCCAAGGATGAAGATACCCCAAGCCGGATGTGGTTCCTCACTAAGTCGCGTGCGCGTATTAACCCGTTGAACCCGAATTATGACGAGTACTATCTCTTGGTCATTACCCGGTTCAGGATTAAGTATGGTCGCTGGCCTGAGCTGGATAATCCGGCTGACGTGGATAAGGTAAACCAGCTGGATAACCGTGCTGAAGTCATTCCGTATTTCATGAATAATCAAGAGATTTCGGGTCTTGCCGACGTCGACATGTAGCCTGCCGGTTTGTGGGCTGAAGGCTCCCGGGGATGCGCGGCTCACCCCCGCGCTGCCCCCGGGGCTTTCGGGGCTCATACGCCCCTCAGCGCCCTAAGAACTCGGCACCCTCAGCACGTAGGCACCGCCGCCTAGTTTGGGTGGGGGTGCGTGCTCTTCCTATTCACCAACCACACGAAACGAGATCCCACCATGCGCACTTTCCTGATTATCTTTTGGGGTATCTTTGCCGCATTCACAACAGTTGCGACATTCTACGTCATCATCAATTACGAGGTGCAGCGCTGGAAAGATAAACAACGGCTACGTGAGGGTATTTATATCCGACGGGTTACTCGGATCGAAGCTCTTCTCATTACGATATTTACCCCCGTTTTTCCGTGCCTTATGTTTGCAGGTCATATATTTTTTGACCCTGAGTCAGCAAGGATAACGATTGACATAACGGCCTTGTTAGTATCAGTACCATTTGCTGCATACTTGCGGTATGTGCATGTCGCCTACGTGAAGACTTCCGCCGAGGGTATCGAGCAGCGCATCTGGTTCTCCAACCCGACCCGCTACCCTTTCAACGCGATCAACCGCGTCGTGTTCTACAAAGCATCGAATTATGAAGACGACGATATGGTGGGGTTCTACGCTAAATCAGGCACCCAGATTGCCCTGTTTAGCCCGTTGCCTTATAAAAATTACCGGCTCATGGCGATTGTACGGTTCAGGATTGAGAACGAGCGTTGGCCTGACATGGACAACCCGGATGATGTGGCTCAGGTGAACCGTTTAGATTGTGCCGGGAAGACGATGCGCTACTTTGAGAATTTGGGGAAGGTTACCGACCTTGCCGACGTTTGCATGTAACCAACCACCACACTAGGACATTTCATGCTCAGAAAATTTCTTGCCGAAACCGTCACCAACGGCTCAATAGGACTCAACCGCCCCAAAGGCTACATTCCTCTGGGACAGCGGCAGAAAAAGCCACTGCTGGCTGTACTAGCTGCAGATTCTTTCGTGCTGCTGGTGTGCATTTTACTTCCTCTAACTTTTCCAGCCGAGAATCCCGTTGATTATATTCCTGCATTTATTTTCATGAATATTATTGGTTCGTTCTTCTGGTTCTTAGCTATTCACACCAATTCCTTCTACATCCAGCAGAATGAGACCTCCGTGAAGTGGCGAAACTGGCGGTTCAAAACCCGCGAGTTCGACTACAGCAGCATCACGAAAATCCATATGCAAGCTAATGGAAAAGGCGGCTACTTCGTAATTAGCAGTAGCCAGATGGGGAGGCGTCGTCTGGCGTTTAGCCCGGTCTTCTTTGATGCCACCTATATCTACCACATGATTCTTTTCCGTGAACGCTACGGCGTTTGGCCGCCCAAGTATATCCCTGAGCTCTTCGTAGAGTTCGGTGATTACGAGGACATGGACGCCCTGATCAAGGTCATCTGTTACGCCCGCAAGTATGAGATTGGTTCCCCCGAGGCTGGGGAGTACCGACAGATTCCGGAGCACCTGCAGCGCATCCTCGACCGCGCCGCGGCAGAGTCCAAATAGTTGAAAGGGAAATAGCATGAACGCTATCTCTGAAACCTTCAGAATCCTATGGCTAATCTTCCTGTGGTTCTGCTTTAGCTTCATAGCTCTTGCATCTCTAGTGATGGCCGTTATTGGGGTATGGCCTTGGGGTGCGCTGTTCTTCGTTTTAAGCCCTCTGAATCTTGCTTACATAGATATGATTAACGCTGAAAATATTGGCTATAAAGCGACCGGAGGCCTCTTCCACCGCTTCTTTATTTTCGTTTACTCCATCAACGCGGTGGGCTTGATTGTTCTGACGGTTCTGACGGCTTTCGGTGTACTCCAGGGGGACCCGGCTCCGTGGACCCCTGAGACGAACTTTGCTTCCTGGTACATGGTTGGCGGGCTAATCATCGTCGCCTTCCTCATCTACCGCATCGAGCCTAATGATGAGATTCCTGACCTGCTGCGCATGGAGCAGATGAATAGGCTCTCAACCCGTGTGGGCGTTGTCGCGGCAGCTATTTTCACGGTTCTGTGCCTCGTGGTTCCTCTGACCAGTTTCATGACTGCAGGCTATGATCCGGCGGCTCTGGCGGTTGCGCTTTTCCTGGCCCCTGGGTTCCTGCGTGTTGTGCGTGAAGGCCTCTTCTACCTGCAGAGCACCCGCTTTGAGGAGGGGTCTGAGGGGTACCGTACCCTGCGTGCCGTGTGTATTGGCGTGGCTGGCCTGGCTGGGTGTATTGCGCTCGGGTATGTGGGCTATTCGCTGGTACGTCTGGAGTTGCTGCCTGCACTGTTCTTTGCTGCCTCGGTAGCGATGAATGCGTGGTCGGTGAAGAAGTACGTCACCGTGGGTATCACCATTCCTGAGAAGGAAGACGACGAAGAGCAAACCGCTACGGAGGGCAAATAATATGCGTATTTTCTTTATTATTTTCTCCGGAATTATTTTCGCGCTGTCCGTTATCTCTACTGTCTACATCATTATTAGGTATGAGATTAATCGACGCCAAGATAAGAAAAAAGAAGCACAGGGAATTTATATTAAGCGAGTAACTCGCGCCGAGACGTTACTCTGCCTGTTCATTCCGATGTTCCCTTGTCTTGCTTTTATAGCGAATATTCAAAGTGAAAATGTGAATATCTGGGCGAATACAGTAAATATTATTTTTGTATTTTTCTGCTATCTTTATGCCCGCTATGTTTTTGTCGCTTACGTGAAGCTCTCCCCCGAGGGTATTGAGCAACGCGTCTGGTCAGCCAACCCAACCCGCTACCCTATTAACGCGATAGACAGCATCGTGTATTACGAAACGCTGAATATTGAAGACCAGGATATGGTGGGGTTTTACACCCGATCAGGTGAGCAGATTGCTGCTTTTGGTCCCATGACTCACAAGAATTACCGGCTCATGGCGATTGTGCGGTTCAGGATTGAGCAAGAACGTTGGCCTGACATGAATAATCCCACTGATGTAGCTCAGGTAGACAAGCTGGACAATGGCTATATGACCATTCCTTATTTCAGGGGCCGTGAGAAGGTTACTGGCCTTGCTGACGTCGATATGTAAATCTATCAAGAAATGAGGCAGTTAATGGAAATTAATTACAAACGCCGCCAAAGAGTGGCACTCATTATTTCATTCATCATCTTTGGTACATGTTCTTCGTTTTCCCTAAATACTCACGTGATGACAGCGACGGCATCACCGCCACCTGCACCGTAACTAAGGCATATACAAGAGAGATTGGCGGAACAGTAAGCGGTATGAATGATACTAGACCCAAAGGTATTTTTGAGACAGAAGAATGCGGTACTCTCACAATGATTGTTCCTCCGGAAGGTCGCAAGATTCCCGAGTATATTGAGACCGTCGAGCCTGGCAAAAAATACCTATTCCATGTCGCAAACTCATCTTTAAAAAAGGAACGAGATTTTGATACAACCCGCTTTGAAGAAATCAAAGAATAACAACCTCATAAACTAAAAATAAAGCCCCCGCGGCCGAGAGTCATCCTCTCAGCCACGGGGGCTTCACCGTATCAGCGTGTCCTCACGCGGCAAACGTTAGGAGGCGCGGCGGCGGGAACGCAGCACCATCACAGTACCCGCACCCAACACCAGCGCACCGCCCACAGCCACAGACACCGCACCAAAACCAGTACGCGCCAGGCCGCCCTGCTGGGAGCTAGCGCCACCAGAAGAAGCAGACACACCGGACTGGCCCAGGGAGCCGCCACCGGTACCACCGCCGGAGACACCGCCCGGGTACACGCCGCCAGCCGAACCATCGGCCGAACCATCAGAGGAGCCCTGCGCATTCACGTCACCGGCAGCGCCAGAAGCACCAGCCTGACCAGACTGCGCGGCACCGGACTGACCCGACTGGCCAGCCTGACCGGAACCAGCATTACCGCCAGCACCGCCCGGGGTTGCCGAATCCACACGGCGCACACCGCTAAAGTCATCCGACGCAGCATTCGGGTCCTTCGGCACGGCAGTCTCAAACGAGCACGCATCCGACGCCTTCTTACCCACAGCAACCGCAAGCTGCTGCACCGGGCTATTCACCTCAGTACCATCAGCCAAAGTCGCAGAATAGTGCACGTCAAACATGTACTGGCCAGGCTCAGAGAACACCCAGTTCGCGTGCGCGTGCGTCGCGTAATCAATGTCGATCGTGGTCTTGCCGATCGTCGAATCCAGCAGCACATCCGCACCATTCAGCGACTCAGTGAACATGCCGAAGCGTGCACCCTCAGGCATGACCTTCGGCACCACGTGCAGGCGCACCGGACCGCGCAGCTGCGAGTAGTCAATGTCCTGCGTGTTGTAGCCGGGCCAGGGCAGGCCGCTCTGCTGGGTCTGCGGCAGGCCATAGAAGGCGGTGCCGACCGGGCCCATGAAGTTCAGCTTCTCGTCAGCCATACGTTCAGTGCGCACACGGCGGGCGTTCTCGCTGACAGTCCACACGACCGAATCGAGCGGGCGCACGGTCGAATCAGCGTCAATGATGCCGCTGTCATCACGCAGACCCACGGACAGCTGGCGGTCCTTCAGGGTCGCCTGGATGTCCAGGTGGCCGTGCGAAATCTTGGTGCGGCCGTCAATCTGGCCGGGCACGCACTGGTTACCGGGGGTTCCGGGGGTGGACGGCTGCGCAGACGGTGCCGGGCTAGTCGGAGCAGGTGCGCTCGGGGTCGGGTTCGCGGGCGCCGGAGTGGAGGGCGCCGGAGCAGGTACGCTCGGTTCTGCGGAGGCGGTCGGCACCGCAGGCACGGTCGGAACCTCGCTGGGGGACACCGACGGAACGGTGCTGGGCTCAACAGTCGGAGCCTCGGAAGGAGCCTCGCTCGGTTCAGCAGAAGGCTCGGCAGAGGGCGCGACGGTAGGCTCAGCGCTCGGCGACGGATCCACCGGAGCAGGCTTCGGCGCATCGCTAATGGGTGCGCTATCGGGAGCCAGCGCGCCGTGCGCGGTGTACTTTGTGCCCGGCTCGTAATTCGCCGCAACCTCAGTGGTGGAGGCGGAAGCGTTCATATCCGGGTGGGTCAGCATCTTCACGCGCAGAGCCGTGCCCTTGTAGAACGACTCGTCACGGAAGGTAAAGCGCGCCACGCCATCCTCGACGGAGCCTTCCAGGTCGAGGTACGGGTAGACCGGGTCATCTTGGGCGTAGAAGCCGCCGCGCATGAAGCCGCGCACCTTCGGGTCCTTGAAGCGGACCTCAACGGTGCTGAAGCCATTGCCGTTCGGGGTGACGGTCACGTCGTAGTCCATGCTGGTCGGCGTGTACTGCTGGGTGCTGAGTACGGTGTTCGCCTGATCCGGGATTTCTTCGGGCCAGGAGCCGTTACCGTCGTCGCTGTACACACTCTCAGCGCGGCCGGGTTCGTAGGTGAGCTTGTGCGAGATCCAGCGGGACGCCTCCGCGCTGTTCGCGTCGGAGGTGTCGGGGGTGAAGACCGCCTGCAGCTGGGAGCCCTCGCTACCGAGCATTTCAGACCAGGTGGCGGTACCGTTCACGACCGGCAGGTCAGTCAGGAAGTAGCCGTTGTTGTACAGGGTCAGGGTGCCCTTGAGGTTCTTATTCGCGGCGGTGAAGGTGATGTCGCTGAGCTTGTCGTCAGCGTCCTTGTTCTTAGCCGGGTCGGCGTCCAGGCGGTGCGGTGCTACGGACAGCACGTACTTTGCGGCGTCCAGGTCACCGACGGGTGCCGCATTGTAGCGGTCGACCGTGGGCACGGCGGTGGGGGTACCGTCACCGAGCACAGGCTGCATGCCGCCCACCTGCCAGACCAGCTTCGACGGCTTGGAGCTGATGATGCGGCCGTCGGTGGAGCGCGCCACGGTGCGGTAGGTGACCACGTAGCGGCCGGGGCGGGTGAAGGTCGTGGTGTTGTGCGTGTGGCTACCCTTATCGAGCAGCCAGGAGTGCCAACCGTTCGAGCTGCTGGAGAGCATGCGGTACACGTCAGCGGGGGCATCATCCGGGTTGTAGCGGAAGAGCTCCATGCGGCCGGGACCCTCAACGGAGAGAATGTCAGTGGCGAACACACCATCACGGAAACGCTCAGTGGGGACCTTCGTGGATGCGCCCAGGCCAGCCCAGATGGGGTCCTGGTTGCCGTAGGTCAGGTGCGGTGCCATGTAGAGGGTCTGGCCGGGTTCGCCGAGGAACGCCAGGGAGGGCGAGTCGCCCAGGGTCATGGTGTACTGCGACTTGCCGTCCCTGGTGCTGTAGCCCTTGCCGACCCAGTTGACGGTCTTGTCCAGTTCGTAGGTGTCTGCGCCGGTCTTGTAGGGGTTCGCCTCGTTCATGAGGACGAAGGTGCCGTTCTGCTCGTCCCAGTATGCCTTGGGGGCGTCAACGTGGCCCTTGGTGGTGACGATTTTGCCGTCGTCGGGGCCTGCTGCGGCGGGCAGGGAGGGGGCAGCGCCGGCGAGCGCGAGCAGCGCTGCGGCGGAGAGGAATGCGGCGGCGCGGCGGAGGGCAGGCTTGCCGCCGGGGATGAAGAGTGCGGGGGTGTGTGTGGTGACCCGTCGTTGGGTCTGCTTCTGAGAGCTCATGACAACCTTTCTCATTTTTCTATTTCCTAGGGTAGCTCTTTTGCAAATAATTGTCATTTAGAACCTAAGTGAGTATAGTGATTCTCAGAAACACGTGTGCGCCGAGGCGCGCCCAAAAACGCACACCACGTACATCCACAAAGAGAAAAACACGGCAGAGCGCACCCCGAACCCAAGAGGGAAACCGGCAACAGGCCGCCGGACCCAGCATCGGGCAAGCCCCGAAAGCAACGGGCCCCGAAAACACCGGGCAACGCGCCAGCCAACGAGCAGTCATCCAAGGAGCCACCATGCAAGGACGCACCAAACCCCTGAGCCTACTCAGCGCAACCACCCTCGGATGCACCCTCGCACTCGGGGCACCCCTCGCCCTCCCCCAGGTCGGCACCTTCACCGCCGCACAGGCACAGGAAAACCAGACCGGCACCCAGGCAGGTACCGAGTCGCGCGCCTACGTCAACTACGAAGGTGACTACGTCATCGCGGGCGTACACACCGAAATGCTCAACGCATTCCTCGACGGCAACCAGTTCACCCTCGCCACCCTCGCAGACACCGGCCCCGGCCAGCAGGGACGCTTCAACCCCGCCCGCACCGTCTTCCACCTGCCCGACGTCGAGGATGCACACACCAACGTCGTAGCAGGCTACGACTACATTGCCCCCGAAGGCACCGACATCTTCTACATTCCCTCCACCCGCACCCGCGGCCTGCTCTACCCCGGCCTCGGTGCGGAAGGAATCCGCCCCGGCGCGCTCAAGGACAACACCATCAACCTTGAACTCGTGCGTAGCAGCGTACCCGAAGGCGGCCGCGCCGAAGTCTTCACCGAATCCGGTCGCGACAACCCGCGCGTCTTCAGCACCAACGACAAGCTCGCACCGCACACCATCACCTCTGGCGGCCACGAGCACCTCAGCTGGGCATTCACCCGCGCCGGCATCTACCAGCTGACGTTCCGCGCCACCGCAACCCTTGCCGACGGCACCCCGGTCAGCTCCGAGGCGACCTACACCATCGCCGTGGGCACCAACGCCGAGGACGGCTTCAAGCTCCTGAACGCGCAGAACGCCGCGAAGGAAGCAACCAGCGAGGCAACGAAGGAAGCGACCGAAACCCCCGAGGCGACCTCCACCGCCACCGAGAGCGCCACCGGCAGCCCCAGCGCATCTACCTCCGCAAGTGCTGAGGCTAGTGCATCTGCGGAGGCGAGCGCATCCACCGGTATTCGCCGCGTGGATGGATCCGTGAACGGTCAGAACGCCGCGCAGGTGACCGACCCGAACGGCGCGAAGGCGGCGGCAAATGGTGAGCAGGCGGCCCAGGGCGGATCTGGTGTTACCGCTATCAGCGGCACCGACAACACCAATAACGGCTCTGACAAGGGTGAAAACAAGGACGGCAACGCCACCAGCGCGAAGGGATCCAGTGTGAAGGGCTCCAACGCCCAGAACATTAGCGCGCCCAGCAGCAACGGCGGCGGCATTACCGGCAACGGCGTGCTGTCCTCCGGTCTGCCCGGCAGCCTGAACCAGCAGTGCATCGCCACCGAGGTTCCCGCCGAAGATGCCAAGGGCTCCAAGGACAGCAAGGACTCCAAGGACGCTCAGAAGGACAACAAGCAGAGCAACCAGGCAGCCCAGGCACCGACCAGCATCCCCACCCTCGCCGTGGTCAACACCGCCGAGCACAGCGGCCGTGAAGAAGTCACCCACGGCCACTTCGACGTGGGCCCGATCCTCAACGGCGGCAACCTCACCAGCAGTGTGAAGGACGACCGCACCAGCCCCGCCCGCCACGTCTCCCCCGGAGCCCTCGAGTTCGTACTCAATGACGCCGCGAAGATTAACCTGCCCGCAGGCATGGAGAACATCGCCCCGGCGGGTACCCCCGTGCACATGATCGGTGCAACCCAGCAGCAGGGCGTGCCCTGGCTCGGCTGGAGCACTCAGGACCCCGAACTGCTCAAGCAGCTCGACGGCCCCGTCACCATGAGCCTCAACGGTTTTGAGGGCCCCGGCACCATGTCCACCTTCCTCTCCGGCAACTTCGGTTCCGCCGGTCAGAAGGTCTTCGATTCGCGGAGCGGCGGCTCCTTCCAGGTGCCTGCAAACACCCACCAGCACAGCAACTGGGTGTTCACCGCCGAGGGTCGCTACACCGTGACCATCGGCTGGACTGCACGCCTGAAGAATGGCCAGCAGGTCAGCAGCGAATCGGTTCTGCACTTCACCGTCGGCAACCCCGATAACGCCCCGGCAAGCAACAACGCGCAGGGTGCGGCAGAAACCAAGCAGGACGGCGGCAACACTAACAACGCTAACGGCGCCAACAACGGCGGCGAGAAGAGCACCGCAAAGAACCCCGTCAACGGCACCGTCGACGAAGCCACCGGCATCGTCACCAAGCCCGATGGATCCAAGGTGCGCATCGTCGGCAAGACCGCCTCCGGTGAGGATTGCGCCCTGACCAGCCAGGAACTCGCCAACGCCCAGAAGGCAGCCGCGGCAGGCAAGCTGCCGAACACCGGTGTGGTCATCGACCCGTTCATGGTCAGCACCTCCATTCTGGCGCTGGCACTCGGTGCCATGATTCTGCGTTCGGCACGCCGAAAGGGCCGCAGCGGTGACACCGCATAGCGGGCATACCGACGCGCACACCTATAGTCGGCGTACCGCCCTCACCCTCGCCTCCCGTATTGCGGTGGGTGCGGGGGTGGGGGCTGGTGCCTTCGCACTGAGCGGATGCGCCAGCACCGTGAACGCCTCCTCCGACCGGATGCGCGTGGTCGCCACGACCCCGATCCTGGCGGACTTAGCGCAGCAGATTGCAGGAGAGCGCGCCAGCGTGCACTCCCTGGTGCCCGCCGGTGCTGACCCGCACTCGTATGAGCCGAGCCTGCGCGATATCCGCGATGTCGCCTACGCCCGCTGCGCCCTGACGAACGGTCTGCTGCTGGAGCAGCGTAAGCTCAGCAAAATGGTTGAGGCGAACCTGCCCGCAGGCGTTGTGTCCGTGGCGGTTGCGGAGAAGATTGAGCAGTACGGCGGCAAGCTGGAAGCCATTGTTGAGGATGCCTCCCTGGACTCCATCTGGCTGGGTTTGCGTGTTGAAGAGGGCGGGCAGAACGAATCCGCCCCCGCCGACTCTTCGGATGCAGGAATGCGCTTTGAGGTGCAGAGCGTGCGGGCGCGCACCTCTACCGATTCGTCGAATGCGCAGTTGGCGGCGTTCATTACGCAGACCTTCGGCGCGGTGGAGATGCTGTGCGATTCGCATGCGCGCGGCGTGAACCTCACCCGTGAGGGGGACACCGCGATCCGCACCGGCGATATGGGTTCACTGGAGCTTCCGTTGCAGGCGCATACGCACCTGTCGTGGGCGTTTAGTGATGCCGGCGAGTACGCCATTGAGCTAAGCGCCACCGCGGTGAAGGCCCCGGAGTCGGTGCGTTCTTCGCGCGGCACCCTGTACTGCGCGGTCGGTCGTGACCCGCAACAGCTGGTGGACCGTCTGGCGAAAGAACAGAACGTTTCTGCCGCCGAGATCAAGGTTCTTTCCGCAGGTCACGCCGATATTACGGCACGCACCGGCGACGGCAGGCTCGTGCTTCGCGCGGATTCCTCCCAGGGCGCCGTAGAGTACGAACTGAACCGCACCGTGGTCGCGGTCCCCTCCCGCACCCTGCAGGAGGTGCCCGCCGGCGGCAGCTACCGTTTCCTGCGTTCGGGTGCTTCGGAGCATCGCGGTCAGGTGTATCTGTTGGCGCAGGCCGTTCTGGGCAAGCACGTGCACGGCGAAATCGACCCGCACATTTGGCATTCGGTGCCGAACGCGAAGGCGAGCGTGCAGGTCATTCGTGACGCGCTCATCTCCGCCGACCCGGAGGGTGCGAGCGAGTACGCGACCCGCACCGAGCAGGTCATGAAGGAGCTTGACGCCCTGGACGCTCAGCTGCGTCAGGTGTACGGGGGTCTGCCGGAGTCGGCACGCAACCTGGTCACCACGCACGACGGCTACCGCTACCTGGCGAGCACCTACGGGTTGCACATTGCCGGTTTTGTGAGTGCCAGCGCCAGCGGCGAGCCGAGCATTCAGCAGCGTCAGCGCCTGCGTCGCACGGTCGAGGATTTGAAGGTTCCAGCAATTTATCTGGACAAGTCCACGGCGATGCGTTCACCGGTTCTCACGGAGCTGGCTCGGGAGGCTCAGGTGCGTACCGGGGTGCTCTATTCGGACACTCTGGATGCGCAGGCTCCTCACTACGCGCAGATGATGTTGGCGAATGCTCACACGATTGCGCTGTGCTCGGGGGCTAGTTCTGGCGGCGATTCTTCGGGTGCTAGCTGCTCGGAGGCAAGCACCTCGTAACCCGGTTTTAAGCTACCCACAAGCTTATATAGTCGTATCAGCATATAGATAATCTTTCACACACCGTTTCGGTCATGATCCAAGGAAGTCCTCATGATGAACTCAACCACCCCCTCCCGCTCCTCACGTAGCCGCGCCCTGCCCGCCCTGGCTCTGGGCGCCAGCCTCATGCTCGCACCCCTGGGTATGGCACACGCGGAAACCACCCCGACAACCACCGAGAGCGCCTCGGCTCAGCCGGGCGACAGCAACCTCAGCCGCGGCGATCGCGCCCTCACCCAGACCCTGTCGGCGGAGCAGCCGGTCGCATCCGGTCGCACCGAAATTTCTGCCGGTCACGTGGATATGGGTCCTCGTTTCAACAACGGCAAGTTTGAGCTCATGCTCCACGACGACCACGGCGAGACCCCCGTCTGGCGCAGCCTGGACGAGGTCATCTACCGCGGTAGCGACCAGGCGATCCTTGAGGTGCCGAACGACCCGCGCTACTCCTTCGTGGGTGCGCCCGCCGGCTCTAAGGTGTACGTGATTCCGCAGACCGAAACTAAGGGCGTGATTTGGCCGGGTTGGAACACTCAGGATCCGCAGCTGGTGTCCAAGCTGAACCGCGGCGTGAACCTGACCCTGGAGCAGGTGAGTGGCCCCGGCACGTTCAGCCTGTACCTGGAGAACGGCAACTTCTCGGCGCCGCAGGTGCTGTGGTCCTCGACCAAGAGTGAGCCGCAGAAGCTGTGGGTTGAGAAGAACACTCACACCCACGCGAACTGGGTGTTCACCGCGCCCGGCGAGTACCTGCTGAAGGTCACCGCGAGCGCTGAGCTCTCTGACGGTTCGACCGTGTCCGATACCCGCTACCTGAAGTTTGCGGTGGGTGACTCCGCGAGCGCTGATGCCCTGTACGCGATGGAGGCGCAGGCACGCGGTTCCTCGAACTCGGCTTCTTCTGCTTCTCAGGCATCCGGTACTCAGGCGTCCGGTTCTTCTTCTGCCGCCGCAGCGAGTGACCAGAGCGGTTTCCGTGCTGAGTTCACGATTTCCTGGAGTCCTATTGTCGCTGGCATCGTGGTCGTGGTGGGCGTGGGCGCGTTCATCGCCTCCCGTCGCCGCCGCGCCTCCGCTCAGCGTGAGGCTCTGGATGAAGTGCGCGGTGACCGTTCGTGAGCGCATCGGTAACAGCGGGTACTAAGTCATCGGTAAGCTCCGGGCCCGTCCTAGAGATTTCAAACCTGTACGCCGGCTACGCGCGCCGTTCCATCCTCAAGGATCTGTCCCTGACCCTGGAGCGCGGCGAGTTTGCGGGTCTGATTGGTGCTAATGGTGCCGGTAAGACCACGCTGCTGCGCACCATTTTGGGCCTGATTCGCCCCGCATCCGGGCAGGTTCGCGTGTTGGGCGAGTCGCCCCGCGCGGCGCGTGCGCACATCGGTTACGTGCCGCAGAAACACCAGTTCCAGTGGGATTTTCCGCTGACCGTTAAGGATACGGTGATGACCGGCCGCGTGCGTGAGATTGGGTTCTTCCGCCGCCCGGCGAAGAAAGATTGGGTGCAGGTCTTTTCGGCGATGGAACGCACCGATGTCCTGCACCTGCAGGATGCTTCCATTGCGGAGCTTTCCGGTGGTCAGCGCCAGAGGGTTCTTTTGGCGCGCGCCCTGGCGGCCGGCCCCTCCCTACTGCTGCTGGACGAGCCGTTCACGGGCGTGGATGCCCCCACCCAGACCACGCTGACCCGCCTGTACCGCGAGCTGGCGGACGAGGGCATCACGATTCTGATGTCCACGCACGACATGCTGGCGGCGCGCGAATCCTGTTCGCGCCTGTGCGGCGTGCGCGGCAATATTCACCTGGATGGTCCGGCGGACTCCTTTAGCCTGGAGCAGCTGCATACGTGGTTGCACGGTCACGATATTGAGGAGGCGCAGGGTCACGCCCGCACGGGCTTCACCTGTGCCGGTGGTGCGTTGGATGAGTACGGCCACGAGCTACCCGATTCCTGCACTTCTGATCTTTCTCTCTCCCCCGCCCACGCTGATTCTGCTTCTACCGGGGGTGCCCGTTGATTACTCCTATCGATTTTCTTGCCGACCTGTTCAACCCGTCCCTGGCGTTCCTTCCGCGCGCCCTGGCGGCTGTACTGCTCGCGTCGGTGGTCACCGGCGTGGTGGGCTGTCACGTGCTGATGCGCGGCATGGTCTTCATTGGCGATGCGGTGGCGCACTCGGTGTTCCCGGGCCTGGCGGTGGCGTTCGTGTTGGGCGGCAACCTGATGGTGGGCGGCCTGACCGCGGGCGTGGTGACGGCTATTCTGGTGGCTATTTTTAGTCAGAATCAGCGGCTGCGCGAGGATTCGGTCATCGGCATTTTCTTTGCCGCGTCCTTTGCGTTGGGTATTGTGATTATTTCTTTGGCGCCGGGCTATTCGGGGTCGGTGCAGGATTTCTTGTTCGGCTCGATTGTGGGTGTCTCGAATGAGGACATTACCAACGCCGCGATTATGGGTGCCGTTATCCTGCTGGTACTGTGGCTGTTCCACCGCCAGATTGTGACGGTCAGCCTGGACCGCGAGAGTGCCCGCGCAATGGGCCTGCCGGTGCTTGCCCTGGATATTGTGCTGTACGTTCTGGTGACCATTTCTGTGGTGCTGGGCCTGCAGACGCTCGGTAATGTGCTGGTGTTGGCGCTTCTGGTGATTCCGGCGTCGGCTGCCCGCCTGGCGTGCCGCCGTCTGGGGTCGATGATGGTGTTCTCGCCGGTGTTTGGCGGTATCTGCTCGATTGTTGGCCTGTACCTGTCGTGGGCGTTTAACTTGCCGACCGGTGGCACGATTGTGCTGTCGATGGTGGCGGCTTTTGTGCTGGTGTGGGCGGTGACGGCGGTTCGTTCGCGAGCGCGTGCCCAGCTGAAGAGCTAAATCCAGTTGAAGAGCTAGGCACAGCTCAACCCAACTTTTCTCGATTAAACGCACGAGGCGCATCCCTATTTTCAGGGGTGCGCCTCGTGCGTTTTTTACAGGTCTTAAATACCCAAAGTGAATCATGTTCATGTTTAAAGAACCAAAAGATACACTCCGCGTAATAAAAGCGCATAATTCAACACGTCGGGTTTAATGAAAATACAACCTATCAAATATTTCTTATGGGTTGATACATGTAGTGATAAAGCAGTCACTGCACCCTCATTAGAGCTTCAAAGAAGGAGTCATCATGAAGGCATATGTATACCACGGCCCCGACCAGAAGGGCGCCTGGGAGGAAGTCCCGAACCCCACCATTCTTGAGCCCACGGACGTTATCGCCCGTGTCGACACCACCACCATTTGCGGTACTGACCTGCACATCCTGAAGGGTGACTGCCCCGAGGTGGACCACGGACGCATCCTCGGCCATGAGGCTGTCGGCACCATCACCGAGGTTGGCTCCGCGGTGACTGATCTGAAGGTCGGCGACCGCATTATCATTCCCGCCGTGACCAGCTGCGGTAAGTGCTCCTACTGTAAGGCGAACCAGCCTTCGCACTGCCAGACCGTTGGTGGTGTCGGCTGGATTTTCGGTTACATGATTGACGGCACCCAGGCTGAGTACGTGCGCGTTCCCTACGCAGAGACTTCGGTTCACCTGGTTCCAGAGGGCCTGTCCGATGAGGACGTCCTCTTCCTCACCGACGCACTGCCCACCGGCTTCGAGATCGGTATTCTGAACGGTCACACCAAGCCCGGCGACACCGTCGCTGTGGTGGGTGCAGGCCCCGTGGGTCTGGGCGCTATCATGACCGCTAACCTCTGCGGTGCTGGCCGCGTCATTACTGTCGACTTTGACGACAACCGCATGAACAAGGCGCTGGAGCTGGGCGCAACCGATAAGGTCAATGCGGGCGACCCGGACTTCATCGAGAAGATTAAGGCTCTCTCCCCCGACGGCCTGGGCGTGGACGTGGCAATTGAGGCTGTGGGCGTTCCGCAGACCTTCGAGACCTGCACCAAGATTGTTCGCCCCTACGGCAACATCGCGAACGCCGGCGTGCATGGCAAGCCCGTTGAGCTGCCGCTGAACACCATGTGGATTTCTAACGTGAGCATCAACATGGGCCTGGTCAACTGCAACACCGTCGGTAACCTGCTGAACATGGTCCGCTCGGGTCGTCTGAACGCTAAGGCAATGGCAACCCACCGCTTCACCTTCGACCAGTTCGAGGAAGCCTACGACCTGTTCTCCCACGCTGCTGAGCACAACGTGGTGAAGGTTGTTATCTCCCGTAACCCCGAGGTTGCGGCATAGACTGCGGTAGGCTCATATACCGCTCATACTGAAACCCCGAACGTTTGTGAGGGATTTCGGTGGGATGTATTCATGACACTGCGAACATCCCTAGGATTCGCCTCCGGGTGGGAGTGGGTAGGTCCCGCCCGGAGCGCGAATCGTCCTCCCCTACCCCGAGATGTAGTTATTTTCTGATGATGTAGACGATGCGCCAGCTCGGGGTTTTCTGTTCCCTCAGCCCGTTCTTTGGCGGGTTTGGGGCGGTTCCTCAAGCGTGATGCACCCTCTACCGGGCGCTCTGCCGACCCGCTTCGGCGGGTTCTTCTGCCAGGCAACCTCTACCGGTGGAGGGGCGCATCATATGACTCTTCTTGGTCGGGCGGTACCTCCGATTCTGCTCGACCTTGAAGGGAAAGGAAAAGGGTCGCATGCTTACGGTTCAATGGCGAATTCGTAGGCTGCGACCCTTTTCTCATGCCCGGTTTTTCGGTGCCCCCGGGCGGGCTATTTAGTTTTTGGGCTTCTCAGTACCGGGTTTCTCACCGGCGTTCTTTTCACCGGCGCTCTCATGGTCGACGGCATCTTCTGGGATGCGGGTGAACGCCTCCGTGGGGTCGTCTGCCCCAGCTGCGGCGGATACCCCAGCTGCGGCAGAAGAGTCAGTGGCGCCTCCGATGACGGGTTCGGTGGGCGCATCAGCCAGATTCTCGGCAGGAGCCTCGACGGGCACCTCCGCGACAATAGGTTCTTCTGAGGCGGGTACTTCCGCGGCCTTCTGCTCATCCTGAGCATCCACAGACTGCTCAGAAACAGGCTGCTCAGTAGCTACCGGCTCACCGTGCGCGGATTCCTTCTTCGCATCCTTGTGCGCGTCCTTATGTTCGAGCCTGTAGATGATGCGCGGTTCCAGGCGCTCAAAACCAATCTTGGAGCGCACCCAGTTCACGAAGCGGTCGATACGGTCCTCACCCTCGGTGGTTTCCGCAACCCGGTAGTTGCGCGGCAGCATCACGCTGTCGCTGAGCACGCGCGGGTACTCATCAATCTCCTGAATACCCGCCATGTACATGTTCTCGCGGAACTGGTGAGCGAACTCCTGCTGACCGAGGAACAGCTGGTCGGCGTAGGTTTTAGCCGCCAGGCGCTCGCTGTAGGCGTCCTTGGAGTCGCGAGCGCCCTTCTTGGAGCCGTAAATATCCCAGAAGTAGAAGTACACATTGTTCGCGATAATGGCGGAGATAATGCGGTTCTGCAGGTACACGAGGGCACCGACGGCGACCGCACCAACAATCAGGAGCACCACGGCGAGCGGGGAGAGTGCAAAGTCAGACAGATTGCCGCGGTGGTTCGTGAACAGGCCAATCAGGTAGGCGATGGTGACCACGATGATGGGCACGCCGATGAAAATCACGGCCAGCGGAACCCAAATGTACAGCAGGGCACGTAGAATCAGGCGGTAGTAGCTAATCGAGTCGCCAATGGGGATGGGCGTAGGCTTCACGGAAGAGTGCGCACGCTTCATGAGCAGGCTGAAGATACGGTTGCTGTCGATGCCAACTTTACGCAGCTTCGATTCGAGGGACGCACGCTTGAGGAAGACCCGGTAGTTTTCGAGGACGACGCGCTGGTCGGAGGTGAGCTTTTCGGGGTCGGGTAGGGCGTTGAGGTCCAAGCCGGCTTCGGTGAGGAGCTTGCTCCACAGTTCCAGTCGCGCCAGTTCGGAGGGTTTTGCTGCAGCCTGCGCCTGGTAGTTCTTGTAGGAGATGAAGATGGTGCTAGCACCAATGAGTAGCGTAATAAAGGGTGCTATCCAGTCTTTGAGTCCCATGGTGGCGTTCTTCCTTGATTGTGTGGAGCCGCTGGTTCCTCTGCGGTCGGGGCTGATGCCCGCTGTTTTACCGTACCACCGGCACCTGTGCTGAACCTTTAAATGCGCAGGTGGGTGCGTAAAAATAGCCCCACCTCCTCACGCGTAGAGCGTCAGGAGGCGAGGCTTACGTATGCGTATTAGTGCGCTGGTTTAGTGTTCAGCGGGCTTCATTTCGCGCGGTGCCTTACGAATCATGAAGTAGCTAATGACGGCCATAACACCCATGAGCACGGCGCTGAATGCGGAGCTCAGCACCACGCCGGAGTCGAAGGCAGCGAATGCGGAGGAGAGCAGCTGGTTCGCCTGCTCGCCACCCACCTGGCTTGCGACCGTCACGGCACCGCCGAGGGTTTCGTGAGCGTGGTCGGCAAGAGTCTCATCCAGGCCGTCGGGTACAACCACATTTGCGCGGTAGACGGCGGTGAGCATGCCACCAATGATGACGGTGCCGAGCACCGTACCTGTCTCGTAGGAGGTCTCCGAGATCGCGGATGCCGCACCGGCCTTACGCGGCGGCACGCTGGAGAGCATCAGGTCGTTCGAAATGGTCTGCGCAATACCGATGCCGGTACCGAGCACAATGAAGATCAGGATAATCACCAAGTCGTTGTGCGCACCCAGGAAGGCGAGCACCGCGAACGCGGCAGCGTGGAGCGCCAGACCGAAAGACACCACCTGCGCCGGGTGGAAGTGCACCGCCACGCGCGCAATCACCAGACCGGCGATAATGATCGCCAGGGTACCGGGAATCAGCAGCATACCGGCGTACATGGGCGGCAGACCGGAGACCAACTGCAGGTGCTGGGAGGCGAAGTAGATGAAGCCAACGTCCACCATCATGGAGATGAGGTTTGCGGTAATCGCGCCGGTGAACACGGTGTTGCGGAAGAGGCGCACATCCAGCATGGGCTGAATATCGTTCTTCTCGCGGTTGAGCTGACGCAGCACGAACAGGACAATGAAGCACAGGCCGGCAAGGATGGTGCTGATAGCCACCGCATCGAACCCGGTTTCGGAGGTGTGAGTCAGACCGAAGGTAATGCCGGTCATGCCGGTCATAATCAGCAGGATGCTCAGCGGATCCACCGGGCTGGGGTTCGGGTCCTTCGACTCGGGAACCATAATCGGGGCGAGAATCAGCAGAGGAATCAGAATCGGCACAGCGAGCAGGAACACCGAACCCCAGTCGAAGTGCTCCAGCAGGAAACCACCCACAATCGGGCCCAGCGCCGCACCCGCCGAGAAGCCCGAAGCCCACACGGCAATAGCGATGCGGCGCTCGGTCGCATCCACAAAGATATTGCGAATAATCGACAGGGTTGCCGGCATGAGCATGGCGCCAAAAATGCCAAGCAGGGCGCGGGCAACCACGAGCATCAGCGCGGAGGGCGCGAATGCCGCGAGCGCAGAGATTGCCGCGAAGCCGGTCGAGCCGATGAGCAGCAGCTTGCGGCGACCGATGCGGTCACCGATAGCGCCCATGGGCACGAGCAGGGCGGAGAGCACCAGGGAGTAGGAGTCAACGATCCACAGCTGCTCCGCGGAGGAGGGGCTCAGCGCCTTAGCGATTGCGGGCACCGCGAAGGCAAGCACTGTGTTGTCGATGGAGACCAGGAGCACCGGGAGCATGAGCACACCGAGTGCCGCCCAGCGCTTGGTCTTCTGGTCGGGGGCGTGAATGGGCAGAGCCGTGGTCTGCGGGTTGTGATTCGTCATGGGTTGTTTTCGTGCGTCTTTTGGGTTTCGGCTGATGTGGCGGACGCGGGCGCGGCATCAGCTCGGCCTGTCTTTTTTGGGGTGGTCCGGGACGGTGTGCTCCCGGCGCGGCCCAACAGGCGAAGATTAACTATACCAACTGGACGGTATAGTTTCAAGCGGTTAGACTGGTACCCATGAGCACTCCCAACCACCGCAAACAACGAGCCAATAACTCTAGCGAGCACATCCTCGACACCTACGTCGACCTGCTGATTCACACCGGAGAACGCGCCGCAACCCTCGACGCCGTCGCCACCGCCGCCAAGGTGTCCAAGGGCGGGCTGCTCTACCATTTCTCCTCCAAGAAGGCGCTCCTCGAGGCACTCGCCGAACGCACCGTCACCCTGGCGGAAGAAGACTTTGAGACCATGGCGCAGGCACCCGAAGGGGCAAGCGCCTACTACATCAACTCCTCCATTCCGAGTGACACCCCCTTCGACCGGGCCCTCATTGCCCTCAGCCGCCTGGCACAGAATAACAACGAGCTCGCCCAGCAAACCCTAGCCCGCGTGCAGGAGGGCTGGCACTCGCTCATTCTTGCCGAGCTCGGTGACGAACGCATCGCCCGCGCCGTGCTGCTTCTGGGTGACGGAATGTACTACAACGCGGCACTCGGAGGCGACTCCGCCAGCCCGCAGAGGGCCGCAGCCATCGCGGCAGACCGTGCGGCACTCGAACGCGCCCTGCAGGTTCTCAAGGCGGCGGCTCGTTAAACCA
This sequence comes from Rothia sp. HMSC066G02, assembly GCF_001813145.1. NCBI lineage: Bacteria > Bacillati > Actinomycetota > Actinomycetes > Micrococcales > Micrococcaceae > Rothia > Rothia sp. HMSC066G02. The sequence goes on along the minus strand of NZ_KV811586.1, from coordinate 33,854 downwards.
CAAAAGCCACTCTATACAGCGGTTAAAGCCACAAGCTAAAACCGCTGCCTCACACCCTATTCTTCAGCGCCACCGAGCACCCGGGGCTTAAACTGGAAGGGCACGTATCTACTCTTCAACCTAAGGAGTTCCGATGATTTTCATTGCTGTAAAGTTCCCCGTCAAGCCCGAATACGCCGACCAGTGGATTGAGAAGACCCGCGCTTTCACCGAGGCAACCCGCGCCGAGGAGGGCAACAAGTTCTTCGAGTGGTCCCGCAGCGTTGAGGACCCGAACGAGTTCGTTCTGCTCGAGGCTTTCAACGACGACGCAGCTGGCCCGCACGTGAACTCTGACCACTTCCAGCAGGCTATGAAGGACATGCGTCCGATGCTGACCGCAACCCCGAAGATTATTTCTCGCCTGATTGACGGCGAGGACTGGGACGCTATGGGCGAGCTGCAGATCGACTAGTCTGCACCCCTACTCTGCATCTAAAACTGCATAGTTAGACACTGCATAGTTAGACTCTAGAGCGCCCCTCCGCATTGTTCTATTGGACATGCCGGAGGGGCGCTTTGATGTGTCCGGTACCTGAACTTTTTCCCCTTGACACGACGCGGATGGTACCGGTTTTCGGGTCAGCGGGTGCCTTGCGTGCATTTTTACCCTATTAACCCCTTAAAATGGGTAGAGTATGCACACCTATCGATACCCATTCGCACAGGAGGCCTGAATGAGCATCGCATCCCAGCCTCTTCCCGGCGCAGTCGCCACTGAAGAGCACAACGACGTGGACCACACCTCTGTATCTCTCGCTGTCTCAACCGTGATTCTAGCTTTGCGTCCCAAGGAAAACGAGACCCACCCGACCCTGTGGCTGCCGCTGGTTCGCCGCCTCCGCGAGCCCTATAAGGGCCAGTGGGCGCTTCCTGGCGGTCCGCTTAACCCGAATCTTTCCCTCGAAGAGGCAGCCGCTTCGACCCTGAAGCGCGCAACCAACCTGCAGCCCGGCTATCTGGAGCAGCTCTACGCATTCGGTGATGTCCTGCGCACCCCCGAGGCGCGTGCCGCCCGCGTTGTGGGCGAGCCCGACCCGGCACCCGACACTGATCACGAGCGCGTGGTTTCTGTGGTGTACTGGGCATCGATTCCCGCCACCGAGGTTGCGAACACTCGCGTGCACGAGAACATCCGCTGGTTCCCGGTGGATGAACTGCCCGAGCTGGCATTCGACCACAACGAAATCATTGAGTACGCGCTCTACCGTCTGCAGAACAAGGTCGAGTACTCGCGTATTGCGCACTCTTTCTTGGGTGAGGAGTTCACCCTGGCGCAGCTGCGTGAGGTGTACGAGGCGATTCTGGGTCGCACCCTGGATCCGGCAAACTTCCGCCGCCAGATTGCGGCGTCGAAGTCGATTATTGACACCGGCCGCCGCGTGGAGGGCACCCGCCACCGCCCGCCGCGCCTGTACCGTTACAACGACGCTCAAGCGTACGCGGATGCGGGCCCGCTGGGCATGTACCGTGAGCGCCACGAGGCGTAATAGCGTTTCGCGCGTTGTACGCGCGCAGATTTAATGCCTAAAAGGAGGGGCGGCACCGAGTGGTGTCGCCCCTCCTTTTGTGTCTTCTGGGATTACATCACCGGTTGCATCGCCCCTTGTCGGCGGGTTTTGCGTGGGGGTGCTTGACTCAGCACCCGTGCGCTTCCTATGCTGGAGACCTCAGCTCTTTATCCGTGTTGCCCCACCGTGGGGCAACCTAAGAGGCTGAACGCAATGTTTGACCGAAGCCACCCAAGGCACGACCGGGGTGGTATTCGGAATCTAGGAGGCATCAAAGAAATGACCCACCGAGCATAAGCCCGGACCTCACAGAATTTTTCGCGCGCTCACGCAGCAGGTTTATAGGCACAGCCATATAGTCGCTTTATCCTGCGTATTTCTGTCAGCGCGCACGCACCCGGGCATAGGTCTATTCACCGTTACGCTCGGGTTTTTTCGCGCCCTTTTCCAGGGCGAGCCTCTTACCGTCACACACTCAGCGTGGGTAGCCATACTGCAGGCATACTACTGCAACGCACCACCGCCAGAGTTCGAGGGCACCCGAGCATCCATGACTCGCATCTATGATTCAAGGAGCTCGTATGACACACGTACTTCAGCCGCAGGCGACCTTTCCCCGTTCCGCTTCTTCCCGCGATGCCCGCTCGCACGCCACTTCCCACATGGTTTCCCATGCAGCGGCGCACGTTAGTATCGCCCATCTACACTTTGCGCACCCGAGCCAGCCTCCGCTTTTTGCGGACCTTTCGGCGGTGTTTTCGGCACCTCTGACCGGGCTCATCGGTGACAATGGTTGCGGAAAAACAACCCTCATGAGGTTGATTTTGGGTGATTTGACCCCGGATTCCGGTTCTTTGGCGGCACCGGAGCGCATGGCGTATCTACCTCAGGATTTGGGTCTGGATCGGGAACAGACCCTCGCTGAGCTCTGCGGAATCTCCGAGATTCTGCGGGCACTGCAGGCGGTGGAATCCGGCGAATACTCCCCCGAACTCTACGAGACCATCGGGGATAACTGGGACGTTGAGGAGCGCACCCTGGCGGCTCTTGCGACCTACGGTTTCACCCCGGCGGCACTGATTGATCGAGACAACCCGGAGGCGGTTCGCGCGCTCTTTGCCCGCAGCATGCGCAGTTTCTCCGGTGGCGAGGCAGTCATTGCCGCGCTTGCCTCGCTGATGATTTCTGACCCCGAGTTCATTCTGCTGGATGAGCCGACGAACAACCTGGACTCCTCAGCGAAGGCTCAGCTCTTCACCGCGTTGGAAGCACTGCCCTGCCCGGCACTCATCATCAGCCATGATCGCGATCTGCTGGAGCGTGTAAACGTGATTGCGGAGCTTCACGCCGACCGCCAGGGGCTGGCGCATCTGCGTCTCTTTGAAGGTAACTACAGCACCTACCGGCAGGCGCTGGACACCGAGCAGCAGGCGGCTCAGCGTCGCGTGACCGAGGCGAAGAACCGGGTGCGTTCGGCGCATCGCGAGTGGGTGCAGGCGCAGGAGATTATCTCGAAGAACATGGCGCAGGTCTGGAAGGACGACCAGCCGGATACAATTCTAGACCTGGCAAAGGATGCCTCACGTCAGGCGGCGGCGAAGCTTCGCGGGCTGCGCGTCGGCAAGCAGGAACAGGCCCGGGAGGCATACCAGAAGGCTCAGGATGAGGTGCGCGTGCAGGAGAAGATCTACGCCGAACTGAGCCAGCAGCCCCTACCCGCGGGTCGCAAGGTACTGGAGCTGAGCAGGGTTGATGCCCGGCAGGTTTCACGTGAAACATTTACCACTAAGCAACCCACAAAGGTTGATTCTCTGCATTTTTCACCCGCCGAGGCTGATAGCGAGAGCAATCAGGGAACCCCGGCGGAACGCCCAGAACACCTGATTCTCAGCGGTCCCGAGCATCTGCGCATCACCGGTGCAAACGGTAGCGGCAAGACCACCCTCTTGAACGCTATCGCCCACGCCGGCGAGGCTGACTACCGCTCCCCCGTGCAGCCCGCCTACCGGGTCGGCTATTGCCTCGAGGGGGCGTACATTCCGCAGCGCATCACCCTCGACCCGCAGCTCACCCTCCTACAGAGCGTGCAGCGGGCAAACCCCGGAGTGAGCGAGCAGCATCTGCGTGACCAGTTGGCGCGCCTGCTTTTCCGCCGCGAGAGCGTGCACCATAAGACCGGTGAGCTCTCCGGTGGTGAGCGTTTCCGCGCGGCGGTGGCGCAGGTGCTTCTGGCCGACCCGGTGCCGCAACTTCTCATGCTGGATGAGCCGACGAATAACCTCGATATTTCTTCGGTGGATTGGCTGGTGCAGGCACTCGAAGCCTACACCGGTGCGCTCATCGTGGTGAGCCATGATGAGGATTTCTGCCGCCGCATCCGCATTGACCGCACGATGGCGCTCTAACTAGGGTTCCGTCTAAGGTTCCGAACCCAACCCCGCGGGTGCTACCCGGGGCTTAACGAACGGGTGCCCGGCACCTCCGAATATTGGAGGCGCCGGGCACCCACCATAGCAACAGCCGGAACGCATCCGCCCAACATCGCAGGCCGCTTCTTGTTTATGTAACAAATCATCCTCAATAGTTACATATTTGTCACCAAAATCCATCTTATTTGTAACTAATGTCCCGCATGAGGCCTAAAATGTCACTCCAGGAATTACAATATGTACATGTATACGCCTGAAGAACTAACACGAACACTCAACGAGCTACGGCTTCTAGGTAGAGACAGCCTGACCGTAGAGGTTAAATCAGCCCACATGGGTTATCCCTCCTCCGTGGCGGAAACTATCTGCAGCTATGCTAACCTTCCCGACGGAGGCACAATCATATGCGGTGTCGACGAATCTCAGAAGTTTGCACCTGTAGGCGTTTATGATGTTGAAGATCTGCGGGCAAAAATTATTGATGCCGCGCAAAATCTTAAGCCAAAAATCGTAGTGGAAACCGACGATATAACTCTGGATGGCCATCAGCTGCTCATCGTAACCGTTCCGGGCCTGCCGGTACAGGAACGTCCCTGTTTCAAAGGTAATATAGCCTACCAACGGCTCGGGGATGGTGACTACCCAATGGATGGCTACGCGCTCAGTCTAATGTACGCGCAGCGCCACAAACCGCACAATGACTTACAAAGCATCGCTCACACGTCCATTGATGATTTGGACAAGTCCTACACGCAGGACTTCCTGCGCCAGGTACGTCTCTCCTCAGCCCGTTTGCGTCAGAGCTCTGACCAAGAAATTTTGTATAAACGCAATGTACTAGCTGCAGATAATCATTTAACCTTGGCTGGGATGTGCGCTCTGGGTGACTACCCTCAGCAGTTTTATTCTGGGGCGAGCGTTATTGGCATAGTGTCTACAAGCGGCAACACCCGCAATGATGACCGTTTTCGAAGCGAAGGCCCTATTCCCGCCATGCTTGAAGATACCCTTGCATGGCTTATACGCAACATTAAGAACCGCACCGTCACAGCTCCCAATGGTGCGGGGCTCATCGATCAGCCAGAAATCCCCTTGGTAGCTCTCCGTGAGTTCGTAGCCAACGCACTCGTCCACCGGAGCTATGAACGGGATGCATCCGGAAAATTTATACAGATTTTTATCAAACGCGGCCGTATTGAAATCATCAGCCCCGGCGGTTTTTGGGGTATCCTGCCGAGTCAGGTAGGCATCGTGCATCGCCCTGCGGCTGTAAACGAGGCGCTCTATGCTATCTGCCAGAATATTCGTCTCAGCGACGGTCACCGACTAATCGAGGGCGAAGGCGGCGGTATCCTAGCTGCGCAACAGGCCCTGGTTGATGCTGGGTTGCGTAAGGCGCATATTATCGACGAGGGTATCCAGGTACGCGTCATTATCTACCGTCCTGCCGATAACACGCAGCCTACGAGCACAATGGGGGTATCCTCTACTCCTCAGCTTGCTGAGATACCGGAAAATCTATCCCCCACGGAATCCCAGGTGTACGTTGCTTTGACTCGCGGACCTGCTACAGTCGCTGATATTGCGGAAAGCACCGAGTTGAGTGCACGGCAGGTACGTTACGCATTGCCCAAGCTAATCCAACGAGGTTTGGTAGAGCAAAAAGTCCGTTCGGGACGCCGCGGCTCGGTATACCGCACGCTGGCGCTCTAGGGCTCAGCCCTGAACCCCGCGAAACAACATCTGAATACAACGAACGGGTGCCCGGCACCTCCGAATATGGAGGCGCCGGGCACCCGTTTCAGTTACCTCACCGCGGCCACTTCACCGCGCTGACGAAAACCTAGATTAGAGGACCAGGCCCTTGGTCTGGGACACTGCGCGCTCGAAGCGAGCCTGAACGTCAGCCCAGTTCACAATGTTCCAGAATGCCTTGACGTACTCGCCCTTGACGTTCTGGTAGTCCAGGTAGAATGCGTGCTCCCACATGTCCAGCTGCAGAACGGGGATCAGTGCAACAGAGATGTTGCCCTGCTGGTCGTAAAGCTGCTCGATGATGAGGCGCTTGCCAACGGTGTCCCATGCGAGGATTGCCCAGCCGGAGCCCTGAATGGTCAGTGCAACGTTGGTGAAGTGCTCACGGAACTTGTCGAAGGAGCCGAAGAACTCGTCGATTGCTGCTGCCAGCTCGCCGGTGGGCTTGTCGCCACCCTCGGGGGACAGGTTGTTCCAGAAGATGGAGTGGTTGGTGTGGCCACCCAGGTTGAACGCCAGGTCCTTGGAGAGCTTGGAGACGTTGCCGTATGCACCGTTCTCGCGTGCCTCTTCAAGCTGCTCGAGAGCTGCGTTAGCGCCTGCAACGTATGCTGCGTGGTGCTTGTCGTGGTGCAGCTCCATGATCTTTGCGGAGATGTGGGGCTCGAGCGCCGCGTAGTCGTAGGGGAGCTCGGGGAGGGTGTACTTTTCAGCCATGATGATGCCTTTCATTAGAAAACTTGGCTTGTATTAAAGATTACCAGCGTAGCGTTTACTTTACTTTTCATGAGTTGGGGAGCGTCACATTTATGTAAGACCTCGCTCGAACCTGTGGATTTTAGGCAAAGACTTTTCCCCACACCTGTGGATAACCCTGTGTATCAACAGGATTTTCAGGTTTGGCACCCTATTCTGCCTTGAAATACCGGGGTATGCACTCATATGAATAACAGTGCTGTAAGTTCTCCACACTGTGGATAACTACTGTGGATAACATCCTATTTTGGGGATGCGCGGGGGATAAACTGCAGAATTTTCGCCCTCATTCGAGGCGTTTTTCCTTCTACTAGCCAAAATATTGAGCTTTAAAAGGGGCTCTGAACAGCCTTATACGCTTCTTCTGGGTGGAGGCGGTGGATTAAGTGCACAGGGTTATCCACAGGTGTGGAAATTTTCAGGTTCCGCGGATTTAAAGGTGAAAAGGCCTTCTGTTTAAGAACTTACCCTCGGTTTTAATGGCCGTGAAAGCCTGTAATTACAAGAATTTTTCTGTAGCACTCTTAAATTACACCTGGGGAGGACCTCGATTCTGCTCTGCCAAATCACATGCGTGTAAGTTCTCCACACTGTGGATAACCCCTGTGGATAACACTTCTGACGCGATACGGCGCAACAATACCGCGGACACACGGCACCACCACACAACACAAACCACACCGTGCAGCTACACCCCACAGCTACACAGCACAGGTGTTTACGCTTCCTCCCCCGACTCTGCCCCGACTCGTACAGCGCTCTTGCGGCGCCGATATGAAGGCAAAGAAAAAGAGCACCCGACCATTGGATGCTCTTAGAGTGAGTTGATAGAAATTCGAGTTAAAAAGATACGGTACGGAATGCAGCCCAACCACGAACTGCACCCGCACCGCACATCCGTCGGTAGAAATACGAGTTACTCGTACACCGACGACAATCACCGATAAATAGAGAGTCGAACCTATCGAAGCGAGCTTCCGGTCTCGCCTCGGAGGCTTCCTTCGACCCCGTTATGTAATTAGTGTACACGGTTTCATTACGGTTGCAAAGCCAAAACCAAGATTTTTTTAAAAATTTTGTTATCGTTTCGTTATTTTTCACCCTTGGCAAGCTCTTTACACTCCCTAGAATTTTCACTCAACCCCCTAAAAACCTTGATATTCCGCGGAAGTTAGCATTATGCACGGAAGTGCTTCTTGGTACGGTCTTGTCTATACTTGTACCGGAAATCTTTTTGAATATGTCGTATTTCACTTGCTTACCCCGGGTATTTGCAGTCACTGCGTGCAAAAAGATACCCCTGGCACCCCTCAAAAAATTAGCACCAAAGTGTCAAGCATTACTTGACCGTACCAATTTTGAGTCACCTAGTCAGACCTTTCGCTACAATGGGTGCCAACACGCCACTTCTCTCTTTAATAAGAGAGCTCCATATCCGATAAAAGAGGAATCAATCCCGTGTCCATACCAACCACGTCTGCGCAGCGGTCTGACAATACCGCACACAGCGAATCCATCCAGTGGCTCTCCCAGCAAGAGCGAGAAGGGTGGCTCTTTATCAGCTCCATCATCTTCAGCCTCACCCGCAAACTGGAAAACCAGCTGCAGAGCGAAGCTGGCATTAGTTTTGTCGAATACATGGTGCTCGCGATGCTCTCCGAGTCCAAGGATCATTCCCTCACCATGACCGAGCTGGCAATTACTACCAACACCCTCCCGGCACGCCTCTCCCGCGTTGTAGCACGCCTGGAGAAGGATGGATACGTCCGCCGCTCCCTCAGTGTAGAAGACCGCCGCGTCAGCATCTGCCATTTGCTCCCCGCAGGCGAGCAGAAGGTGCAGGAGGTCGCACCCGGCCACGTGAGCGAAGTACGCCGCCAAATTTTCGACCACCTGACTACCGAACAGGTTGAGCATCTCGCAGAAATCGGCGAGGCAGTCCTCGGCAACACCCCCTCAAACATCATCTCGATTGATGCACTGCAGCGTGGGGACTACCCCGCACACTAACCTCCTCCACCCCACAGAGGGATGAGAGTTGAGAGAACCAGAGATAAGGCACATTCCCATTGGGAACGTGCCTTATCTCTTTAAAGGCGCGCGCAGAACAACCTTTACGGAGGTGGTTGGGGGCGCATCGGGGTTCTGACCACATCAGTTTCGCCGCATTTTCGAGAGATTTTTAAGATTTTTTTGCGCCCTCTAGCCCCGTGCGCAGGCACCCAACATGGTGTCTCTATGTTTACCTTGAGCCGTAGGGGTTGTGGTTTTTAAACCCGCTGTCTATCCCTGTTAAACCGCGAAATCTCAAGGAAACACACCCAATACCACACAATCCAAAGAAAATATTCAGGCTATCCACACTAAGGGTTGTGGTGACAATATGTCAGGGGTACCTTATCTGATTCACCGATTAGCCTTTTCTCTCTGTACATGGCGCACCCCACCCCTTACGATAAATATCAACAGGTTGCACCGCGCCATCCCGGCACCCAAAAGCAACCACCAGATAAGGAGAAACCATATGTCTAAGTCTTTCTACGACCTTCTGAACGAGCAGATCGGCCACGAGTTCGCTGCATCCCACCAGTACCTGTCCATGGCTATCTGGCTCGACGGTGAGGACCTTCCCCAGCTGGCTAAGTTCTTCTACCAGCAGTCCCTCGAAGAGCGCGAGCACGCACTCATGATGGTTCAGTACAAGCTGGACCGCGGCCACAAGGTCGAGATCCCCGCTGTTCCCGCTGTCAAGAACGACTTCGAGAACGTTCAGGAAATCGTTGACATGTCCCTGGCACAGGAGAAGGCTGTCACCGGTCAGATCGAGGCCCTGTTCTCCGCAGCACGCGCTGAGAACTACGCACTGGGCGAGCAGTTCATCCTCTGGTTCCTGAAGGAACAGGTTGAGGAAGTTGCAACCATGGAGACCCTGGTGACCATCGTGAAGCGCGCAAACGGCAACCTCTTCGACCTGGAGAACTACGTTGCACGCGAGCTGGCACACGACCACGGTCAGGAGTCCGGCGCACCCGCAATCGCTGGTTCCTAATCTTGCGTTCAGGCGGCTAGACACCTAGTCGACCACGCAGAATACCTGCAGAAATACTAAAACGTTCCGCCCTCACCGCACCACGCGGCGAGGGCGGAACGTTTATGCATATACGCCATAAAAGCACACCGCGGTGCACCGTCCAGGAGCTAAAAGCCGCCAGCCGGTACTCGAATACTCATACAGTGCAGAGTAAACTTAAAAGCCTTAGATGCCGCATAATATCGCGGCAGAAAGAGGAGAGAATGACTCACACCAACCCAGATACCCTCAGCCGCGGCTCATATAGCAACTCACGCCGCGTAGCCGACATTCTGCGTGCAGAATCAGTCGGCGGTACCGTACTTCTGATTGCGACGGTGCTGGCAGTAGTACTCGCCAACACCCCCGCATCCACCTTCTACTTTGGTCTGCGAGACACCGTTGTTGGTCCGGTCATCCCCGGCTTCAACCACCTGCAGATGAGCATCGGAACCTGGGCAGCAGACGGTCTGCTCGTCGTTTTCTTCTTCCTCACCGGCCTGGAGCTGAAGAAGGAATTCGTGATTGGTGACCTCAAGTCGCCCTCCACCGCTATTGTGCCGATTGCGGCCGCCTTCGGTGGCGTGGCAGTGCCCGCGATTATCTACACGGCGCTGAACTTCACCAGCCCCACCGCTCTGCACGGCTGGGCGATCCCCACCGCAACCGATATTGCGTTCGCGGTGTCTGTTCTCGCCGCCGTGGGTACTTTCCTCCCCTCGGCGATGCGTGTCTTCCTGCTGACCCTGGCAGTGGTCGACGACCTGATTGCGATCTGCATTATCGCGATCTTCTACACCAATAACTTCCACGGCGAGTACCTGCTCTTCGCGCTCATTCCCCTCGCTCTTTTTGCGTTCATTGCCTACCGCGGTGAGACCATGCTGCACCTGAAGCCGCTGGCTGCCTGGCTGCTACTTCTGCCCCTGGGTATTATCACCTGGGCGCTCTTCCTCGAGTCCGGTATTCACGCGACCATTTCCGGTGTGGTTCTCGGCTTCCTGGTGCCCGTGAAGATGTCCGCTCGCTCTGAGGCGGCACAGGCTGAACACGGTCTTGCAGAGGTGCTGGAGCACCGATTCCGTCCCCTCTCTACCGGCATCTGCGTGCCGATTTTCGCATTCTTCAGCGCGGGTGTGGCTGTGGGCGGTTTTGAAGGCCTCGGACGCGCCCTCACCGACTCGGTGGCGGTCGGCATTATGGTCGCACTGGTTGCCGGTAAAACCATCGGTATTTTCGGCACCACCTGGCTCGTGACTCGCTTCAAGAACGCTAACCTCGATCCGGACATCGCATGGATTGACGTGATCGGTCTGGCTGCAACCGGCGGTATCGGCTTCACCGTGTCCCTGCTGGTCGCTGAGCTGTCCTTCCCGCACGGCTCTCCGCACACCGAAGACGCAAAGATTGCGATTCTCGTTGGCTCTGTTCTGGCTGCCATTGTGGGCGCGGCTATCCTGTCTCGCCGTAACAAGCACTACCGTGCCCTGGCTGAGAAGGAAAGCGTGGACGCTGACGACAACGGCATCCCCGACGTCTTCGAGGGCACCTACCGTGACCCGAAGGCTGAAGCCTAGCCAGAACCTCTAAGGTCTACTACCTTCTCTACACCCCGATTCCTCGCTGATAATGATGTCTCACCGCACTACCTCACGTCGCCGTACAGCACGAGCAAGACAGGCGCCTGCGCCTCCCTCAAGGTATGCAGAGATATCAGCACGCGTGGTGATCGGGGTGTATTCTTTTGCCGCGCTACTGACCACGTTCGCGTGGATTATCTCTCCTCTGCGGCACGGTCGCGGCTTCACTTGGTGGGAAGTCACCGCTGACCTGCTGAATATTCCCTCCACGCACACGCTACCCAGCGCCATTACGATGATTGTGCTTGTGTCCGGGCTGATTGTGCGCAAGCGTGCCGCTCTCATTGCCGCCATCGTTTTTCAGGTGCTTGGCGCGCTGATTGCGACCCATAGCGCCTTCACGCTGGTGTTCCCCGCGGGGATTATGCCGAAGGACCGTATTTTCTCCTCGACGGTCGATACGCTCTCCATCGTGTTTGCGTGTGCGCTGGTGCCTTTCCTTTTCTCGATTCGTTCGGCGTTCCCGGCACGCATTGGTCGCCTCTCGTGGGCGGGTGCGGCGGCTACGGCTGTTGGCGGCATCCTGCTGACTACTCTGGTGCTCTGGTACCTCTGCCACATCGGCGTGTGGGAGCCGTTGCGTTTCATCACCCCGTGGGAGCTACTCATGCACGGCATGGGTATTGAGCGTACGCATCCTGGTGTTTGGGCTGCCGATGTGGTGGCTTTCTTAGCGTCGTTTGGTTACGGTGCTTCGCTGGTTGCGGCGCTGTACCTGTTGGCGCGCGGCTACCGTGCCCCGGACGCCTGGACCGGTGAGAAGGAGCTGAAGATTCGCGCTCTGCTGCAGCAGTATGGCGCCAATGATTCACTCTCCTATTTTTCGACGCGCCGCGATAAGCAGGTGATTTTCTCTCCGGATCAGAGGGCGGCGATTACGTACCGTTCGGTGGGTTCGGTGTGCTTGGCGTCGAGTGACCCGGTGGGTGACCCCGATTCGTGGGATGCCGCGATCGAGCAGTGGATGCTACAGGCACGTAGTTACGGTTGGGTTCCTGCGGCGCTGAGCGTGAGTGAGGCGGGTGCGCGCGCCTATAACCGGGCGGGGCTGTCGATTATTCAGATGGGTGAGGAGGCGGTCCTTGAGGCGGATCGTTTCACGCTCAATGACACGTCGATGTTGCCGGTGCGTCAGGCGGTTCAGCGTGTGCGCCGCGGCGGGTATACAGTGCAGATCCGCCGTTTTTCAGAGTTGAACGAGCAGCAGCGTCAGCAGGTTGCGGAGAATATTTCTGCGTGGCGTCATGGGCGTGTGGAGCGCGGTTTTTCGATGGCTCTGAATCGTGTGAATGATCCGGCGGATTCTTCCTCTCTGCTGGTTTCTACGCATGATGAGGCTGGTCAGATGGTGGCCCTACTGTCCTTCGTCCCCTGGGGTCCTATCGGCCTATCGCTGGACGTTATGCGCCGCTCCCCTGATGCACCTAATGGTGTGGTGGAGTTTATGGTGGCCTCGCTCATGGAGCAGGCGGCGTCTTTGGGTGTGCGTCGGGTGTCGCTGAATTTTGCGATGTTTGGCCATATTTTTGAGGCTGCTGATCAGGTGGGTGCGTCGGCGTGGAACCGTTTTGCTTCCCGCTCTTTGGGTGTGCTGGATCGTTTTCTGCAGTTGCGCCGCCTGTATCGTTTCAATCTGAAGTTTGCCCCGCTGTGGGTTCCTCGTTTTTTGGCGACGGAGCCGACGTTGGCGATGGCGAATGTTGTGGTTGCGTCGGGTATGGCGGAGGGCTTTTTGCCGAATCTGTCGGCGCGCCGTTTGCAGGATCAGGAGCAGGTTCTTTCTACAGATGAGCTGGAGGCTCTTCGCCAGATGCAGCTCGCTACTGTGGAAGAGCTTCCTGAGGTGTCGCGTAGCGATCAGACTCAGCATCGTCTGCGCCATCTGGAAGCACTGCGTGCGGCGGGCATGGATCCGTATCCGCTGGGTGGTGAGATACGCAGTAATGGTGCGCCTATTCTGGGCGTGAAGGATGCCCTGCGTATATTCTCTTCTGAAAATATTCCAAATTCAGAATTCATGGTTTCGGGGCGTATTCGCGCGCTTCGCAACCACGGTGGAGTCCTCTTTGCGACCCTGATTGAGGGTGGCGAAACTCTTCAGGTCGTCATGGAACGCAGCCTGGTGGGCGAGCGCCCGTTGAGCCTCGCCTCCCGCAACCTGGATACCGGCGACATCATCATCGTGCAGGGCACTTACGGGGTGAGCCGTAACGGCACTCCATCGCTGATTGCCGCCTCCTGGTACATGGCGTCGAAGAGCCTGCACCCCATCCCCTTCGACTCCTTTACTGACCCGGAGGCGCGCCTGCGTCGCCGTTCCACAGACCTGTTGGTGCATCCGGACCAGATGCAGAATCTGCGCCTGCGTACCGCGGTGATTAAGGCACTGCGTGCCCGCCTGGATGCGGAGGGCTTCCTTGAGGTGGAGACCCCGATTCTGCATACGGTGCACGGTGGCGCGAGCGCGCACCCGTTCCGCACGTATATCAATGCGTACGGTGAGGATCTGACGCTGCGTATTGCGCCGGAGCTGTACCTGAAGCGCCTGGTGGTGGGCGGTAGCGGTCCGGTGTATGAGCTGGGTCGTGATTTCCGCAATGAGGGTGCTGATGCGACCCATAATCCGGAGTTTACGGTGCTTGAGGCGTATCGTCCGTATGCGGATTATGTGCAGATGCGTGAGTTGACGGAGCGTCTGATTAAGGATGCCGCTCAGGCGGTGTTTGGTTCGGTGTCTTTGCCGCTGGGTCGTAAGGCTTCGAGCGAGCGCGTGGTGCGTGATGTGTCGGGTCCGTGGCGTGTGGTGTCGGTGTGTGATGCTCTGTCGGAGGCGCTGGGTCGCCGAGTGGATGTGCAGACGGATTTTGAGGAGTTGCTGGCTTTGGCGCAGCAGCACGGTGTGCGTGTTCACGAGGGTATGGGTCCGGGTGCCATCGTTGAGGAACTGTATGGTGAGCTGGTTGAGGTGCATACGGTGGAGCCGACGTTCTATACGGATTTCCCGGCGGAGACGAGTCCGCTTGCGGCGCCGCATCGTAGTGTTCCGGGTTTGGCGGAGCGTTGGGATTTGGTGATTAACGGCATGGAGATGGGCTGTGCCTACTCGGAGCTGGCGGATCCGCTGGTGCAGCGTGAGCGCCTGACGGAGCAGTCGTTGAAGGCGGCTTCGGGTGACCTGGAGGCGATGGAGGTGGATGAGGATTTCCTTTACGCCTTGGAGACGGGTATGCCGCCGACGGGTGGTTTGGGTCTGGGTGTGGACCGTTTGGTGATGCTGTTGGCTCAGACGCAGATTCGTGGGGTGTTGTCGTTCCCGTTTGTGAAGCCTGAGCGTTCGTAGCCCGACTGATACCCACGCTTCTCCGCTAAGCCCGGTGCGAGGTTTTGTACCTTGTGCCGGGCTTTTTGTGCCCGCCCTGCCGGTGCCGTCAACACCTCCACGGAGTCTATATTTACTCTGTCCATATATTAAGTATTCGTTACATTTTGCATTTGACCCCTTTTTTAAGTTGCTCCGTGAGGGTTGCGCACCCCACAATGAGGTGACTAATCATACGGAGTGTATCTGTCTCCGTTACGCGGCTTTGAGTCCGCGCCACCCAGCAATGTAGCCCACACGTTGTCCGTCTTTCGGATTTGAGCGTGCGGGCTTTTTGCTTTCAAGATTGGAGTGCCGAGTGGATTTTCTTCTGAATATCATCGGGGACATTAATACGCAGACTGCGGAACTGACTTCCTCCGTGGATGCCGTGCAGAACTGGATGTGGAGTAATTTCCTCTACTACGCTCTGATTGCGGCTGGTCTGTACATTACGATCCGTACTCGCGGTGTGCAGTGGCGTTCCATTAAGGAAATGATCCGCGTCCTGGGTGACCCGGTTGCTCGTGAGGCTGACGGTAAGAAGAGCATTTCTTCGTTCCGTGCGTTTACTGTTTCGGCGGCTTCTCGTGTGGGTACCGGTACTGTTGCGGGTGTTGCTTTGGCTATTGCTATGGGCGGCCCGGGTGCTGTGTTCTGGATGTGGGTTATTGCTGCTGTTGGTGCGGCTTCTGCTTTTGCGGAGTCCCTTCTGGGTCAGCTGTATAAGGAGCGCGGTAAGGATTCCTATATTGGTGGTCCGGCGTACTACATGAAGCGCGGCCTGAATGCTCCGTGGATGGGTTACATCTTTGTGGCGTTCATTGTGGTCACTTATGCGTTCGTGTTTGTGGCGGTTCAGACGAATGCTGTGGTGGATGCTGCGGCGAACTCGTTCAGCATTGATGTTTCGGGTACTAACTCGATGGGCTTCCGCATCACTATTGGTCTGATTATGGTGGCGCTGACTGCGGCTATTATTTTCGGTGGTATTCGCGCGATTTCTTCGGTGACTGAGTGGCTGGTGCCGATTATGGCGGTACTGTATCTGCTGCTGGGTCTGCTGGTTGTTCTGCTGAACATTGGCAAGGTTCCGGAGATGCTGCTGATGATTTTCCAGGGTGCTTTCGGTATTAAGGAGTTCGTGACCGGCGGTACCATGGGTGCCGTGATTTGGGGTATGAAGCGTGGTCTGCTGACTAATGAGGCGGGTATGGGTACTGCTCCGAACGCTGGTGCGACCGCTACTATTTCTCACCCGGCTAAGCAGGGTTACGTGCAGACTCTGGGTGTTTACTTTGACACGATGATGGCGTGTACTGTGACCGCGTTTATTGTGCTGCTGTCGAACCCGACCTATGGTGATCGTTCTCGTGGTGCGTCGCTGACTCAGTCGGCGTTGGCTATGCAGCTGGGCGATTGGGCGGTTCACTTCCTGACTATCGCGATTTTCATGTTTGCGTTCTCGACTGTGATTGGTAACTACTACTACGGCGAGTCGAATATGCGTTTCGTGACTGAGCGTAAGCTGCCGATGAATATTTTCCGTGCACTGGTTCTGGTATTCGTGTTCTTCGGTGCGATTTCTTCGCTGGATCTGGTGTGGACTACCGCGGATATGTTGAATGCCGGCATGGTGATTGTGAACTTGACGGCGGTTCTATTGATGACTCCGCAGGTTGTTGCGGTGTTGAAGAACTATGAGGCTCAGCGTAAGGCTGGTTTGGAACCGATTTTCAAGGCTTCGGATATGCCTGAGTTGAAGAATCTTGCGGCGTGGGATGGTACTGATGCGGTGACTACCCGTGAGTTCTGGGCTGAGTATGATGCGAAGGCTGCTGAGCGTCGTGCGGCGAAGAAGGCTAAGAAGGCTAAGCGCTAGTTTCTAAGCTTTGTATAGGCTTTGTGGAGGGTCCGTCCTGCTGTGTGCGGGGCGGACCCTTTTACACGCCCGAGGCGTGTGTGAGGGTGTATGAGGCGCCCATCAGCGCGGTGGGCGCTGAGCGCCTCCTCGGACTATTCTGAGTGTCTGCGAGCTCCTAATACGGTCCCAATGGGTCTGTATGCTTAGGAAGGATATTAGGAGGGTTTATGGAATGGCGTGCCGTACTGGAACTGGTGGTCACGGTTGTGTTTCTGGCTGGTATTGCGTTGGCGCTGCTGTGCTTGGTGACGATTCATCGGAACCCGCATTTTTCGGAGGTGCAGAAGCTGAAGTGGCTTCTGCTGGTGTTGTGCCTGCCGTATGTGGGTCCGGTGACGTGGTTGTTGCGTGCGCGTTTGGAGCGTATTGACCGGGAGCGTGCTGAACAGGAGCGTATGGCGCAGGGTTCCGCGGCTACTTCTACTGCAGCTGCTTCCGGTGAAGTGTCCGGTAGTACATCCGATAGTGCTTCGGAGGCTCTTTCTGACACCCCCACCAACACTAAGTAACGAAGGTCACACCATCTCAATTGGACAGCACCGCATGCAGTCCGTATAGTTTTATGTGTTGCCTGCGGTGATACACCGTAAGACACATGCGCGAGTGGCGGAATAGGCAGACGCGCACGGTTCAGGTCCGTGTGCCCGTGAGGGCGTGGGGGTTCAACTCCCCCCTCGCGCACCAACGATCCCCGGTTCGAAAGAACCGGGGATTTTTTCATATCCATAACCAATCCCCCGCTAAATGACGGGGTTCCAGAGCGATGGCGAGTGCATCACCTAAAATAGAATCGGGTGTGTTCATTCACAGAGCACACAGCAAACGCACAGACACGCTCGTTAAACTGAGCCTTTCGGATAAAGACCGTTTGCGCGGTCTGTTGCTCGGAATGGTCGTTGAGAAGGAGGCGGCATGAAGTTTTTCGACAAGCTGGGCAAGCTGGAGCAAGGCATCGGTCGCACTGTCGGCCTTTCCAAGGGCTTCGGCACCTTTGCGAAGGCGGATGTCGCTAACCGCGTCCGCATCATGATGGATGACGAGTCCTATGTGGACGGCAGTGGCCGCACTATGGCTCCTAATGTCTATACTCTCCGTTTCGCACCGGTTGATTTCCCTCGCGTGCGCGAGTGGGGCAACCCGTTCGCTGTTGAGCTGTGCGATTTGGCGATTTCGCACGCCCGCGCGCAGGGTTACACCCTGATTGGTGCGGTTCGCGTGACGTTCAACGTTCTTGATTCTCTCTCTGAGGGCGAGTTTGAGGTTGTTGCGACCTTCGAGCCGTTCTCTGTGCCGGAGGCTCCGGCGTCCCCGTCTTTGCGCGGCGCTACTAACTATGCGCCGGTGCGTCCGCCGCGCGAGTCTTCTTTGCCGACCCGCATTACGAAGCCGGCTGCTCAGCCGGCCCAGCCCGCACACCCTGCACAGCCCGCGCAGCCTGCACAGCCGCAGGCTCCTGTGGGTCGCCCGAGCATGCCTGTAGCACCCCCGGCAACGGCAGCTCCCCGTTTCTTCTTGGAGATTGAGGGTCGCATGCACCCGGTGAACCACCTGCCGTTTGTGCTGGGCCGCGGTTCTGATGCTGATCTTCGTCTGGATGATAAGGGCGTTTCTCGCCGTCACCTGCAGCTTTCGATGCAGGGTGGTGCGGTGGTCGCCTCCGATATGGGTTCTACTAATGGCACGTTGATTAACGGTGCGCCTCTGCGTGCGCCGGTGGTGCTGGCGAACGGTTCGCTGCTTCGCATGGGTAATACCCGCATCATTTTCCATAGTTCGACCGGAGGTGTCCGTTAATGGCGTCTGAATTGACCGTTACTATCCTTCGTTACGCTTTTCTGGCGCTCATCTGGTTCTTTGTTTTCCTGGTGGTTTCGGCGGCTCGCTGTGACCTGGGTTTGGGCAAGAACTATCGTGCGGCACCGGTTGATGCGGTTCCGGAGGCTACCCATATTGCGCCTCCGCCGACTCGCCCTTCGCAGCTTGTGATTACTGCCGGTGCGCAGGCTGGCGCCATGATGCAGCTGGGCGACCAGCCGATTACTATTGGCCGCGCTAATGACATTGAGGTGTCCCTGCAGGATGATTACGCCTCGGGCCGCCATGCGCGTCTGTTCCCTCAGGGTTCCCGTTGGTTCCTGGAGGATTTGAATTCTACTAATGGTACGTTCGTCAATGGCGAGCGTCTGACTCGTGCGACCCCGATTGAGCCCGGTGATGATTTCCGCGTTGGCGGTACCACCATGCAGTTGAGGGGCTAGTGTATGAAGATTGCTTTTCGTTTTGAGGCCCGCTCTGATACGGGTCTGAAACGCTCGAAGAATGATGACTCCGGCTACGGTGGTCGTTTCCTTGCGGTCGTTGCTGACGGCATGGGCGGTCACGTGGGCGGCGATGTCGCGTCGGCTACGACGGTTCTGAATCTGACTCCGCTTGACCACCCTGACTTTGAGGATGGTACCGGCAGCGTTTACCTGGCTGATGAGATTCAGAGCGCGAACCTGATTATTAATGAGCTGGCGGCAAATGATCCGCAGCTGGCGGGTATGGGTACGACCTGTACTGCCCTGCTGATTGACGGTGACTGCATTGAGTTCGCCCATATTGGTGACTCGCGTGCGTATCGTCTGCGTCCGGGTGCTGATGGCGAGTTTGAGCAGATTTCTACTGACCATACGTTTGTGCAGCGCCTGCTCAATGAGGGTCGTATTACCCCGCAGGAGGCGGAGAACCACCCGCATAAGAACGTGATTATGCGCGTTCTGGGTGATGTTGACGCGTCCCCTGAGCTGGAGTTGAAGACTCTGGACGCTGTTCCCGGCGAGCGCTGGGTGCTCTCTTCGGATGGTTTGGATGCTGTGGTGTCCCTGTCGGAGATTGAGCAGGTCATGCGTTCTACCGATGACCTGTCTGAGATTGCTGACACTCTGATTGCGATGACCTTGGAGCGTGGCGCTCCGGACAATGTCACGGTTGTGTCTCTGCAGGTGATTGACCGTGAGGTTCTGCCGGTGGATGAGCCGGTGGGTCCTTCGAGCCTGCCTGAGTCTGCTCTGCCTGATTCGATTGTGGCGGAGCAGGAGGTCAGCACGAACACTCAGAAGCTTCCCGAGGTTGCTGCCACGGCTGAAGCTGCTGAGGCTTTTTTGGGTGCGCACCATGATGAGGACTCTGAGGAGCATCATCGTCGGTCGTTGCGCCGTTTCCGTCGTGCTCGTGACTTCTCTGGCACCCTGTTGCACAGCGGTTCTGGGGCGGTTCGTCACCATATCGGTACGTACGATAACGCCGTGGATGCGGCTCTTACGAACGCTGCGATTTTGCGTAGCGAGTTGGGTTCCCGCCCGCATCAGCTGGTTGGTGCCGCTTCGGTGGCTACTGAGACCGGCATGATTCCGGCGGTGACTTCTCGTACCCTGGAGCATCGTGCGACGGTGGCTCAGCGTGTGCCGTTGAAGGTTGAGTCTGATGAGGCGGCCCTGCCGGCTGAGCTGGAGGAGCTGATTGCTGAGGACACTGAGGAGCGTTCGCGTCCGAGGTCGTGGCCGATTCGCCTGTTTATTACTCTGCTGGTTGCGGCTGTTTTGACGTTGGCTGCGTGGACCGGTCTGCGTTATGTAGAGCGTAGCTACTATGTGGGTGAGAGTGACGGCACGGTTGCGGTGTACAACGGTATTCCGCATGCGTTGGGCCCGATTCGCCTTTCTCACGTGGTGGAGAATACCGATATTCCTACGAGTGAGCTGAGCGATCATACGCGTTCTTTGTTGCGTAATGCGATTACGGCGAAGGACCTGGATGATGCGCACCAGATTGTGTCTCGTTTGAAGACTCAGGCGGATCAGACGCGTGAGAAGGCTGAGCAGGCTGCAGCTTCTGCGTCTGCCTCGGCTTCTGCGTCTGCCTCGGCATCTGCTTCCCCGAGCTCTGAGGCTCCCAGTGAGGCTCCGAGCTCTGAAGCACCGGGCTCTGATTCGGCATCCCCGGCTCCTGAGCAGGCTTCTTCGGAGGCTCCTGCTGCGGTAGGCGGTGAGAATAATGGCTAAGTTCTCGTTCCGTCGTGAGTCGGATGCGCCTCGTGCACGCCGTTTCACGGAGCTTTTCCTGCTGGTTTTGGCGGTGGGTATCAGCTCGTTCGGCATGTATCTGATTGATCCGGAGCATGCTTTTGATACGTCGAAGAGCCAGTGGTTGCCGTGCACGGTGGTGCTGGGTGCCGGTGCTCTTCTGATTCACCTAGTCATGCAGTTCCGCGCACGTTATGCTGATCCGTTTATTCTGCCGCTGGTGGTGGCGCTGAACGGTATTGGTTTGACCATGATTTATCGTCTGGACCCGCAGATTGCGGCGCCGGTGGGTGATGGTCAGCTGATGTGGACCGGCGTGTCTATGGTGCTGTGCGCGATTATCGTGTTCGTGCTCAGGGATTACCGTCTGCTACGTAAGGTCACGTACACCTCGCTGGTGTTGTCGATGATTCTGCTCATCATGCCGCTGGTTCCGGGTCTGGGTATGGAGCTTAATGGTGCTCGTATTTGGATTCATATCGGTAACCGCACGTTCCAGCCGGGTGAGGTCGCGAAGATTACTTTGGCGATTTTCTTCGCCGGCTATTTGGCGACGCACCGTGACCTGATTCTGGTGGCTGGCCGCCGTATTGGTCCGATTAATCTGCCGCGTCTGCGTGATTTGGCGCCGGTGTTCTTGGCGTGGATTGTGAGCCTGGGTGTTCTGGTGTTCCAGAAGGACCTTGGTTCGGCAATCATGTTCTTTGGTCTGTTCATGGCGATGCTGTACCTGTCGACCGGTCGTATTTCGTGGCTGGTGGTTGCGGGTATCGGTATGGCTGTGGGTGGCTATTTCGCGTACCACTATGTCTCGCACGTGCACGCCCGTATTTATGCGTGGGTGCATGCTTTTGATCCGGAGATTTACCAGGCGTCTCCTGGCGGTTCGGGTCAGATTCTGCAGGGCGTTTTCGGCCTGGCTTATGGCGGTCTTTTTGGCCGCGGTTGGGGTCAGGGCCGCGCGAACCTCGTCCCGTACGCTAACTCGGACATGATTATTTCCTCGTTGGGTGAGGAGCTGGGCCTGGTTGGTCTGGGCGCGATCCTGATGATGTTCATGCTCCTGGTTTCGCGCGGTTACCGTGCGGCGTTGGGTACTCGTGATGGTTTCGGTAAGCTGCTGGCTGCTGGCCTGTCTACGGTCATGGTTCTGCAGCTGTTCGTGGTGATTGGTGGCGTGACTCGCTTGATTCCGCTGACTGGTCTGACGACTCCTTTCATGTCTGCCGGTGGCTCCTCGTTGGTGGCTAACTGGATTATTGTGGCGCTGTGGCTGTCGATTTCTCATAGTGCCCGCGCACCTCACCTGGTGGCTGGTTATGATGCTCCGCAGGGTATTGACCATGCGGACACTAGCTACGAGCCGGAGGGTGCTACTAGCGTTCTGGCGCGTATTACGGCTAAGGATTCTGGAGGTGAGAAGAATGGATAGGGCTATTCGCCGCATGTGGATGTCTGCCGCGTGCGTGTTTGTCCTGCTGATGGGTACCCTCAGCTATATTCAGTTCTTCGATTCGAAGACGCTGATGAATAATCAGTGGAATTCTCGAGCGCTCTACGACAATTACGGTTCGGCACGTGGTTCGATTGTGGTTGATGGTACGGAGATTGCTTCGTCGGTGAAGTCTGATGATGAGTACAACTACCAGCGTGTGTATAACCACCCGCTTAAGTATGCGGCTCTGACCGGTTATTTCTCCACGATTTATGGCGCGACCGGTTTGGAAGCTGCTATGGATAAGGAGCTTGCCGGCACGAGCGATAGCCAGTTCTACGACCGTGTGGCGCAGCTGTTCAGTGGTTCTTCTGCGCAGGGCGCTAGCGTGGAGCTGACGATTAATTCGAAGCTTCAGGATATTGCCTATAACGCGTTGCAGGGCCGTAAGGGTGCTGTGGTGGCGTTGAACCCGAAGACTGGTGAGATTCTGGCGATGGCTTCTTCGCCGTCCTATGATCCGAATCTTCTGTCGTCTCATACGAGCTCTTCGGTGTTGGCAAATTACCAGGCTCTGACTTCTGATGAGGACAGCCCCCTGTTTAACCGTGCGATTGCGGGTAACACCTATTCGCCGGGTTCGACCTTCAAGATTATTGATGCGGTGGCGGCGCTGGAGTCCGGCAAGTACAACGCATCTTCGGTCATTGCGAACCCCGCGCAGTTGCCGCTGCCGGGCACGAACATCAGCCTGCCGAACTATACGGGCGGTCAGTGTTCGACCCGCACTCAGGTGACGATTGAGTGGGCTTTGGCTCAGTCCTGTAATACGCCGTTTGCGCAGATTGCGATGGATTTGGGTCAGGAGCGTATCGCGAAGACCGCTGAGAATTTTGGTTACGGCCAGGATTTGAAGATTCCGTTGACGGTTTCTAAGTCGTCTTTCCCGTCGAATCTGACGCAGAGCCAGCTGGCCCAGTCGGCGATTGGTCAGTACGACGTGAAGACCACTCCGCTGCAGGTGGCGATGACTTCTGCAGCGATTGCAAATGGCGGCGTGCAGATGAAGCCGAACCTGATTCGTTCGGTGAAGACCAGCAACCTGAGCACTTTGCAGGAGTTCTCTCCTGAGAAGCTGCGTACGTCCACTAGCCCTGAAATTGCTAACCAGGTGAAGCAGTGGATGGTGAATGCGGTTGATAATGGTATTGCACGTAATGCTGGTGTCTCCGGTGTGAAGGTGGCGGGTAAGACCGGTACCGCGGAGACCACGGCAGGTTTGAATAATTCTTGGTTTACCGGTTTCGCGCCGGCTGATGATCCTCAGATTGCGATTGCTGTGGTTTATGAGGATATTGACGTGGCGACCGGTGCCCAGTTGGCAACCAGTACTAGTAAGCAACTCTTTGAGGCGGTGTTGAACAAGTGAGGCCTGCGGCTGATATCACTTTGGGCGGGCGCTACACCCTAACCGAACGTATCGCGATTGGCGGTATGGGCGAGGTGTGGAAAGCTCGCGACAAGGTGCTTGGGCGCATCGTTGCGGTCAAGATCCTCAAGGAGGAGTACACCGGTGACCCGGGCTTCTTGGAGCGTTTCCGCGCTGAGGCCCGTAATACGGCGCTGTTGAACCACCCCGGCGTAGCGAATGTTTTTGACTACGGTGAGGAGGACAACTCCGCGTACCTGGTCATGGAACTGGTGCCGGGTAATCCGCTTTCGAGCATCATCGAGCATGAGACTACCCTGCCGCCGGACCGTATTCTGAACTTCATTGCTCAGACCGCTCGCGCGTTGGCTGCGGCTCATTCGCAGGGTCTGGTGCATCGTGACGTGAAGCCGGGTAACCTCATCATCACTCCGGATGACCGTGTGAAGGTGACCGATTTCGGTATTGCTCGTCTGGCTAACCAGGTGCCGTTGACGGCTACCGGCCAGGTGATGGGTACCGCCCAGTACCTGGCGCCGGAGCAGGCAACCGGTCAGGCGGCTACCGCGTCTTCGGATATGTACTCATTGGGCATTATTGGTTATGAGTGCCTGGTGGGTCGTCGTCCGTTTACAGGTGAGTCGCAGATTGCGATTGCGTTGGCTCAGGTGAATGACCCGCCGCCGCCGCTTCCGGAGACCATCCCGGCTCCTGCTCGTGCGCTGATTATGTGTCTGCTGGCGAAGGACCCGGCTCAGCGTCCTAAGGATGCGACCGCTCTGGCGTCTGCGGTGGATGCGATTCGTCGCCGCGATCTGAAGGCAGCGGTGAAGGCTGTTCCTCCGCTGGCGCAGTTCTTGGCTGAGGAGAATGCTGACGACGGTACTGTCGCTATGACTGCTATGGATGTGGCGGCGGAGCCGATTAGCGCTTCTGCTACTCCGCGTTTTGGTTCTGGTGGTCGTTTCTCGCCGGAGCCGACGACGGCGCCTATTCCTCGTACGGGTGCGCAGACCATGCGTCCAGCTTCGGGTCGTGTGAAGGCTGCTGTTGCCCCTCCGGCTAAGCGTGGATCGAACGTGTGGATGTGGGTTGCTCTGCTTCTGGCAATCGTGCTGATTGCTGGCGGTATTTGGACGGTCCTCTCCTCCAATAGTGGTGGCGGTTCGACTGATCCGGTTCCGAGCGCTTCTTCGTCTGTTGTTCCGACGAACACGGGTACCGTTTCGACGGTGGAGCCGACTGAGTCTGCTTCTGCCCGTGCTGCAAAGCAGAAGGTGACCATCAACGCGATTAACTATGAGGGTCGTGAACTGCAGGATGCGGTGAACGAGCTGAAGAACCTTGGCTTGTCCCCCAAGACTGAGGGTGTTGAGTCTACTCAGCCGGAGAACACGGTGATTTCGGTTTCTCCGACGGGTACTTTGGAGCAGGGTAATAGCGTGACTGTTCGCTATTCCACCGGTCCGAAGTCGGTGACTTTGCCGTCGAACCTTGAGGGTAAGAACGTTGATGAGGCGTCGAAGGCTGTTGCCGCTCTGGGTGTGAATGTTTCTCTGCATTATGAGAATTCGGACACGGCGGCCCCCGGTACGGTGCTTCGTACTACCCCCTCATCTGGCACCAAGGTCACGGTTGGTAGTAATGTAGACATGTATGTGGCCTCTTCCAGTTCGGGTAGGGGTTCGAGTGCGAGCGCTTCTGCTGCACCGTCTGCGTCGGCTTCTGCTTCCGCTTCTGCGTCGGCGCGTTAGCCCCTACATTTTGATTTAGTTTTAGTCTTAGTGATCCAGGAGAACTTATGGACCTGTCGGTTCCCGACACGGTTGATAACCGTTACAAGGTACTCGAGGTAATCGGTACCGGTGCGATGGCAACCGTTTATGCTGCTGAGGATACTCGCCTCGGCCGCAAGGTTGCGCTTAAGATTCTGCGCCCGGAGCAGGCCCAGGACGATACGTTCCGCGCACGCTTTAAGCGTGAGGCGGAGGCTGTGGCGTCTCTGAACAATCCTGCGATTGTTGCTGTCTATGACACCGGTTCGTATAACCCTTCGCAGGATGGTGGGGAGTCTGCTTCTTCGGAAGAGGGCACCGCTATTCCTTATATCGTGATGGAGTACGTGGAGGGTCATACTCTGCGTTCCATTCTGTCCCGTGGCGGTCATCTGCCGGTCCGTGATGCTTTGGGTTATTCCGAGCAGCTGCTGGGTGCTTTGCAGTACAGCCACTCGATGGGCATCATTCACCGCGATATTAAGCCGGCGAATATTATGGTGCTGGAGCGTACCAGCGAGGATATCGCTAAGGGTCAGCCGGGCCAGATCAAGGTCATGGATTTCGGTATTTCCCGTGCCATTGAGGAAGCTGGCGAGGCGCTGACCAAGGCTAATGTGGTGATGGGTAGCGCACGCTACATGTCCCCTGAGCAAGTGAGCGGCAAGGAAGTTGACGCCCGTAGCGACCTGTACTCTGCTGCTTGCGTAATTTACGAGATGATTGCTGGTCGTTCTCCGTTTGACGCTGAGTCGAATGTTGATCTGGCGGCTAAGCATCTTTCGGATGCCCCTGAGCCTCCGAGCAAGTTCACCCCGCTTGAGGTTCCTGCTGGTCTGGATGCTGTGATTCTGAAGGGTCTGGCGAAGAACCCGGATGAGCGTTATCAGAGTGCTGCTGAGTTCGCTCAGGCTCTGGCGTCGGTTGTTCGCCCGGGTGAAGAGACCGTGGTTCAGGATGCAGCGATGACTACTGCTTTTGTTCCTTCGGCGACTACTGCTTCCCTGGGTGAGGATTACGCCCCGTACACCACCTCGATTACTGAGGCTTCGGTGGAAGACGGCGGCCTCAACGGCTTCTTCGAGTATGAAGACGATGAGGAACTGTATGACGAGGAGGAGTACGCAGAGTACGATGAGTCTTCGCCGCGTAAGCGTGCGTGGGTTCGTTTCCTTGTGGGTACTCTGATTGTGGCTCTGCTGGTTTTCAGTGTCGGCTCGGTTCTGTACTACCAGAACAAGCTCAATGAGGTTCCGCAGGTTCAGGTTCCGGCTGTGGTGAATGTTTCCCGCGATGATGCCGATAACCAGCTGCGTAACCGAGGCTTCGTGGTGGAGTACCGTCAGGGCTACTCGGACAACATCAAGAAGGGCGACGTTATCAACGTTGAGCCGGGTGTCGGTTCTACGGTTAATAAGGGCTCGACCGTGGTTGTGACTGTTTCGAGCGGTCCGGAGAAGGTCAAGTTGCCGGATAACCTGCAGGGTCAGAGTGAGGCGTATGTCCGTAACGCTCTGAAGGACCTGGGTCTGGTGGATGGCCGCGTCTCCACTGTGGAGAGCGCTTCCGTTCCTGCCGGTATGGTTGTGGAGCTGTCCCCGGAGAAGGGCTCGACCGACGATAAGGGCGCTCAGACCGTTGAGGCTGGTAGCACCGTGAACATTGTCCTGTCCTCCGGTAAGGTAAAGGTCCCCTCGCTGGTGGGTCTGACCAAGGATCAGGCGATTGCTGCTCTGACCGCTCAGGATGTTCTGCTGAACACCAACATTGAGACTGTTCAGACTAACGAGCGTCCTGCGGGCACTGTGCTTTCGCAGAGCTCTGCGGCGGGTACTCTGGTGGCTCAGAACAGCACTGTGACGATCCGTGTGGCTGCTACTCCGACTCAGACGACCGCTCCGACTACTGCGGCTACTCAGCCTGCGGCGGCGACCGGTAACCAGAACGCTACTACTGGTAACCAGAACCAGCAGCGTTCTACCGCGGCTAACCAGCAGGCTACTCAGCCTGCGGCGGCGACCGGTAACCAGAACGCTACCACTGGTAACCAGAACCAGCAGCGTTCTACCGCTACGGCTACTCCGGCACCGGCTGCGTCCGCTACTGCGGGTACCCGTACGATTCAGGGTACTAACGCGAATACCAATGCGAACAACGCTAATAATGCAAACGCTAACGCCCGCTAAGGGGTTCTAGCGGTTAGCAAAAGGGGCGGCGCTCCACACCGTTGGGTGTGGGGTGCCGCCCCTTTTCGCGTATCTGGGCTTGTTCGTGTATCTGGGTTTGCTCGTAGCTAGGGGTCCAGATATAGCTATCGCCTCCAGTTTCCCTGTAGCGTGTCTGCTACGGGGCTTCTGGAGGCGATATAAGCCGTTGAGGGCTTCTTAGGCTAGAAGTACTAGGCCATGAGGGGCGAGAGGCTCTTAGCGCGCTCTGCGGCTCCCTGCAGGCCGGTTTCTTCGAGCCAGTTGCCAAGCATGAGGTATCCGCTTTCGGTCAGGACCGATTCGGGGTGGAACTGCACGCCGTGCATGGGGGCCTCGCGGTGGCGCAGGCCCATGATGATGCCGTTGTCGGTGGTGGAGGTGGTTTCCAGGACCTCGGGCATGGTTTCGGGTATAACCGCCAGGGAGTGGTAGCGGGTCGCGGTGAAGGGGCAGGGCACGTCCTTGAACACGGAGACGTTCTCGTGCACGAGGCGGGAGGTCTTGCCGTGCATCAGCTCGGGGGCGTGGGTGACGGTGCCGCCGAATGCCTCCGCGATGGCCTGGTGGCCGAGGCAGACACCCAGTAGCGGCTTCTTCGCTTCGGCTGCCCAGCGGATGGTGTCAATGATGACGCCTGCCTCTGCGGGGGCACCGGGGCCGGGAGAGACAAGCACGCCATCGTGTTCTTCGGCGAGCTTGATGACTTCGGCGAGCTCGTATTCGTCGTTACGGATGACGGTGGTTTCAGCGCCGAGCTGCTGGATGTAGCCGACGAGGGTGAAGACGAAGCTGTCGTAGTTGTCGATAACAAGGATGCGGGTCATGGCACGTCCTTAGCGCTAATGGTTGATGGTGACGTTCAGGTTGAAGGGGCCGTACTCTGCGAAGTGGGGGAAGACGAATTCCATGAGCAGGTAGACTACGGCGAGTATCAGCACGATGGCGATGATGATGCGAACCCACAGGGGGCCGGGAAGGTGGCGGAAAATCCATGCGTACATCTGCTTTTCCTCTCAGATTTAGGATCCTGCAACGGAGGCGGCAATTTCTGCGGGTGCTCCGGCTGCGGCGGGCTGCCAGGATTCGAGGCGGGCGTGGACAATGTATCGTTCGGTGTCGCCGTAGCGCGGGTGGCAGGTGGTGAGCGTCAGGAGGCGCTCGGTGGGTGCTACGCCGGGCTGTCCGGGGACGGGTTCGATGACTTCTACCTGGTCGGGTTGCACGATTTCGTGGCTGTAGACGGTGTAGGTGTAGTAGCCGTCTTTGGTACGCACGTAGATGTGGTCGCCTTCGGTGAGCAGGTCGATGTCGTTGAGGACTTTACCGCGGGTTTGGCGGTGGCCTGCGAGGGAGAAGTTGCCGACCTGTCCGGGCATGGCGCTTCCTTCGTAGTGGCCGAGTCCGAGGGAGTCGAGCACGTCGGAGCTGGTGCCCTGGGTGGCGGGGCGCTGGTAGTCGGATCCGAACTTGGGGATGTAGACGACGCCGAAGACTTCACCGTGGCCGGGTTCGCTCAGACCTGCGGGAGGGGTGTTGGGGTCCCAGTCGGGGACGGGTTCGCCGGGATTGGAGTCGAATTCCTGAACGAGGGTGCTGACGGCTTGGGATTGGGTGCGGTCGGCGTCGATGTTGGTCCACCAGAGTTGCCAGGCAACAAAGAGCAACAGTAGGAGGCCGACGGTGATAAGGAGTTCGCCTGTAATCTGGATGATCCAGTGCAGCACGGTGCGGGGGCGGCGCTCTGCGGTGGGTGCCGTTCCTTGGCTCATGCGTTCTCCTTTGTCCTTTGGGTTGTGTATGTTCTTGGGCGCCGGGTGGCGTTCCTTATCTTTCAACGCACGGAGAAGGTGAAATCATCCCGTAAGTCTGCAAAGATAGGTGTGAACATATATTTTTAGGTTACCCATACAACAATAAGCGGAGGAAGTATGTCGACCAACTCGGCTAAGGCATCGTCCAAGAAGAAGTCTCAGAAGTCTGCTAAGTCTGAGGTGGAGGATGCAAGCGAGCTGCGTCTGCGTGAGATTGCTCGTGAGATGGAGAGCGGCACGCAGCTGAAGGAGCAGACTCCGTTGTGGTACCGAGTGATTATGTTCTCGCTGCTGGCGGTGGGCATTCTGTGGATTATTGTTTTCTACATTACGCAGGGCCTGTTCCCGATTCCTGATTTGGGTATGTGGAATGTGAGTGTTGGTGTGGGCGCCATGATGGTGAGCATGCTGATGATGACTCGTTGGCGCTAGAGTTTTAGGCGTTATGACTTAGGCGTTAGAGCTTATAGAGAGGCGGCCGTCCCGTGTGGGGCGGCCGCCTCTGTATGTGTGGTGGGGTGTTATAGGGTTTTATTACCCGGTTCTTATATTCTTATATAAGAATATAGTCTAGTCAGACATATATTTTTAACAATTTGGTTAATTTCAGAATCTTGAATCAATGAACCCTTTAGTAGATTAGGTCGCCTCGTGCCGCTTCGTGGACGCGGCGGGTTACGGTCTCCATAACGGGCGAGTTGATGTTCCAGCGCTGCCAGTAGAGGGGGAATTCTACCGGGGTTGCGGCGAGCTTCACGAGGTGCCCGCTTTCGAGCTCTTCGGCGCATTGCGCCTCAGGAATGAGACCCCAGGCAATACCGGAGCTGACGGCTCGCGCATAGTCCGGAGATGAGGGAATGTAGATGGTGGGGCTTTGGGTGAAGGTTTCTTCAGCCTCTAGACCTACCTCTTTTTCGATGAGGGCTCGCGCCACATCCTGCACAAAGTCTTTACGGTCATATTCGACGACGGGGGCACGATTGAGCTCTTCGCGACTCATGGTCTTGGGCCAGCCGGGCAGGTACCGCTGCACGAAGTCGGGGGTGGCAACGCACCAGTAGCGTGCCACACCGAGGGTTTCGACGGAGCAGCCGGGGATTTTTTCGGGTTTGGAGGTGATGACTGCCATGACTTCTCCGGATCGGAGCATAGCGGAGGAGTGGAATTCGCCTTCTCGTCGCAGGTCACAGAAGATGCTGTCTTCGCGGCTGAGGATTCCTACGGCGTCGAGGAACCAGGTAGCGAGTGAGTCGGCGTTGACGGCAACGGAGACGCTCTGGAAGCCGCCGGCGCCCATGAGTTCGCGTTCCATTTCTTGCTGCAGGAATTCGCTTTGTCGGGCGATGCGCAGTACGCTTTGTCCGGCGTCGGTGGGGGTGACGGGGTTGCTTCGGCGTACCAGGACTTTTCCGGCAATCTGTTCCATGGCTTTGATGCGCTGGGAGATGGCGGAGGGGCTCACTCGCAGGATATCTGCTGCCGCGTCGAAGGTGCCGTATTCAATGACGGTGGCGAAGGTGGTGAGCTGGTCGGTACTGAAACGTGTCATAAGAATATCTTACGCAGTGTGAAAATATTTAGATAGATTTAGGGTCCTTTTTCCCGTATTCTCGTCTCTGGCACTTCACACTTCAGCTAACGCAGGCTTTATCCCTGCGTCGCGAGCTTTTGCCTGGCAAGCTGGTAGTAAGAGAGCCGCTACCCACCACTGCGTACGCGGGTTCATACCCCGTTTGATCAACAGAGAAAGTTTCACGATGTCCGCATCCCTCTCCCTGCTGTTTCTGGGTGCTACCACCACGATTTCTTTGGTGGCGGCTATTGGCGCCCAGGGAACTTTTGTGCTGCGTCAGGGTATTTTGGGTCGGCATATTACCCCGATTATTATTTTCTGCATTCTGTCGGATGCTCTGATGATTGGTTTGGGCGTTGTGGGTCTGGGTGCCCTGTTGGATGCGGCGCCGTGGTTTATTGAGGTGTTCCGCTACGTGGGTGCGGCGTTTTTGGCGTGGTTCGGCTACGAGTCGGCGAAGCGTGTTTTCATCCCGCATGCGGTTGTCGTTGAGGAGGGTACCGAGGATGCGCAGTCTTTGAAGGCGGCCCTGCTGACCACGGCGGCGGTCACCTACCTCAACCCGCTGGCATGGTTGGACACAACGATTTTCCTCGGTTCTCTGGCTAATACGCAGGGCGATCCCGGCCGCTGGTGGTATTACCTGGGATGCTGCTGCGGTAGCGTGCTGTGGTTCCTCATGATTGGCTACGGCTCACGAATTTTACGTCCGCTCTTTGCCCGCCCGGAGGCCTGGCGTGTACTTGATGCGGCGGTGGCCCTACTCATGGTGTATCTGGTATTCAACCTGCTGACAGTGAACCTGTCGACTCATTAGCTTTTATCCCCCTGACTTGCCTCTTTATGCTTTGTCAGTCTCTTTTTCAGTGCTCTTCTCCTCTTCGAGGGGTATGAGCACTTCATTTTTGGGCATGGTGAGTAGGCCCAGGTAGATATCGCGAATGATCAGGATGTGTTTGATTCGCTCAATCATGGGCTTGAGGAAGCTTCGGGCGTATTTTTCGTCGCTACTGGTGGTTGCAACGAAGTTGAGCCCGGAGAACACGGCAACGATCATGGACACCTTGATGACGACGGCGTTGATGTTGGTGTCTACGCCGAGGATTTTGAGGTGTTCGGGTTTGATGCTCATCCAGGATTCGATGGTGGTGTCGCTAATGGCGATGGACGAGAAGCCCATGAAGAATCCGAAGACGAGCAGCATGAAGAGGGTCGCCTGAATGATCTGCCCGATCATGGGGATGATGATGAGGTTGCTCCAGGGCGCGATTTTGAGGGGTCGGTGTTCGAGGATTTTCTTCTCTTCGACCCAGTCTTGGGCAGTGTTCCAGATTCCGCCTTCGAGGGCTGCGGCATACTCGTAGTCGTTGTCGCTAAAGCGTGCGATGTCGTCGCCTCTGGAGCGCCCCAGCAGGCGCGCTGTGCGTTCCAGGGAGGTTGTGACGACCACGAACACGGCGAGTAGCCCCATGAGGCCCAGAACCGCCCAGGTCCGCGGGAAGCTGAGTCCGTTGGCGAGCTTCCAGAGGTCTGCGTTCACGAAGATAAAGAGTACGGACACCATGAGTACGGGCAGTACTTTCGCGATCATGGGCGACAGGGATGCGAGCTGGTGGATGGCGTGCTTGAGGGACCAGCCGAGTACGGTATCTACGCCCAAGAAGATGGCGAGGTAGATTCCGATAACA
The DNA here is from genome assembly GCF_001813145.1 of Rothia sp. HMSC066G02. Taxonomy (NCBI): domain Bacteria; kingdom Bacillati; phylum Actinomycetota; class Actinomycetes; order Micrococcales; family Micrococcaceae; genus Rothia; species Rothia sp. HMSC066G02. The sequence goes on along the minus strand of NZ_KV811586.1, from coordinate 1,390 downwards.
ATCAGGGGGAAGACCTGTCCGCCGTCATAGACGAAGTCTATGCCTTCAAGGGTGCTTGCTTCGAAGACGCCGGTGGTGAAGAGCATTCCGGCAAAAAGTAGGGTAAGAATACCCGTGGTGATTTGAACCCACTGCGGGGTACGGACCATCAGCATGTGAGCAAGAGCGATGAACGCACCGGAGATAATCGGCATAACGAGGAAAATCCCGCCGAGTACGAGCACTGGGAGTACTTCGTTGCTGAGGGCGCTATCGCTTGTGAGAGCTTTGATGTAGTTCGGTAGGGAACCCTTCACGTCCTCTACGACGAAGAGGAGAATGTCGCGCAGGAAGATATAGCAGATATGCATGATGCCAGCCCACAGGATCCACGGCACGGAGCGTGGGAACGCATCGAGAGCACGTTGACGGGCAGGAATAATGAGGGGCACGCCCTGTTTACGGAACCAGATATTGCTCTGCTTTAGCATGTCAGCCCTGGTGTAATGGTGAGGTTGCGCCTCTTCTGCTGTGGCTTTAGTACGCAGCCGCGCCCAGATGGGGCGTGCGTCCTTCTGCTGCGGGGTGTTCTGGTCCTGTGTGCTCATGACATACCACTCTACAGGGGTTGAGAACCTCTTTTATCCGAAGGCCCCTATAGCTCTTCTCGCTGGAGTTCAGTTCCAATGAAACGACTGTAGGCACCCATAAGTAGGGCTGCTGCTGCTTCCTGTTCAGCGTAGATGCCCAGTTCCTCGTCTTCACGACCAGTGTAGGTGCCGCTACTGATTTCGAGCAGGGATAACGGTCCTTCTGCGGTCTCCGGTGCCAGGGCATCCAGGATGAAGCTCAGGCTTTCTTCTGATTCTTCAGCTACTCCCAGGAGGCGTCCCAAGTGTGTACCCGGGTAGGGTGCGATGGTGAGGACGTCTTCGTTCTCGCATTGGATAATGCGTGCGACAGGAATGATATCCCCGGCTGCGGTCTCTTCGAGCAGTAGCTCAGTGGAGAGGTCGATATGGCTTTCCTCGCTCTGTAGGAGCTGCCTGGGCCACCAGAGGTGAATGTATTCGGTCAGTGCCGCCCAGGTTTCGTGAGGCTCCAGTGTGCTCTCTACGTAGAGGGCTGCCGTTCGTTCTTCACCGTTGTGTTGGTGCTGCTGATCGACGGGCTCTGGTGCGTGGGAAAACATGGGGTAGTGCATGGTTCTACTCTATCCCAGTGTGTCTGTGAAGAGCATTCTTCCTTGTAGTCAGAGCCATAGACAAGGGTCTGAGGGTACAAAAAAAGGGGGCAGACCCATGCGGGTCTGCCCCCTTTCTAACTTTAGCTGTTAAAGCAAAAGAGCCCGCGCAAGCGGGCTCTTTTTATTGCCTATTGGATTGTTATCCAAAAACCATACAGTGAACGC
>NZ_KV811585.1:11594-13347 GCF_001813145.1 Rothia sp. HMSC066G02 | reverse complement strand
ACCGCCCGCACCGACCCCTTCGGCCTGCCCTTAGGTTTAGGCTTAAGCGCTTGCGCGCCGCCTTCACGGTACAGCCTGCACCACTGTTTCAACGGTGTCGCACTTGCAATACCGAAACGCACCATCGCCTCAGGCTTACTCATCCCACCATCAACTACAGCCTTCGCTGCGGCAACCTTGGTCTCATAGTCGTATCTGGCCTGCTTTACTCCCATGGCAAGAAACCCGCCCTTCCCGATCACGCGGTACATTTTCTGCCACTCTCTCACAGTCGCGGCAGACACACCAAGCCTGCTGGCGGTTAAACCATAGCCAAATCCTTTCTCAAACATTTGCGCTGCCTGTTTCCGAAGCAAACGATCGTGTCTCATTCCCAGATTTATAGACATGAAAAGCCTCCTGTTTCTTGGACTTTATTTTCGTTGTCCAAGAAACGGGAGGCAGTTCAATTGAGGAGCGGGGCTTTCGCGTACCAGCTGGCACTCTACTGCCCTCTTAAAATGTATTGCGCGGGTTTGTGCGACAGATGTAGTTGTACCCGTTTCGGTGATAGGTTAGGGTGAATACTGTTTAACACACACCAGCCGTACGAAAGTGAGATGCCATGTCTCAGAATCCTCGGGGTTCAGACCCCTACGACTACAACCCGGACTACAACCGTCTGAACGAGCAGTACAACCAGAACGGCCAGTACGGGCAGAACACTCAGTACGGTCAGTATGGCCAATACGGTCAGTACGGGCAGAGCTCCTACGATCAGTATTCTTATGACCAGTACGGTCAGAATTCGTACGGCCAAGACTCGTATGGTCAGAATCAGTACGACCCGTACGGTCAGCAGTACCAGCAGCCCGGCCAGTACGGTCAGCCCATGATGGTTCCTATTGGCATTGTTCAGAAGACCCCCGAGCAGCTTGCCGGTGAGAAGGCTGCTCAGACTTCCACGGTGCTGGGTATTATCAGCTTGGCGTGTATAGTGACTCTCAGCTGGTGGCTGTTTGGTCTGCCTTCCCTGATTCTGGGTGTTATCGGTATTTTCAAGGCGAACGAGGCAGAACGTTTTGGCGCGGCTGCTTCGGCTGGGCGTATCTTGAACTGGATTAGCGTAGTCATTGGTGGCATGTTCCTGGTGCTTTTTGGTGGCGGTATGCTGCTGGCGATTATGCTGGCTCTTTCTGATTCTGCCGCAAATTCTAGGCTCGTGGAGACTGCGCAGATGCTGGTACTTTTCTAAACACTTTCACCCTCATTGGAGGGTACGCAAAAGCCCCGTTCCTCACGTTGAGGTGCGGGGCTTTTCTGTATGTATGCCGTATGTTTGGTGAAATCGGCTCGACATACTTGTTCCCTTGGTGGGGGAAAGTCTAGGGTGGGCATAACGCCCGGTATTGAAAGGTTATGATGCCCCAAAATAATGAAGTTTTTGATTACAATCCCGAATATGCCAAGCTCTACCAGGGAAATGGCAGCCCGCAGTCTGACGCTGACAACACGGACGATTGGACGCAACATGCGAGCAAGCAACCTTCCGACGAGCAAAGGGCACAAGACGGTAAAAAGGCAGCGAACGTATCCCTGCTTTTCGGCGCCCTCGGCCTCCTATTTTTCTTTCTAGGGTGCTGGTTGTTTGTCCACGATTTTGACAGTGGTGGTCTGCAGATAGTTGTTGTTGCACCGTTGCTGAACGTCCTGGGTATTTGGCAGGGGCGAGTAGCGAAACAGCACGGTGTACCTGCCCTAGCGGGTCGTATTC
>NZ_KV811585.1:0-11494 GCF_001813145.1 Rothia sp. HMSC066G02 | reverse complement strand
TAGCGGGTCGTATTCTCAGCTGGGCGGGTGTAATTTTTGCCCTTCCCTTCGCCATCATCGTCGCATTGTTCTTGATTGTCCTGACCGGCGGAATATAACTATGTCGACTCCACAGGGAGCCTGCGTGTCCTCTTGTTCTAGTGGATTAGGGGAGGGGCTAGGGGGTAATACTTCTCTAATGTTGAATGTGAAAGGTTGTGGATGCGATGTCGCAGCTACCCCAAAACAACGAAGCTTTCGATAACAACTCCGAATACAACATGCTCAACCAGACAAATGGCAGTTGGCAACCCTACGCTGGTGTTTTAGGCAACCAGCTACTACCCGGAAAAAAGGTTTCACCTGGCTTCTCGAAGCGGCGGGATGGGCAGAACGCGGCAAGTCTTTCATTGTTTTTCGGCGCCCTCAGCCTACTGTGTATCCCGCTATTGACCTGGGTCTGGGCACCAGATTTCACCGTTATCTCACTGATACTGGGCATCTTGGGTATCTGGCAGGGGCGAGTGGCTAAACGGCACGGTGTGCCTGCCCTAGCGGGTCGTATTCTCAGCTGGGCGGGTGTAGGTATTGTCCTTGCGCTCTATCTTTTTGTCATCTTGTTTCTGATAAGCCTCAGTCAATCTTTATAAAAGCACCAATAAGGTGGTGGGTCTGAAGATACTCTCGTTTTGTTGGGTATGACCGGTCAGAATGCATGCTGGTGAGCATGAGAAAGCCCTGTTCCTCACGTTGAGGTGCGGGGCTTTGTTGTGTGTATGCCGTATGTTTCCTGGAATGGGCTCGACATGCTTGTTTCCCCGGTGGGGAGGGTCTAGGGTGAAGTTAACGCCCCTTGCGTGTGGAACGTGAAAGGTCGTGGATGCGATGTCGCAGCTACCCCAAAACAATGAAGCCTTCGATTACAACCCCGAATACGCCAAGACCCACCGGGGGAACGACAGCGTGCAGTCTGGTACGGACGACCAGCCGCTACCCGCGAGTGAGTTCTCTTCGAGCGTGTGGAAGATGGGCCCTGGCGAAAAAGCCGCAAACCTCTCCCTGATTTTCGGTGTCTTCGGTATGCTTATTCTCGCCCTAGCGTTTTGGTGGGTTTCCCATGGCTTTGGTATCGGCATGCCAATAATCATTGCTGCGCCATTACTGAGCCTCTTGGGTCTCTGGCAAGCACGAGTGGCAAGACAGCACGGTGAGGACGCCAACGTGGGTCTGTTTCTCAGCGGGATAGGAATGGTCATTGTCATCGCCATCGTCGGCTTCATCATAATGATTGGGTTTGCTCTGTACGGCTTCAATGATGCAGGCCCGTCGACGAGCCTGAGCGCTCTCTCACTTCGATAGACACGTAACACCCGGTATTGAAAGGTTATGATGCAACGATGCAGGATCCAATCCTAGGCCCGTATTCCGACCCAGCAGCTGGTCTGCGCTCGAAACCTCATCGCCACAAACAGGGTGCTGATATTGAAGAGCCCCCTATGATGCAGAGCGGTGGGAAAACAGCGACTAATCTAGGGGAACGAGCCTCCCAACTTTCACTCACTTTCGGTGTGCTCAGCCTCATCAACATCATGGTGTCGGGTCCGTGGTTTTTCGGTATCCCCACCATCATCTTAAGTGTCCTTGGTCTACATAAAGCTAAGGAAGCGGATAGTTACGGCGTAGTTTCTCTTGCGGGTCGAATCCTGAGCTGGATAGCTATCGCCAAGCTTGTCCTCGTGTACGTACTGATTGTGTGGGCGTGGTTCAACGGCGAATAGGTTTTTGCGAAGCACCAGGCTGAGGTATTCAACTAACGCGTGTAGATCCTGAAAGGTTGTGGATGCGATGTCGCAGCTACCCCAAAATAACGAAGATTTTGATAACAACCCTGAAGACGCCAAGCTCTACCAAGCGGATGACAGCCAACAGCCGGAGACTGACGGCACGGACGACTGGGAGCAACCTGCGAGCGAGCAACCTCCCGCTGTGCAAGGAACACAAGACGGTAAAAGGGCTGCGAACTTCTCCCTGCTTTTCGGCTTCCTCAGCCCGCTGTCTTTCGTTCTAGGGTTTTGGTTGCTTGTCCAGGGTCTTGGAGAAAGTGGTCTGCAGGTAGCTCTCGCCGCGCCGGTGCTGAACATCCTGGGTATCTGGCAGGGGTGGGTAGCGCAGAGGCACGGTGTACCTGCCCTAGCGGGTCGTATTCTCAACTGGCTGGGGCTATGCTTTTTCATCGGTATCGCCGCCCTCTTCATGTATATTGCGAATGCCTTGTCACAAATCAACTGACGACGCCCTCCGGTAACTCAAAACGGCGTATGCAAAGAGCCCCGCTCCTCAATACGAGGAACGGGGCTCTTTGCGCTCCACACGTGGAGCAGAAGCTAAAACGCGGATGGTAAGGGATTTGAACCCTTGAGACGGGGTTACCGCCTACTGGTTTTCAAGACCAGCTCCTTCGGCCGCTCGGACAACCATCCATACGCACCAGAGACCGGCATTTTATGGCAATACCGTGCCGCAGGGCACTACGAGATTATCTCATGCGATAAGCTTTCTGTAAATCGCGCACCAACGATGGTGCTTCCGGCAATGAGGAGGACTCATGAGAGCAATTATTGAGAACAGTCACGGTGGACCTGAGGCCCTGACAATCAGCGAAGTCCCCGCCCCCGTACCCCGATCCCACGAAGTTCTCATTCGTGTTCACGCCGCCGGAATCAACCGCGCCGACGCCCTGCAGCGCCGCGGATTCTACCCGCCGCCCGCCGGAGCGAGCGCCATCTACGGCCTCGAAGTAGCCGGTGTCATCGAAGCCGTCGGTGAAGGCGTCTCCGTAGAGAACCGCGGCACCCCCGTCATGGCGCTCCTCGCTGGAGGCGGCTACGCCGACTACGTGACCGTACCGGTCGACCACGTGCTACCCGTACCCGAACAGCTGAGTTTTGCCGAAGCCGCCGGTATTCCCGAAGTCGCGGCAACCGTCTACTCGAACCTGGTTCTCACCTGTGGTATGAGCATGAACCCCGCCGAAAACCTCAAGGAAGACGGTGAACCCGCGGTGGTGCTCGTGCACGGTGGTACCGGCGGTATCGGTGTGCACGCTATTCAGCTGGCGCTCGCCGTAGGTACCCGCGTGTTTGCAACCGTGGGAACCGAGGAAAAAGCAGAATATGTGCGCTTACTAGGTGCGGAACCCATTATTTATACAGAACATTCGTTCCGTGAAGTTCTGCTGGCTGAAACTGGCGGACGCGGCGCTGACTACATCCTCGACGTCGTGGGCGGAAAGTACCTGGACGACAATCTGCACACCCTCGCCGACGGCGGGCACCTGTGCATTATCGGTCTGATGGGCGGCGCCAAAGCAGAAGTGAACCTGGGGTATATGCTCTCCCGCCGCCTGTCGGTGCACGCTACGAGCCTGCGTACCCGTTCGGATCATCAGAAGGCTGAGATTCTGCGAGGTGTACGCGAACACGTGCTGCCGCTGATTGAATCCGGCAGGATTGGCGTGGGTCTGGACCGTATCTTCGACATGGAGGAGGCGGCTGCCGCCCACGAATACTTCGACTCCGGTCAGCATCGCGGCAAGATTGTGCTGCGCATGGTCTAGAAATCGCTGCGCCCCTGCGGTGCTATTTTAGGCCGGTGCCATTTTAGACTGGCGCTGCGGGGAGCGTCGCGTGAGCGGCGTGAAGAAAATCTGGGTTTGAAATAAACAGTTGACTGCTGACATCTCGTCACTAAAGGAGATTTAGGGTAACCTAAGTATAGGGAGGTTTGCGGGTCGCCGCAGAGCCCATCACCGGCAGCCTCCACCGACCAACCAACACGGCACACACACCACGCAGAGGAGGACATATGGGACTTAAAAGCTACCTGCAATCGCGCCGCGACGACGCCGAACTCGGCAAAGGCATCTGGCGCCGATCCCACGACCGGTTCATTCGCGGTATCGACCGCTTCCACCAGGTCCTCGAACGCTTGGCGGCAACCGATTCGTCCACCTCCATGATTGAGCTCATCGTGCCGGACGCAAACGAGCTCGCCGACCTCATCCCGCGCGTGCGTGCAGTCGCTATGGAAGCGCACCGCCTCGCCCCCAGCGACGGCGATATTCCCGCCTCCCCATTCGGCACCTACTCCGACCTGAACCGCGCCCTCTCCAAAGCGGGTAACGCCGTGGCACTCTGCGCCGAAGCGCTCGCCATGGCACGCTGCTTCGGCAACTGTGCCACCGGATGCGACCGCCAGGTGAGCGTGCACCGTCGCGTGGAAACCGTCATCCAGCACATTGAGGATGCCGAACGTCTGATTCAGCGCGCCCAGAAGGAAGCCGCCGGCGAGCTGATCTTCGACGACGGAATCCCCGTGGGCCGCACCCAACTGGTTGAGGCATAACACAGGGGCATAAATCGCGGTCAATAGGCGAGCTAGTTTGATGTGCACCTCAACAGGCGATACGCTTAAAGAAGAGGTGTAGGACACTTCTTATGCGGTTCCGTCACAATGGAGGTGACGACACAATGCGATGGTACGCGCGGAAGAACCGCAGGCTTTTTCCTGCCCCTCTACGGCACAACCCAATGCATATACAATTCACGGAAGAAGTCACACACCATGTTTGAATTCCACCGCAATGAGCGTGCGCGTCAGCTGCGCCCCAGCCTCTCACGCTCCTGGCTCCTCGTGCGCGCCAACTCCTCCGAAGAAGTCTTTGAAGAGGCCTTCGAATCCGAGGCCGACTCCATCATTATCGACCTCGAAGACGGCTGCCCCGCCGAAGAGAAGGACGCCGCTCGCGAACAGGTCGTCCGTATGCTCAACTCCGGCGTCGTCGCATGGGTGCGAATCAACGCCATCACCACCGAACACTGGTGGAAGGACGTCAAGGCCCTCAAGAACGTGAAGGGCCTGCGAGGCGTCATGCTCGCTACCGCAGAGCACGCCACCGACATTGACCGCACCGCAGCCGAGCTGCCCCCCGGAACCCCCATCATCGCGCTGATCGAGTCCGCACTCGGCGTGCACCACTCCATCGAAATTGCGCGCGCAATCGGCACTTTCCGCCTCGCATTCGGCGCAGGCGACTACCGCCGCGACACCGGCTCCTCCGCAACCCCCATGGCGCTCGCCTACGTGCGTTCGCAACTGGTGATTGCCTCCACCCTGGGCGGTCTGCCCGGCCCCATCGACGGCCCGACCCTCGGCGCATACGGCGCTGACCTCTCCAAGGCATGCGGCTACGCGAACGACCACGGCATGACCGGTAAGATCACCCTCGACATTCGCCAGGCTGAGACCATCAACGCGGCATTCTCCCCGAGCGAGCTCGAAATCGAAGAAGCACACCAGATGCTCGACGTGCCCCTCGACGGCCCCCGCGACGGCTCCTACCTGCCGCGCTACCTGCGTGCAAAGAAGGTCAAGGAACTCGCCAAGGTCTACGGCCTGTGGGGCAAGACCGACAGCGACTTCCAGCGCGCATCCAAGTAAGGCGCTGGTCTAAAGTACACACGTAAAAAGCCGCGCATCCGACCCCCGAGCGGGGAACCGGATGCGCGGCTTTTGTCTGCCTGAAACCTCACGAGGCTACAGCCTGGCGGGCTGCTGGTCGGCGGTCTAGTTGCGGGGCGATTTGCCGCCCGTCAGCGCATGAGCGCACACGTACGAAGTCACCAAGGAAATCACAATCGGCACCAGGAACGAGGTGTCATCCTCATACACGGAACGGTAGAAGAACCACACCGCCAGGGAAACCACCAGCGCCAGCACGTACACCAGAGCAAAACGCATCGTGGGGCTCATCGGGCGTGCAGAGCCCGCAGCGGCGCGACCTGCCTGCGCACGGCCACTCTGGCGCTTAGCGGATGCGGATCGAGAAGACATGAGAATCTCCTAAAGTTCGACGGTGACATCTTCGAGAAAACGACAACTCTCAGATGCTAAAAACCGCCGCAACACACCGGAAACCGGCACGCGTTACGGCGGATGTGGAGCCCCCAGTGGGATTCGAACCCACGACCTTTTCTTTACGAGGGAAATGCTCTACCCCTGAGCTATAGAGGCGCATATGCTGCCGTTCTCAACTGCCCGAAAGCAACCGGTGAACAGTGCATACCCCGCAATAGTACCAAAAAGGCGGGGGAGAGGCTAATTACTTTCAACACCGGCCCCGCAGCTGGGAGCAGGCGACAGGGCGGCTATGGTGTGCACTGCATTCACCCCGCAAACCCGCCCGAAGATAGGGAAAGTTCAGGGCAGAGGCATACAATAAACCCTATACCCACGGCGGCTGACAGCACCTCAGAGTGCACATCAACCACAGATTAATCAACCACAGATGTAGCAAACAGGCCAGCCCGCCACCCGTAGAGAGAGGAACCACCATGACTTCACCCCTCAACCGCCGCACCCTGCTACTGGGCGTAGTGCCCGCCGCCGCCCTGGGGCTGAGCGCATGCGGTTCCAGCTCCTCCCAGCCTTCCGCATCGGCGTCTGCGAGCGGTTCGGCGAGCGCATCTGCAAGCACCGCCGCTACCTCGGCAAGTGCATCCGCGAGCGCTTCGGCATCCGCTGACCCTTCGGGTACTGCTTCGGCAACCGCCGATGACGGCTACGTCGGTTACCGCCTCAACCGCGAAGTACCCGGTGCAGGCACCGCAACCCTGTACACCGACTACCAGTGCCCCTACTGCGCCAAGGCAGAACCCAAGTTCGAAGAAGCCGCCAAGAAGCTTGACGGCATCATGAACGTGACTGTGCGCCACATGCCGCTGAACATGCACGCCAACGCCGTACCCGCCGCGCTCGCCGTAGAAGCCGCAACAGCTCAGGGTAAGCACGTCGAAATGGCGAACAAGCTCTTCAACACCCAGAACGACTGGAAGAACATCAAAGAACGCGATAAGCTGCGCACCCTCTTCAATGACTACGCCAAGGAACTGGGCCTGAACGTCGAAGAATTCGACAAGGTCCTACTCGCCTCCGACACCGTCAAGCCCATCCAGCGCGACTACGAGCACGCCGTCAAGATTGGTGTGAAGGGCACCCCCACCTTCGCCGTGAACGACAAGGTCGTTGAGGGCCTGGATTCGTCCTCCTCGGTGGATGACCTGGTCAGCACCTTCAAGCGTGAAGCTGGCGTGAAGTAGTGGCGCACATTCAGCTCTCCGGTGGTCAGCGCGCCGAAATTCACCCCGACGGGTTCAGCGACCACGGCCACGTCCTCGAAATCGGTGGTGCCGAGCAGTCCCACGTGGACGTGCAGAACCCCGACTACGTGTTCTACGAGTACCTGCGCCGCATCGCAAACGCTGTGGATGCGCTCGCACCCGCCGGCGAACCCATCACCGCCGCGCACCTGGGCGCCGGTGCGCTCACCCTTGTGCGTTACATTCAGGCGACCCGCCCCGGCTCCCGCCAGGTTGCCGTGGATATTGAGCCCGAGCTCATGGGCTTCGTGACGGACCGCCTGCCGCTACCCGCAGGCACCGACTGCCAGCTTGTGGTGGGGGATGCCCGCGAGCAGCTGGCGAACCTGCCCGAACTGCTGGGCGTGCCCGGTTTTGATGCGATCATTCTCGACATCTTCACCGGCATGGACGCACCCGCCCACCTGGCGAACCGCGACTTCTACCGCGAACTCAAGGACGCCCTGAGCGAGCGCGGCATGGTCGCCATCAACGTGGGCGACGACGCGGGTCTGCCCTTCTTCCAGCTGCAGGCAACCGCCATGCTGGAAGTCTTTGACCACGTGTGGTGCCTGTGCGAGAGCTCCATGCTCAGCGGGCAGAACGAAGGCAACCTCGTGCTGGTTGGCACCGCCCGCGAGCTGGACGAGGACACCCAGGACCGGCTGTACGCGATGGGTCCGCATCCGGCGGAAGTGCTCACCACCGATGAGCTCCGCGACCTGCTGGACGAGCTGGCCGAGAGCTAAAACTGAAACATAAAACCGTTGAGGCGGGTATCAACCAGGTACCCGCCTCAACGGTTTTGTATATGGGTTTTCTCTATGCCGCGCGCCGGCAGAATCTTGGTTTTATTCGGGTAGCGGCACGGGAACGGGGTCCTCACCGTCATCCTTCTGTTTGGGGGAATCGCCCTTCGTGGTGGTGAGCGTAATACCCACACTCGCCGTCATCAGCAGACAGATTGCCACCCAACGAATCGGGCCGGTCTCCTGATCCAGCAACGCCCAACCGGCAATCGCCGCAATCGCCGGTTCCATGCTCATCAGCACACTAAACACCTGCTGCGGCAGGTTACGCAGAGCCATCAGCTCCGCGCTATAGGGAATCACCGAAGCGAACATGGCGGTACCAAAAATCATGAGGAGCAGCATCGGATCCTGCGCCGCGTTCCAAATCGGCTGAGGCGCCGGAACAACCGCCGCCACCGGGGCAATAAACGTAGCACCAACAAGCATCGCCACCGCCAGGCCGCTCGCACCCGGAACCAGGGCACCCACCTTCGCGCTAGAGCGAATGTACAGCGCCCAGAACACGCCAGCAATCAGCGCGAACGTCAGACCCAGGTAGTCGGTATCCTTGCCGACCGCCGCCTCGTAGCCGAGCACCAGCATGCCCGCCAGGGCGCAGAGCACCCACACCGCGTCGCGGAGCCTGCGCGTCAGCATGGACGCCAACGCCAGCGGGCCCAAGAACTCCACCGCAACCGCCAAACCAATCGGGATGCGGTCAATCGCGCAATAGAAGAAGCCGTTCATCAGACCGAAAGTCATACCGAAAATGATGACGGCACGCCACTGCTCCTTCGACCAAGACAGCGCCCCCGGCGGCATCGTGCCCCTGCGACGGGTACGCCAACGCGCCGCCAACCACACGGCGCTACCCACCACCATGGAAGCAATCGCCAGACGGCTGACACTAATAGCCAGAGCACCAAACAGCGGGAAGAGCGTCACCGCGAACGCGGCACCGAACTGCAGCGATGAGCAGGACATCAGCACAAACATAATGCCCAGTGCGGGGCGTTGAGATGAAGTATGCGGCATGATTCTCCTTCCTGCGCCTCACAAGGCGGTACTTCTCCACGTGTGCATGCTGTGCCGCTACGGGGCAGAACGAACGCTCCAATAGCGCCGTTTAAAGAGCGCCCCCCCGGGCAACACGAGATACTATCCTACTCGTTACCCGGGGGGGGGCTAGAAGCCGTTGACACGGCTACAGTTCAGTAGATTAGAGGCCCTTCGCCTCACGGTCAGCCTTAATCTGTTCAGCCGACGGAATCGTAATAGAGTTAGTCGCCATCTGCGCAATATCCACCGCGTGCGCATCCACCGCACCCGGCAGGTAATGGTCCGCATCCTCCAGCGTGCCGTCCTCCTGCGCCTTCTTCTGCGCACGAGCGTGAGAAATCGAAATACCGATACTCGCCGCCACCAGCAGAGCAATAGCAACCCAACGAACCAGGCCGGTAGCCTCACCAAGCATCACAATACCCACAGCCGCCGCAATCGCAGGCTCCAGGGACAGCACCACGCTATAAATGTGCGCGGGCAGCAGACGCAGCGAAGAAACCTCACCCAGCGCCGGCAGGGCAGAAGCCAGCAGACCCATCAGGCAGCCAATAGCCAGCAGGTGCACATCCTGGGTGACCTTCAACAGGTTATTGCCGCTTATCAGGAACGGGAACGGCAGAACCAGCAGGGTAGAGACAACGTTACCCACGACCATGCCGCCCATACCCGGAATCAGAGCGCCAACCTTCTCAGTCGCCAGAATATAGGCGGCACGAGAAATAGCGGTCAGGATTGCGAAAACCACACCCATCAACGCGAAATCTTCAGGCTTCGCCTGGGACTCAGCAGTCAGAATCGCCATGCCCGTAAATGACAGAGCAATCCACACCAGGTCCAGCTTACGGCGCGACATAACCGTCGCCAGCACCAGCGGACCCATAAACTCAATAGCCACCGCAATTGCTAGCGGAACCTGCTCAATAGCCACATAGAAGAAGGCATTCGCACCGGTCAGGGCGACACCGAGGACAATGACCGCCATCCACTGCTGACGGGTCCACGAACGAATCTGCGGGCGGAAGAACACCCACAGCAGGATAGAAGATGTCAGCAGGCGCAGAGCGACCACGCCCCAGGGGCCCAAATCGCCCATGAGCTGCTTGGCAAGAGCCGCACCGAACTGCGCCGAAATAATCGCGCCGGTCGCGTACGCAACACCCAGCCCCTGAGTCGCCAGGGGAGAACGCGCAGCATTGGGCGTATGGGTGGAAGAAGTCATAGTATTCCTTAGGATTCAGAAGAGGTATTAGCCGCTATCTGTCATCAGGCGCAACCCGAATCTCCGTGAAGCAGGTCACGCACTATGCAAACAATGAATAGTGTGTAATCTACGACAATTTTACGCGCTTTAAAATTGGGCGCAAATAAAGACCAAAACACCCTAACAAGCGATCAAAAACCTCCACGCCCTCGGTGAAATTTCACCCCCCAAACCCCACCACAGGCCCCATATTCAGGAAAAATTCACCAAGCCGTGATTTACTGAGAGCATGCTTGACCCGAAGAAGTCTCTATTCGATGAAGACGGCAACCCCCGTCCCGCACTGACCACCACCCTCGACAACGTACTGCGCATGCAACGACCGCTCGCGCTGTCCATCGTCAAAAAACTGCGTGAAGCACACCCCGACGAAACCCCCGAACAAATCCACAAGCGCCTCGACCGCACCTACCTGCGTGACATCACCGCCATCGGCGGCGTCACCGGCGCATCCGCATTCGTGCCCGGCGTCGGCACCGTCACCTCCATGAGCCTGTCCGCGCTCGCAGTCGGCGGCTACCTCGAACGCACCGCACTCTACGCCCAGGCAGTCGCAGAACTGCACGGCGTGCACGTACACGACCCCGAAACCGCCCGCTCCATGGTCATGGCAATCATGCTCGGCGAAGAAGGCTCCCAGCTCATGAACACCGTGCTGCTGCAGACCGGCAAGGCAGGCGGTGTCTCCAACAAGTGGGGCATGCTGCTCGGCAACTCCTCCAGCGGCAAGATGTTCAGCGTCGAACGTACCATCCGAAACATGTTCATCCGCCGCTTCCTCACCCGCCAGACCGGTGCACTGCTCGGCCGTGCCCTGCCCTTCGGCGTGGGCGCAGTCGTTGGCGGTGGCGCGAACCTGACCCTCGGCAAGGACGTCGTGCGCAACACCCGCCGAGCCTTCGGCGACGCGCCCGCCTACTTCCCCGCAGAGCTCATGATTACCCCGCGTGCACCGCGCGTACAGGGCGGCGAAGGTTCGGACGGCTCCTCCGGCGTGGCTGGCTCCCTGCTCAAGGGCGTCAAGGACGCAGGTAAGGCTGTAGGCAAGGTCTTCACCCGCGACAAGGGCAACGACACCGAAACCGGCCACCGCCGCATGCTCGGCCGCTAAAATCCTCGCCAGCTAACAGAACATAGCAAAGACCCAACACACTAAAGACCCCGGCTCCCTAAACTGAACTGCCTCCCGTTTCTTGGACAACAAA
>NZ_KV811584.1:65395-83704 GCF_001813145.1 Rothia sp. HMSC066G02 | reverse complement strand
TTTAATGCGTCCAAGTTTCGGGGCGCAGTTCAACACAGGGAACCGGGGTCTTTAGTTTTTAATCCTTTGCTACGGACTAAGCGTTCTTCGCGTGATCCAGCAGCTGAGCCGCAATACCGTTGTAAGTGTGCGGAGTCAGAGCCGACAGGCGCGCTTCAGCCTCGGGGGAGAGACCCAGAGTAGCCACAAACTCCTTCAGACGAGCTGCATCCACGCGGTGACCGCGAGTCAGCTCCTTCAGACGCTCGTACGGGTTCTCCATGCCGGGAACACCCGCAATAGCCTCAGCACGCATCACCATCTGGATCGCCTCAGCCAGAACCTCCCAGTTCGCATCCAGGTCAGCGGAAATAACCTCGGTCGCAATATCCAGACGCTCAAGACCCTTCACCACATTGGAGATAGCCAGCACCGAGTGACCAAACGCCACACCAATATTGCGCTGCGCCGAGGAGTCAGTCAGGTCACGCTGCCAACGAGAAGTCACCAGAGTCGAACCCAGCGAATCCAGCAGAGCGTTAGAGAGCTCCAGGTTAGCCTCCGCATTCTCAAAGCGAATCGGGTTCACCTTGTGCGGCATAGTGGACGAACCGGTCGCACCAGCCACCGGAATCTGACGGAAGAAACCAATCGAAATGTAGCTCCACACATCGGTGCAGAGGTTGTGCAGCACGCGGTTGAAATGAGCGATATCCGAGTACAGCTCAGCCTGCCAGTCGTGCGACTCGATCTGAGTGGTCAGCGGGTTCCAGGTCAGGCCCAGGTGCTCCACAAAACCGCGAGAAACATCCTGCCAATCAGCGTCAGGAACCGACGCATAGTGAGCAGCGTAGGTGCCGGTTGCACCATTAATCTTGCCCAAGAACTCAGCAGCAGCAACGTGCTTCACCTGGCGCTTCAGGCGGTACGCGAGCACGCCCAGCTCCTTACCCAGGGTGGAGGGAGTTGCAGGCTGACCGTGAGTACGGCACAGCATCGGCACGTCGCGGCCTTCCTCAGCCAGCTTCAGCAGAACCTCAATCAGGTTCTCAGCGGCAGGAATCCACACGTTCTCAACGGCGTCCTTGATGCCCAGCGCGTAGGCGAGGTTGTTAATGTCCTCGGAGGTGCAGCCGAAGTGAACCAGCGGCACCAGGTGACCCAGGCCCAGACCCTCCAGACGGCGGCCAATGTAGTACTCGACCGCCTTCACATCGTGAACGGTGACTGCCTCAATCTCTGCCAGCTCAGCGACAGAATCAGCGTTGAAATCGGTCACAATGGCGCGCAGGCCCTTCTTCTGCTCCTCGCTCAGCGGGGACAGACCCGGCAGCACCTCGTGCTCGCACAGGTAAATGAACCACTCAACCTCAACGTGGATGCGGTCGCGGTTCAGCGCCGCCTCAGAGAGGTAGTTGGTCAGGGGTGCGGTCACGGAAGCGTAGCGTCCGTCGAGGGGGCCCAGCGCAAGTTCGCCGGTGCCCAGGTCAATACGGCCAGAAGGCAAGAAGGTGTTATTGGTGTGAGACATAGCTCTATTTTTGCATGAATTCGCTGAAAAAAAGAGGCGGGAAGAGCATATGGACGTGACGGGCGGCTTGGTTAGTTACAGAAATATGACAAAACGAGGGGATGCGGAGGGGGCATTTTTTGGGTTTTGAGGACGCAAAACGTGCGAATTTTTCGAAACAAGCCTGAGTTATCCACAGGTTGGCGCACTCCACCTGCACGGTCACCGCAACAGATTTAGCCTAAAACAAACCCGCCGTGAAAGGACACACCATGACCACGATTGTTGACACCGCACCACCACCCGTACCCCAGCTGCCCCGAATCGAACCGACCGATATCCTCCGCGCAGCAGGACACATGGGCATCGGCACCGCCGCCGGCCACGCCCTCGCCGAACAGCTCATGGCCGCCGCCGTGCTCGCCCGCGCCAAAGGCGCAGAACTCGCCCACAGGATGCGCACCGAAGCCCAAGAAATCCGCACCGCACACCAACGCGCCAACGAACTCAACGGCGAACACTGGGCATCCGAAGCCGGACGCGCCTACCGGCGACAACTCGAAGAACACCGAGAAAAAATCCGCCACCAAGCCGAACAAGCCGAAGGCACCGCCGCCATGATCGCCGCCGCCGGTGAAGAACTCGCCAACGACCTCACCGTCAAAGCGCAGGCAATCAAAGCCGCCGCCTCCGCCGTAGATAACCTACTCGGCAAACTCGCCGACGGTGCCGCCGACCTCCTCGAAAAGCTTGACCCCGGCGAAATTATCGCCCGCTCAGGCGTGCAAAAAGCCCAGTCAACGCTCGATTCACTCATGCACGTGAACCTGCCCGACGGGCTGAGCTCGCTCATCCGAACCCACTAACCCCACCCTAGGAGACACCATGATTACCGGACCCACCGTTGCGCCCATCGGTGACCTCGCCGACTCCGCAGGGCCCACCGCAGGCACCATCAGCGTTGAGCTTGAAGAAATGCCCGCCATTGCCGACGGCCTCGACGCCGTCAGCCGCACCTGCGCCGACCGCGCCATGCCGATTCTTGGCATCGCCACCGAGACTCGGCTCTTCCTCGGCATTAACGGACGTGCCCAGCAGGCTGCCGCTATTTGCGCCGTCCTTGCTGCAGACCTCGGTATGAGTGCCGCAAAGTTCGGCGTCACCGCAGCCACCGTCCGAGCCGCCCACAGCTCCTACCTGCAGGTTGAAAACACCGTCGCAGGCTGGTTCGAATCCATGGGCATCGCAAAGGACGGCAAGCTACCCGACGGACGCAGCACCCGAGGTCACTTCCGCGGCCTCATCGCTGGAGAACCCGGCGAAGCTACCTACCTCTTGAAGCTCACCATTCCCGAGCTTGGGTACTTCTCGGCATCTCGGACGCTGCCGTATTCGCCTCTCGTGGCGGGTATTCTTTTCGGCTTCACCGCCTACATGGATGCCAAATGGAATCCTGAAATTGCCCGTCAGCGAGCATTTGACCGCCTTGCAAGCATGTTTGGCATTCCGCGAGGACTTGCTCGAAAGGCACTGGGCGGTGGTCTATCTAACCTCATCAAGGCAGCTATCGGTGGAAACGCGGTTTACAACGTCCGTACAGCCTCTGCGGAGGAATACGGTATTGCTACGCATCGCGGCGAGAAAAACCAGCTCTCTGTGGGCGCCAGCTCGGAACGTCTTCTGGCGGCGGCGCAGGCGCAGGACCTTGAACTTGAACGTTCCCGGCAGGACCCTTTGACCGCTGAACGTAGTGCCGTACTCGTCACCGTTATGTACGAAGCAGGACATGAAGGCGACCCTGCCCATGCGCTGTATGTGGTGAGCATTCCGGGTACTATCTTTGGATCTTGGGGTGGATCCATCATAGATGGCGAGGGGACTCTCCGTGAAGCAGCGGGCCCAGACCAGATGAACTCTGCGTACATGATGATTTTGCAGGCTCTGCGTGATGCTGGTGCTCCCAAGGGTGCTCGTGTATACATGGAGGGCTTCAGCCAGGGAGCAATGATCGCCCACAACATGGCGAATAGTGCTGAAGTCGCCAAAGAAATCAATATTGTGGGTGTCTATGCCCAAGCTGCCCCGATGCGAGGTATGTCAGCCAAACAACGTGACTTTGCCGTGGATTACGTGGAGGGTGACGGCGATGGGGTTCCTGATATAGCAAAGAAGATTCCCTTGCCACAGATTTTTGGAGAACCGTGGCATCCTGATGAACGCGATACGGTAATCACCGTCAATAACCATGAGCATCATGCCGTAAATTACCACGAAGCCCTACACCGTGAAGGGCATAGCGGCAAGGTGCCTGGCGGCATGCGCGCCGCAATGGATGGTAAAGAGTATGTGCTGGGGGAACAGAAGGTTACCTCCGCCTCAAACCTGCCGGACGGTCTGCCTCCCGCTCTACGAGTGGGTATAACTATCAAACGTACCGAGGGCTACGCTGTTGCAGCCCTTGCATCAGGAACTATCCCTGGTGGCTTGGGTATAGTTGAGGGGATTGATCAGCTGACAGGCGGGCGCCTGGGGCAAGCAAAGCGTGGTATCGAAGATACCGTCTCAGATGTCCAACAGGGCATGGAGATTGCCAAGCAGAGGGCCGAGGGTCTCCAGCGAGAAGCTGGAGAAACCGTACAGGCGGCTGCTAAGCAAATCCCCGCCGTCATCGAGGGCATCAAAAAGACCATCCCTCACCCCGAGCCGACTCCGCAGGAATCTCAGAACCCGCAGCCTGCATGGCCCGAAATGCCTGTGCCGCAGATGCCCAAGGTGCCCCTCCTGCAGGGATACAACCCGCAGCATCTGCCGCCCGCCATCAAGATGCCGAGCGACCTGAGCCGCCCCGAGCCTGCCCACATCAAGATGCCGAGCGACCTGAGCCGTCCGGAGCCTGCGCCCATCAAGATGCCCACTCGAATCGAGGCAGAGGGGCAGCTACCCCCTGCAGGTCTAATCCCGCCGGACATTCTGCCCAAACCTGCAGATCTGCATACGCACATCGAAAAGGCTGTTACTCAGCCAATCATCGATCAGCTGCAGCTCCCTAACGCGGGTTCCGCGCTCAAGAATCCTCCAATCTTCGGAGCCAGGCAAGGCGGAGACTACGACGGCGTTGAGTCGCTCATTCCCATCCTGCCAGGCCAGAAGCCGGCACCCATGCTCCCGCCCAAGAGCATTGACCCCGGCTTCCTCGCACCAACTCCGCCCGAGAACATCGACCCCGGGTTTCGCGCCCCAGGCCCTCCCGAGGATCTGACTCCCCTCGAGGAGCGTGAACCCCTGATGGTCTAAACACCGAGTCTAAAAGCATCAATCTCAAGGACTCTGTATCTCAAAGACTCGGTGGAGGGTGGAGGGGACGAGTAGAGTAGAGAAGAGAAAAGGAGGGGCGCCACCGGGAACAACCCCGGCGGCGCCCCTCCATCTTTGCGTACAGCACTCGCGGCCAGTATCTGCTGCCTGCACAGTTACAGCTTGCTCGCGACCTGCTCTCCAGGTGAGAAGCGTTAGCCTCCGAGCCGCCCGCAGGCACATACTGGAACCATGAGCCAGTCAGCTGAACACGCCAACATCCCGGTCCGCCCCGTCTTCAACACCCTGCCCAGCTACGCGGCAGGCAAGCCGCCCGCACCCGTTGAAGGCCTCACCCAGTACAAGCTCTCCTCGAACGAGAACCCGCTGGGTCCCGTACCCGAGGTCGCGCGCATCCTCGCAGAATTTGCGACCGTGCACCGCTACCCCGACCCGCTCTCCACCGCCCTGCGACAGAAGCTCTCCGCACGGCTCGGCGTGGACGCTGACGACATCGTCACCGGCGCCGGAAGCCTCGGCGCGCTCAACCAAATCCTCAAAACCTTCGCCGGCGTAAACGCCGACGGCGTGCAGGACGAAGTCATCTACGCCTGGCGCTCCTTCGAGGCATACCCGATCCTCGTCGGCATTATGGGCGCTCGCAGTGTGCAGGTGCCGAACCTGCCCGACGGCTCACACGACCTGGACGCCATGGCGGCAGCCATCACCGACCGTACCCGCCTGATCCTGGTCTGCACCCCCAACAACCCGACCGGCCCCGCCGTCACCGAAAGTCAGATCCGTGCGTTCCTGGAGAAGGTGCCCGCCCACATCCCCGTGGTGATTGATGAGGCGTACTTCGAGTTCTGCGCCGCCTCCACCGTGCCGGAAGGGGAAGAAGCCCCGCTGAACGGCCTGGACATCTACCGCGACTATGAGAACGTCATCATTCTGCGCACCTTCTCCAAGGCGCAGGGCCTGGCGGGTCTGCGCGTGGGCTACTCGATTTCGCACCCGCAGATTACGCAGCACCTGCGCGTGGCGGCAACCCCGTTCGCCGTGACGGCGCTGGCTGAGGCGGCGGCTATCGCCTCCATCGAGCATGAGGATGCGGTGATGGAGCGTGTGAGCCACCTGGTCGCTGAGCGTGAGCGCGTGACCGCTCGACTGCGCGAGCTGGGCTACGATTTCCCGAGCACTTACGCGAACTTCGTGTGGCTGCCCCTGGGGGAGCGCACGGGTGAGTTTGTGCAGCTGATGGCTGAGCATGCGCTGTCGGTGCGTGCGTTCGGTACCGAGGGTGTTCGCGTGAGTATTGGCGAGGTGGAGGCGAATGACCGTTTCCTCTCGCTATGTGAGGTCTTCGCGAAGGGGCTCTAGAGCGTCTTGTGAAGGGGCGGGAGTGCCCACCCTGCCCTGTTTGAGCCCTAATTGAACAATGTACTATTTTCCCTTGTCGAGGTTTGTTTGGGCTTTTCAAATGGTTCTCGCGCGGAAAAAATGATGACCCGAAAAAGCTCTCAATAGTTAAATTAAACCTCCCATATATTCTCAAAAAAGAATATATGGGAGGTTTAATTTAATGATGTTCAAATAGTGAATGGCAGGGCATAATACACTGCGTTATCAGCGTAACTGCCGCGAGATAAAGCCGAAAAGAGTAGACTGGTAACTATATATGCCCAGACCCTCACAGGCTTGCCGGAACACCTCAAACCCTGCACCATCAGGTGAAAGTTGAGACTAAAACCCAAGCCGCTGAGGGCCAAGCCCTCGTCACGTGTGGAGGTTAGATGCACGAGAACGACAAGTACCCCGGAGTGCCCGAACGCATCCAGCTCATGGATGAAAACGGCACCGTACACGAACACCCCACCTACAGCCGGTACATCGAAGACGTCAACGCAGACACCCTGCGCGAGGCATACCGCCTCATGTACACCACCCGCCGATTCGACGACGAGGCAACTGCCCTGCAGCGCCAGGGTCAGCTCGCCCTCTGGGTGCCCAGTCGAGGCCAGGAAGCCGCACAGGTTGGCTCCGCACTCGCCTACGCACCCAACGACTACATCTTCCCCTCCTACCGTGAGCACGCCGTCGCTCTGGCGCGTGGCGTGGACTTCCGCGACCTGATCACCATCTTCCGCGGTTCCACCACCCACGGCTGGGACATGAAGGCGCACAACTTCCACACCTACACCAAGGTGCTTGCCGCCCAGACCGTGCACGCCGTCGGCTACGCCATGGGTCTGAACTTCGACGCCGACATCGAGGCTGAAACCGGCATCCGCCGCACCGGTCAGGGCCAGGCAACCGACCCCGCCGAGGATACCCAGAAGCCCGCCGTGGCGGTCTACTTCGGTGATGGCTCCTCCACCGAGGGTGACGCACACGAATCCATGGTTTTCGCCGCCTCCTATAACGCGCCGGTGCTCTTCTTCGTGCAGAACAACCGCTGGGCTATCTCCGTGCCCTTCGAGGTGCAGTCCCGCGTGCCGGTGTCCACCCGCGCCGCAGGCTACGGCTTCGAAGGCATTCGCGTGGACGGCAACGACGTTCTCGCCGTGCTCGCCGCAACCCGCTACGCCATGGAGAAGATCCGTGCCGGTGAAGGCCCCGTGCTGATTGAAGCTGAGACCTACCGCCTCGGCCCGCACACCACCGCGGACGACCCCACCAAGTACCGCACCGACGCCGATCTTGAGGGCCCGCTGCACCGCGACCCCATGATTCGCCTCGAGAAGTACCTGCGCGAGCAGAGCTACGCCGATGATGCCTTCTTCGAAGAGGTTGCAGAATCTGCGCAGCAGGTCGCGAACGGCGTGCGTGAGGCAGTGCTGAACTCTGAGGTTGCCGACTTTGAGTATTTCTTCGACCGCGTCTACGTGCAGGAACACCAGCAGGTGGAAGACGACCGCGAGTTCTATCGTAACTACGTTGCAGGCTTTGAAGAGGAGTAAGCATGAGCGAGAAAATTGAACGTTTGACCCTCGCCAAGGCGATTACCCGCGGCCTGGAAGACGCCATGGAAGCCGACCGCACCGTCGTCATGCTCGGTGAGGATATCGGCAAGCTCGGCGGCGTGTACCGTGTGACCGAGGGCCTGCAGGCGCGCTTCGGCAACCGCCGCGTCATGGATGCGCCCCTGGGTGAGTCCGGCATTATCGGCACCTCCATCGGTATGGCCCTGCGTGGCTACCGTCCCGTGCCGGAGATTCAGTTCGACGGCTTCGTGTTCCCCGCCTACAACCAGATCACGAGCCAGCTGGCGAAGATTCACAACCGCACCGATAAGCAGTACACGGTGCCGGTGACTATCCGCATTCCGTACGGTGGCGTGATTGGTTCGGTGGAGCACCACTCCGAGTCCCCGGAGGCGCTGTTCGCCCACACTGCGGGTCTGCGTATTGTGACCCCCTCGACCCCGCACGAGGCGTACTGGATGACCCGCAAGGCGATTGAGTGCCCCGACCCGGTCATTATTTTTGAGCCGAAGCGCCGCTACTGGCTCAAGGGTGAAGTGGACTTTAGCGACACTTCCTTTGATCCGTTTAGCGCCCAGGTGGTGCGTGAGGGTACGGACGCGACCATCGTTGCGTACGGTCCGCTGGTGCCGGTTGCTCTGGCTGCTGCGGAGGCTGCCGTGGAGGATGGCCGCTCGATTGAGGTCATTGACCTGCGCTCGATTTCGCCGCTGGACGTGCCGACCGTTGCCGCTTCGGTGGCGAAGACTGGCCGCCTGATTGTTGCGCACGAGGCGCCGACCTTTGGTGGTATGGGTGGTGAGTTGGCTGCGGCGATTACGGAGCGTTGCTTCTACAGCCTGCAGGCGCCGGTGATTCGTGTGGGCGGCTACTACATGCCGTACCCGATTTCCCGCGTTGAGGAAGAGTACGTGCCCGATATTGACCGTATTCTTGAGGCGGTTGACCGCGCTTTTGACTACTAGGCATTCCCTGATCTGACGTATCAGCGTGTTGCGCTATGGCGGGTTGCAAGCCCGCACAGAATATTCCGTATAGGGCATATGCCCTAGTGAGAGGTAAAAATGTCCCAGATTTTCCCGCTCCCTGACGTGGGTGAAGGCCTGACCGAAGCAGAAATCCTCAGCTGGAAGGTTGCCGTCGGCACCGAGGTCGCCATCAACGACGTCCTCGTTGAAATTGAAACCGCGAAGAGCGTCGTAGAACTTCCCTCGCCCTTCGCCGGCACCGTCGAGGCGCTGCTCGTTGCCGAAGGCGAAACCGTTGAGGTGGGCACCCCAATCATCAGTATCTCCGGCGGCGACAACGCACCCGCAACCCCGGCGGCACCCGCCGCGGCAGAGGCTGAGTCCGGCACCGCACTGGTCGGCTCCGGCCCCAAGGCGGACGCTGTGAAGCGCCGCGCCCGCAAGCGCCCCGCCTCCGCATCCCAGCCCGCACAGGCTGCTACGGCACCGGTCGCACCGACTGTTCAGGCGCCCGTGGCGCACACCCCCGCCGACTCGGTGAACCGCAACCAGGGCCTGCTGAGCGAGCTGGCTGAGCGCGCCTCCCGCTTTGTGGAGAACACCCCGCTGAACTCGGTGGTGCAGCGTCTGGCGCCCGAGCCCGCAGCGGCTCCCGCACCGACTTTGGCTCCCGAGCAGGTTCCGCACCGCCCGACCCTCGCGCCGCCTCCGGTGCGCCTTGCCGCAAAGGAGCTGGGCGTTGACCTGGCGAATGTGACCGCTACCGGTGCGCGTGGCCAGGTGACCAAGCAGGACCTCATGAACTATGTGGCGCACCTGAGCGATGTGCAGCATAGCGGCGCCCGCCAGCCGTTCTGGCAGCCCGCAGCCACCCCCGGTGACCGCATTGAGCGCATCCCGGTGCGTGGCGTGCGTAAGGCTACCGCGAAGGCGATGGTTTCGTCGGCGTTTAGCGCTCCGCACGTGTCGATTTTCGTGGATGTTGATGCCTCCCGCACCATGGAGTTCGTGAAGCGTCTGAAGAAGTCCCGCCACTTCGAGGGCGTGAAGGTCACCCCGCTGCTGGTGCTTGCCGCCGCGGTCATTTGGGCTGCTGAGCGTAACCCGCAGGTCAACGCGACCTGGACCGATAGCGAAATCCAGATTAAGCACTTCATGAACCTGGGTATTGCTGCGGCGACCCCTCGCGGCCTGATGGTTCCGAACATTAAGGACGCTCAGGAGCTGTCCCTGCGTGAGCTGGCTATCGCGCTGAACAACCTGACCACTCGCGCCCGTGAGGGTAAGACTCAGCCCGCTGAGATGGCGAACGGCACCCTGACCATTACGAACATCGGTTCGCTGGGTATTGATACGGGTACCCCGATTATTAACCCCGGTGAGGTGGCGATTGTTGCCTTCGGTACGATCAAGCAGAAGCCGTGGGTGGTTGATGGTGAGGTTATTCCTCGCTGGGTGACGACCCTGGGTGGCTCGTTCGACCACCGTGTGGTGGATGGCGACCTGTCGGCTCGTTTTATGGCTGATGTGGCTGCGATTCTTGAGGAGCCTGCCTTGCTGCTGGACCACTAGGCGGCATGTTTTAGCTAGTCAGCGCCGTATTGCTGGGTAGCTAAGGCCGTTTAGGATACAGATACTTAGATACAGAAAACCTCCGGTACCTTTCGTAAGGTACCGGAGGTTTTCTGCACGTTTTATCCCTATCGCAACGAGGCGCGGGTGCTTAGAAGACTAGGCGTCCTCGCGTGCCACCTGGTCGCTCGGGTACTTGTCCACGCGGCGGTGGTACAGGCGTCCCAATAGACCGCCGAGGATAGCGCCGAGGAAGCTCAACGCCAGAACCAGCAGAACCGCGAGCAGGCCGTTCGCGAAATCGCCCGCAATCAGCTTCTGCAACGACAGGGACGCGACACTATTCTGGAACAGCTGAGGCATGAGGAAGGTCGCCAGGGATCCGAGGATGAGCGCCATAATCTGCCAGAGCCACACGGCAATGCCCTGCTTCGCGCCGGCGAATCGTGCCATGCGTCCCGCCGCGTAACCGCCCACCAGGTAGGCGAAGAAAATGAGCACACTCAACGCCACCGCGACCGGCACGGCGTTCGACGCGCCGCTGAAGAGTCGGGAGACCACCGAGGCGTATTCGATGGACTCGCTCTGACCGGTCAGGGTCAGCCACGACTGGATAGCCCACAGGCCACCGTCCATGAGGGAGATGGTGATTAGCCAGCCGAGCAGGCCGGGCAGCAGGTGCATGCGGGAGTAGCGGCTCTTCTGCATGGACAGCGCTGTTGCGGCGGTGAGGATGGGTTCCGAGCCAGCGGCATCACCTGCGGGGGTGGGGATGACGAAGTGGTCATCATCCGCCGGATTAGCCTGCGGGGCGTTCGATGCCGCATGGGCGTTACCGGGTGCGGGCACCTCGTAGCTTGCCGCAGCGGTAGGCGCGGTAGCGGGGGCAGGGGTTGCGCCGCCGCGTACGTTGTCCGTGCTGGGGGCTGCGGGCTTGTCGAGCCAGCTGAGGTTGTCGGTAGCGGGTTTGCCCAAGTCAGCACCGGAGTCTGCACTTTGAGCGGCGCTGTTTGCGGAGAGGAGCGGCTGGGTTGCGGTAGCCGCCTCGGTGAGGGGGCGGGTCGCATCCTGCGAGGACTGCGCGGAGGACTGAGCCGAAGAGGCCGACTCGCGCGCCTTTTCGTGGGCGCGGCGTGCGGCGTTCAGGTCCTCATCGGTCAGAACCACGGTGGGGTCGTCGGAGGAGAATGCCGCCTCCCACAGGTCACTTTCGGTGGGGGTGGACGCCGCGGTAGCCGGACGCTGCTGCGGGGTGTTGTTCTGTGCGTTCATTAAATCCTTTGGATTCTAGTCCTGGGTGCTGATTTAGCGGTTGCGGTCAGCGTAGAAGGCGCGTGCTTCTTCCAGGGCTTCTGCGGAGTAGGTGTGCGGGTATGCCGGGCGTTCGTTCTCGTCCAGGGTGCGGATGACGCGGCCGGGGTTGCCGACCACGAGGGAGTTAGCCGGGACGTCCTTGGTGACGACGGTGCCCGCGCCAATCACGGAGTTCTTGCCGATGGTCACACCGCCCAAGATGATGGCGCCGCCACCGATCCAGACGTTGTCTTCAATGGTGATGGGCTCGCCACCTTCCCAGTATGCGGCGCGGTCGACCGGGTTGAGCGGGTGGGTGGGGGTGAGGAACTGTACGTTGTTGCCGACGAGCACGGTGGAGCCGATGCGGATCGGGCAGACGTCCAGGAAGACGCAGCCAAAGTTGAAGAAGGAGCCGTCACCAATATAGGTGTTCACGCCGTAGTCGAAGCGTGCGCCGGGGCGGATGTGTGAGTGTTCGCCCAGGTGGCCGAGGTGTTCACGGTAGACGTGCATTGCCTGTGCCTGCTCGCCGCGTGCGTAGTGTTCTTCGGCGAGGACGGTTGCAGCGTGGATGCGCTTAGTCTGCGCGGCGCATTCGGCGTCGGGCATGTAGGCGGCGCCGGAGACCATGCGGTTGAAGATGTCGCCGTTGGGGCGCTGCGGGGTGTGCATTAGTGGGCTCCTCCCAGAAGGTAAGCAAGTGCGATGATGGCCATTCCGAACAGGATGACGACTCCTCCGGCGATGGCGAATCGTTTGGAAATTTCGCGGAGGAGCTTCTTGAACTGTTCGTCAGTGATGTCTTGCTGTCGTTTACTCATGCTTTAAGTATCCCAGAGTTGCTTGGGTTTACCTTAGTGTTTCGGCGTTTATTGCGGTATCTGGGGCGGGTGTACCGTGTGATTTTCAGCGTGGAAAGAAGCGCTGCTGAGTTGAAGCGTGAGGGTGTGGGAAGGCACAATCAATGCATGACTGAGGCTCAGAAGAACACGAACCTGCAGGATGCGGCGGCACCTGCATCCCCCGCTGGCGTATCGGCTGGTGCGCATCCATTGGCGCATCGCCCCTGGTTGAAGAATTATGCTCCGTGGACTGCCCGCGATATTGAGCTACCCGAAACCTCGCTGAGCCACCTCATTGACGAGGCGGTCCGCACCGTACCCCACAAGGTGGCGCTGGAGTTCTTTGGCGCGACCACGACCTACGCCGAGTTGGGGGACCAGATTGAGCGTGCTGCGGAGGGTCTGCGCGTGGCTGGTGTGCAGGCGGGTGACCGTGTGGCGCTGATTTTGCCGAACTGTCCTCAGCATATTGCGGCGTTTTACGCGATTCTGCGTCTGGGCGCGATTGTGGTGGAGCATAACCCTCTGTACACGGGCGCGGAGTTGCGTCACATGTTTGAGGACCACGGCGCGAAGGTCGCGATTGTGTGGGATAAGATCGCCTCGCATATTACGGGTCTTCCGGCGGATATCCGCCCGAACCATATTTATTCGGTGAACATGATTTCGGCGATGCCCGCGCTGATGCGTACCGCGCTGAAGCTGCCGTTGAAGAGTGCGCGTGCTTCGCGTGAGAAGCTGACCGGTCCTGCGCCGGGTACGGTGCCGTGGACTCAGCTGGTGAAGAGCGAGCGTATTGACCCGTCGCATCGCCGCCCGACCGCGCACGATATTGCGCTGCTGCAGTACACCTCGGGTACGACCGGCCTGCCGAAGGGCGTGATGCTCACGCACCGCAACCTGGAGTCTAACGGTCGCATGGGTGAGGCATGGATTAACCCGGGCGATGACGAGGTGATTTACTCGGTTCTGCCGCTGTTCCACGCGTACGGTATGACCCTGGGCGTGACGATTGCGTCGCTGTGCCGTGCCCGCCTGGTGCTGTTCCCGACCGTGGACATGGACCTGATTTTGAAGGCGATGAAGAAGACCCGCCCGACCATTCTTCCTGCGGTTCCGCCGGTGTATCGCCGCCTGATGGATGAGGCGAAGAAGCGCGGCGTGTCCCTGGAGGGTATCCGTTATGCGGTCTCTGGTGCGATGAACCTGCCGCCTGAGCTGGTTGCCGAGTGGGAGGAAGCCTCCGGCGGTTTCATGGTGGAAGGCTACGGCCTGACCGAGTGCGCGCCGCTGGTGTCCTGCAACCCGCTCAATGACACTCGCCGTGCCGGTTTTATTGGTGTTCCGTTCCCCTCCACCGATATTCGTGTGGTGGACCCGGAGACCGGCGAGGACGTGCCTGATGGTGAAGAGGGCGAGCTGTGGGTGAAGGGCCCTCAGCGTTTTGCCGGCTACTGGAAGCGTGAGGACGAGACGGCGAAGACCATCACCCCCGAGGGTTGGTTGCGTACCGGCGATATTGTGCGCCTGGACGAGGACTACTTCATTCAGATTGTCGACCGCATTAAGGAAGTCATTATTACCGGCGGTTTCAACGTCTCCCCGACGGAGGTTGAGGTCGCCCTCAAGCAGCACGATATGGTCGCGGATGCGGCGGTAGTCGGTATTCCGTTGCCCGCCGGTGGCGAGATGGTGGTCGCCGCTGTAGTTCCCGCCCCGGGCCGGGTGGTGCAGGAGCATACTCTGCGTGAGCACTGCTATTCGAAGGTGACTCGTTATAAGGTTCCGCGCCGCATCGTGGTGGTGGATGATCTGCCCCGTTCGATGCTGGGTAAGGTTCTGCGCCGTAAGGTGCGTGAGCAGCTGATTGCTTCGGGCGAGTTCGATCAGTAGGTTGATTCCCCACCGCCCGTAACGGGTGGCACTATGGACGCCGGCTTGGGTTTTTGTACCCCGGGCCGGCGTTTTGTGTGCGCCTGAATACACCGTCAATGACGCTTTGTGACCTGGCAAATAATCACCGCATGACGAATTGTGACAAAATATGACGACCTTGACGTTCTGTGTCTCATGAATAGCCATTAACTTCCACACCCGCCCTTGTGCGTGCTGTAATTGTCCCATCATCATTCCCATCGGATGTGCTAGTACCAACGTGAGCACCCGGCGGAACGCATCATCATTCAACAGAAAGATTCATAGCCGTGAAGAAGTTTGCTGCTGCACTCGCAGTTGTCCCCATGGTCTTTGGCCTGGCAGCCTGCGGTTCCACCAACTCCTCCTCTTCCTCCTCTTCCGCATCCAAGAAGGTCACCATCGGTGTGGTTGGCTCTGAGAAGTTCAACAAGACCCTGAAGGAAGAAGCTAAGAAGCAGGGTATCGACATTGAGTTCAAGGAGTTCAGCGCGTACACCGAGCCGAACCCCGCACTGGACGCCGGTGACATCGATATGAACCGCTTCCAGCACATCGCGTACCTGTCCAACTACAACGTGAGCGCTAAGAAGGACCTGCAGATTGTTGGCCCGACCGTCATCTACCCGATGGCTCTGTTCTCCAAGAAGCACTCCAAGTTGGCTGACATCCCCCAGGGCGGCGAGATCGTTATCCCGAACGACACCGTGAACGAAGCACGCGCGCTGAAGCTGCTGAAGACCAACGGTCTGGTTACCTTCAAGAACGCTGATGTTGACGCACCCACCATCGACGACGTGGACACCGCTAACTCCAAGGTGAAGGTCACCCCCGTCGACGCAACCCAGACCGTGGTTGGCATGGAGTCCGCTGACGGCGCGGTCGTCAACAACGACTTCCTCAAGGATGCAGGTCTGAAGCCCGCAGACGCACTGGCTCAGGACGACCCCAAGACCGACCCCTCCGCTATCAAGTACGTGAACCTCTTCGTTGCTCAGAAGGACAAGGCTGACGACGAGACCTACAAGAAGATCGTTGAAATCTTCCACACCAAGCCCGTCATGGATGTTGTTCAGGAAGAGACCCGCGGCACCGCTGTTGAGGTCAACGTGAGCACCGACGAGCTGCGTCAGTCCCTGGCTAACGAAGAAGCCAAGCTGCGCGCCAAGAAGTAATCTTCTAAATACACGCCTCCTCTAGGCATACGCAAAGGCGGTAAGTCTAAGCACCCGATGCGGGTCACGACAGGCTTACCGTCCTTTGCGTAACGGCGTTAATGCCCTTTAGCGCCCCAACCACGACATTTACGGATACATATTTATGAGTGAACTGGCACAGAGCTTCGGCGACAGCACCTTGCCCATGGTGGTTCTGGACGGAGTCTCCAAGGTCTTCGGCAACGGCCCCAAGGCGGTAGTTGCTGTGGACAACGTCTCCCTCACCATTAACCGCGGTGAAATCTTTGCAATTATCGGCTACTCTGGCGCCGGTAAGTCCACCCTGGTCCGCCTCATTAACGGCCTGGAAACCACCACCAGCGGCACCCTGACCGTTGGCGGCTTCGAGATTTCCGGTAAGCGCGACTCCGAACTGCGTGAAGCACGCACCAATATCGGCATGATCTTCCAGCAGTTCAACCTGATGAACTCCCGCACCGTGCTCGGTAACGTCGAGTTCCCGCTGAAGATTGCCGGCTGGTCTAAGAAGGACCGCCGCGAACGCGCCCTGGAAATGCTTGAGTTCGTGGGTCTTGCCGACCGTGCAGGTCATTACCCGAACCAGCTTTCGGGTGGTCAGAAGCAGCGCGTGGGTATTGCTCGTGCGCTTGCGACCAACCCTGCCCTGCTACTGGCTGATGAGTCCACCAGCGCACTGGACCCGGAAACCACTCATGAAGTTCTTGCGCTCCTTAAGCGTGTGAACCGTGAACTGGGTGTGACCGTCGTGGTGATTACCCACGAGATGGACGTGGTCTCCAGCATCGCTGACCGTGTGGCAGTCATGGAGTCCGGCCGCGTGGTGGAGCAGGGCAACGTCTACGACGTCTTCTCCAACCCGCAGACCGACGTGGCAAAGCTGTTCGTGGCTACCACCGTGAAGCTTGCCCCCACCGGTAAGGAAGCGGCTGAACTGCGCGCAAACCACAAGGGTTACCTCATCAACGTTGAAATCGTGGAGGGTAACCAGGAGCTCGGTAAGGTGCTGTCCTACCTGGGTGCCCGTAACGTCCGCTTCAACATTGTGGGCGGCGGTATTGAGACTCTGCAGGGCAAGGCGTACGGTACCCTCACCCTGGAACTTCTCGGCGAAATCACCAGCATTGATGCCGCCGTTGCCGAACTGAAGACCGTTGCCCGCGTGCAGGAGGTGCGCTAAATGTTTGCTACTACTCTTCCGCTGGCTGCGTCTAAGACGGACTGGTCCGAGTTCCTGCCCGAGAAGCTGCTCCCGGCTATCGGCGATACGTTCTACATGGTGACTATCACCATGGTGTGCGCCGGTCTGGTTGGTCTGATTGTGGGTGCTCTGCTGTACACCACCCGTGAGGGCAACATCTTCCAGAACCGTTTCGTGTACACGATCCTGAATATTCTGGTGAACGTGATTCGCCCGATTCCGTTCATTATTTTGATTGCGGCTTTGGGCCCGCTGACGAGCGCCGTGGTGGGTACCCGCCTGGGCGTGAATGCGGCGGTCTTCGCGATGAGCTTCGGTGCTGCATTCGCTATTGCCCGTATCGTGGAGCAGAACATGGTCTCCATTGACCCGGGCGTGATTGAGGCGGCGCGTGCGATGGGCGCTTCAAAGCTGACCATCCTGTTCACCGTGATGATTCCGGAGGCGCTTGGCCCGCTGATCCTCGGTTACACCTTCCTCGTCATCGGCGTGGTGGATATGTCTGCAATGGCCGGTTATGTGGGCGCCGGTGGCCTGGGTAAGATTGCGATCGTGGACGGCTACCAGCGCTTCAACGATGAGATCACCTGGGCTGTTGTGGCGATTATTATCGTCCTGGTTCAGCTGGTTCAGTTCCTCGGTAACTTCCTGGCCAAGAAGGTTATGCGCCGATAAGCTCGTGCCTCTTGTAGGCCTTGTAGGTACTGTAGGTACGGCTGATACAGCATAGAAGACCCCCGGTCTGCTCCTTGAGGATGAACTGCGCCCCGAAACTTGGACGCTATAAATAGTAACCCCTATACGGCCTCCTGCAGGGCCTGAACCCGGTACTCTACCGGAGTCAGGCCCTTAAGCTTCACCTGGCGTCTTGTTGTATTCCAATGCGTAATGTACGCATCGAGGTCAGCTTTGAAACTCTCAAAGGTTAGCCAGTCCTGGCCACGAAAAAACTCGTCCTTCAGGTGACCGAAAACCTGCTCAGTGGCACCATTGTCGATGCAGTTACCTTTGCGTGACATACTCTGAATAAAACCATTATCAGCAAGCGTTCTGACGTAGAACTCGTGCTGATACTGCCACCCCATATCCGAGTGCAAAATCGGCTTGACTCCCTCGGGTTTGGCCTCCACGAGTACCTGAAGCATCTCTTGCTGCTGAGCAAGATTAGGACACATCGAGATGGAATAGGCGACAATCTCCTTGCTAGCAAAGTCATAAACCGGCGCGAGATAGGCCTTACCGAAGGAAAGCTTAAACTCGGTAACATCGGTACCCAACTTCTGCCAAGGACCAGTCGCCGTGAAGTTGCGACCGATGATGTTCTCAAAACTTTGCCCCGCCTCCCCCTTGTAGGAGTTGTACCTGTGGTAGGGCCTCTGGCGGCGTATACCGCAGCGCAGCCCCATCTGACGCATCATCTTCAAAACCGTCTTATCGGCAATGCGCACCCCTTCCTCAGCACGCAGACACATAGCTACCTGCCTGTGACCGCACCCGTTGGGGGTACGTGAAAAGATCTGGGCGACCTTGGGACGTAGCTGCACTCTGGTTGG
>NZ_KV811584.1:64625-65295 GCF_001813145.1 Rothia sp. HMSC066G02 | reverse complement strand
AGTTCCTCCTCACGCGTTGGTGGCACCGCCCGTACCGACCCCTTCGGCCTGCCCTTAGGTTTAGGTTTAAGCGCCTGCGCGCCGCCCTGCCGGTACAGCCTGCACCACTGCTTCAACGGTGTCGCACTTGCAATACCGAAACGCACCATCGCCTCAGGCTTACTCATCCCACCATCAACCACAGCCTTCGCTGCGGCAATCTTGGTCTCATAGTCGTATCTGGTCCGCTTTATTCCCATGGCAAGAAGCCCGCCCTTCCCGATGACGCGGTACATTTTCTGCCACTCTCTCACAGTCGCGGCAGACATACCAAGCCTGCTGGCGGTTAAACCATAGCCAAATCCTTTCTCAAACATTTGCGCTGCCTGTTTCCGAAGCAAACGATCGTGTCTCATTCCCAGATTTATAGACATGAAAAGCCTCCTGTTTCTTGGACTTTATTTTCGTTGTCCAAGAAACGGGAGGCAGTTCAGGAGCGGGCCGGGGGTCTTTTTTATGCTGCTACGAGGTGGAGGGCGGATGCCGCTTAGTTCTGCGCCGCCTCCAGGTACATATCCGGGGCAGGCTTACCGGTGGGAACGTCGTTGCTGCTGACCCAGGTGCGCACCAGCGGGGCGTAGCCGTAGCTTTTTATCTTTAGGGTCAGAATGTTCGCGGTGGAGTTCGACGC
>NZ_KV811584.1:0-64525 GCF_001813145.1 Rothia sp. HMSC066G02 | reverse complement strand
GGTGGAGTTCGACGCCACCGCAACCGGCATGTCTATGACCTACACATCAACAACACCGCCAGATCACAGGGCGAATGCCCTCCGCGCGGAAGATTAGAGCCTTCCGCCATCTATGCGAAGAGCGAGCCGTTTGTGCTTCTTATGCTTCGCCAATCGACCGACCGAGCCGACCGACTGGCCTGTGTTGTTTGTTGTGATACCCCTTGTGCTTTTCATTCAAATACCTTTGTGTATTTTGTTTGGAAAGTACAAGGGCATTCGCTTCTCTCTCCCCTCACCTCTCTCAGCCTGAGCTGTGAGGTTGAGTCTTGGAACAGAAGGAGAGAAGCCAGAGAGAAAAAGAGCCTGAGCGTTAGCGAAGTCCGCTTAAGCGGACGTAAAATAAAAGTTCCTAGACCGTAGAACTGAAGTGAGAGAGTTGTGAGGACAAGACCAGAGTTATCTCCTGCTCGTAAGAGAAGAAAAGCATACGCACGTAGGAAAGAAGAAGAGAGGTGGGTGAAAGCAGCAGGGGAAGTGAAGACTGTTTACCGCTGTATCTGCGATAAGAACCTAGAAATGTGTAAGGCAGAGGAGCATCCGAAGCGCAATAAGACGACTTAGGATGTAAGTTTGCTGAGGAGAGAGAACGGGCTGGGAGCTTTAGCAGCTAAATACTATAGTGTGCAGTGGCGCAAATTGTTATTGAATCATTACTAAAATAATTTTGACTCCCATTTTGCTGATTGATATCATAAAAGTGTTCTGTTTCACATCAAACTAGAGATATTATCAACAGCTATTGTCGGAGCCGGTATAGAAGGACGTGGAATCGCGTTCTACGCAGATTGGGGTATACCACCGCTGACAGCAAAAATTGAATAAATATCTGAGGTGATTAAGTTGGTCGACACTAGATACATACCGGTACCTGAATTATGTTTCGCAGGTTATTCTTTCTATTATTTTACATCTTCGCATGATTCAATGTTTTATAATGTTGCCGGTATTTTAATTCTTTGTGGATTTGTTGGGTACTCTGCATATCGTGCAAATAAGAACTACGTACAACCTGCGGCATCCTTCATAAAATCCGTATTTTTTATGTTGGCTGTGGTAATTTTACAAGTGTATTGGCTTGACCCTTTGGCTCAGGTTGTAGTTCTACTTATGAGTATCCTGTACGCTTTTGTTTTCTATAAGCAACAGCCGAAATAAGCATCCTTGGAGTTCTAAAACACCTAGCATCACGAGAACCTGCCAATGTTCAGGTTCTCGTGATGTTTTGTATTGGTACCGTTTAGTGAGACTTTGGAAAAGTAGCGCTCCGCGAGAGTGCTGATGAGGTCAAAGGGCTACAAGAGCGGGTGCTAGAGAGGCAGCTGATAAGCATAGAAGACCCCCGGTCTGCTCTTGAAGAGCGGGCCGGGGGTCTTTCTTGATGCCGCCTGCCAGGTGAGGCGGTGGGGCGGGTGCCTCTTAGTTCTGCGCCGCCTCCGACTGCTGTGCCGCCTCAAGCTTGGCGATCCAGGTGCGTGCCGCCTCCCAGAGCTGCGGGTCATTAAACGAATCGAAGCGCCCAAAACCGGCCGGTGCCTTTGCCGGGTCGGTGCCTTCCGGAACGTAAATCATAACCTTTGTACCGGCGTCACGTGCCGCCTGCGCGCCCGCGGGGGAGTCCTCGAACGCCAGCGCCTCGTGACCTTCAAAGCCGAGGCGATGTGCCGCCTCCAGGTACATGTCCGGGGCGGGCTTACCGGTGGGAACGTCGTTGCTGCTGACCCAGGTGCGCACCAGCGGGGCGTAACCGTAGCTTTCCATTTTCAGGGTCAGAATGTTCGCGGTGGAGTTCGACGCCACCGCAACCGGCATGTGCTCGCTCAGGAAGCCCAGGAACTTCTGCGCACCCTCAATCAGGTCCACGCCGGAGCTGATGACCTCGTGCTCGGTGGTGAGCAGGTCCTTCATCACGCGTTCATGGTGTTCGGCGTACTCTGCGGAGGCGGTGTCCGGCTTCTGACCGTTCTGCGCCTCGTAGGAGAGCAGGGCAAGCTCCTGCGCGACGTCGGCTGCCGCCAGGCCGGTGAGGCGGTGCTCCACCTCTTCGGTGAAGGGAACAGACCAGCGGGCGAAAAGCTCACGCTGCACATCGTTCCAGACGGTCTCGGAGTCGAGGAGGATGCCGTCGCAGTCGAAGATTGCGCAGCGGGGGAACCATTCGGGGGGTACTGTGTGTTCAAACATAATGTCAGTCTCTCACAGGGCTTTAGGCTATGGAAGCGGTGGCCCGGTGCGTGAGAAAACATGCAGGGCGCAAACCGGGCGAGGGCACAAAAGCACGCAACACAAACGTTGGACATGAAGAAACCCTCCCGCCGCATCCACTGAGAACGCAACGGGAGGGTAGCAGCCGTACAGCTTAGAGAGCGGACACCGGCTTATGAGTCACCTGACGCATAAACGGAATGGTCGCCAACAGGCCCACATAGACCAGCGCCAGACCCAGTGCAATAGCGCCGAAGGTCATACCGAACATCTTCGTCAGAATCTCACCGGAAAGACCCTGCGCCGCAATCAACGCCGTCAGCGGCAGACCCAGCAGCGCAGAAACCACGCTAATGAGCACCAGGGGACCGAAAACCACGGTAAGGCGCGAAGCCTGCAACATCCTCGTGGGGGTACCCATCATATTCAGCGAAGAGTACAGCGAACCACGCTCGTAAATGGCGGCGCTCTGGTTCAACACTGCGGAGAGAGTGATCAGCAGGTACGAGAAGAACAGCATGAGCAGCATGCCCTGGAACATGTCCGACATGATGGTCATGAAGGGGCCGGCGGCGGGGCCTACCTCCTTCGCCGTTTTGTTCATCTCACCCGCCAGAATCAGGATGGGGCCGAAGAAGGTCACCAAGAAGGTCGACAGTGCCACACCCGAAACCTGACGCCACGCCCCGCGCGGGGACTCCAGCACCGCACGGTAACCCAGCAGAACCGACGCCTTCTGGGTCATGCGCACACGAATCTTTGCGTATGCCCACACCAGGAAGGTACCAATCAGGTCGATAGCAACCATCATCAGCAGACCCGGCAGAGCAATGAAAATCGCTAGGTTCTTGATCGCGCTATCGGCACCGCCGTCCTGGAAGGGGGAGAACATGCTAAAACCCTTCGAGGTCGAAGCCAGAATCATCACGGCAATGACCAGAACAACACCGATACCCAGAGCAATGTAGCCGGCGGAACCAGCCTTCGCGCGGGTACGCACACCCAGCGGGCTGATGCTGACCTTCGCCAGACCGAAGAGGGAGCTAAGAGCCGCCAGAACCATACAGCCCAGGAAGCAGTAGAAAATCACGCTCACCGGCAGGAGCATATTCTCAGCACCCAGCGGAACGTTCATGAAGTGCAAAGCGCCAAAGGGGAAAATCAGCACCAGGTAAAGCAACAGACCGATGATGAAACCCACAAGAGAGTACACCAGCGCGTCCGCAACAGACAGACCCACAATCAGGGTTGTGGAGGCACCAATCAGACGCAGGGACGCCAGACGCTCATCACGGCGGCGGGCACTCAAACGAGCAGCCGAAGCGCCCAGGGTAAAGAGCGGAACAATCAGCACCAGAGCGGCAACCCACGCCAAACCCATGTAGAGCTTCTGAATGCCCATCAGGTTGATCATTTCGTGGTCAACGTTGGCGTGCTCAAGCCACGTGCTCAGCGCCTGAACACCACCGGCAACCGTCAAAAACAGTGCCGAGGAGGCGGCAAAAGCCAGTACGGGAAGAATCGCCTGCGAACTCCATAGGGTTCGCTTGGCGAGTAGAGCATAGATTTGCATTATGCACCTGCCTGAGACTGAGCGCCGAGGTTCTGAGCGTGGTTCTGGGAAGCGGGAACACCGCCCTGGTTATTGCGCTGATCGCTCACAATCTGGCCGTCCTGCAGGTACACCACGCGGGAGCACGCCGCCGCCACGTTCGGGTCGTGAGTCACCACCAGCAGAGTCTTACCCTGCTGCGGAATCATGGTCAGCAGCAGAGCCATCACCTCACGCGCGGTCTTCGAATCCAGTGCGCCGGTCGGCTCATCCGCGAAAGTCACGGGGGCACCGTTCACCTGGGAGCGGGCAATCGCCACACGCTGAGCCTGACCACCGGACATCTCACCCATACGGCGGTCCAGCATCTGCCCCAAACCCAGACGGTTCAACAGATCAGCCGAAATGGAACGCGCCTGCTGGCGGGGAACACCGGCAATCATCGCGGCGAGGGAGACGTTCTCCTCCGCGGTCAGCTCGGGAACCAGCAGACCCTGCTGGAACACGAAACCAAACGAGTTAGCGCGCAGGGAGGTGCGCTCACGCTCACTGAGGGACTCCACCGCCACCTGACCGGCCGGGCCATTGAACAGCACAGAACCGGCATCGAGCTTGATAATGCCCGAGAGCGCGTGCAGCAGGGTGGTCTTACCGGAACCGGAAGGACCCATAATCGCCACGGACTCGCCGGGGAAAATATCCAGGCTCACGTTACGCAGCACCGGGTTATTGCCGTACGACTTGTGCAGGTTACGGGCAGAAATAATCGCGCCGCGCGCGAAGGGCGCCTGCTGCATCTGCTGAGGTGCCTGAGCCGGGTAGCCCTGCGGCTGACCCTGATAGTAGCCCGCCTGACTCTGCTGGTTAGGCTGACCAGGCTGAGCGGAATACTGACCGGCAGGCTGCGCCGCCTGCGGAGGGGTCATTGAATACGGGTTCTGAGCCTGGAACTGCGGGTTCTGAGATTGAGGATTCTGCGTCATGACAACCTTCATTGGGTATGAACTAACGGAAGTACACTTCTATCATCTCAGCTTCTCGGCGGCTCACCCCTCCGTCTGGGGGCTGAAAAATATGGGAAAACCCTGAAAAAATTCGCCCGACCGGGCGCTCAACCACCTCGCAGCTCATACCGCGGTATGAGTGCGCTTCATGAGAGAATACGCCTCTTGCCCCCTTGAACTGCGCGGGGGCAATGCCATACTAGAAGGATGACCGACGCACAGAACACCCCCATCATCACTCCGGTAGCCGACCCCGAGGCAGGAACCCGCATCATCTTCCTGCGCCACGGCCAGACCGACTGGAACATTGACCACCGCTTCCAGGGCGGCACCGACATCCCCCTCAACGACACCGGCAGGGAGCAGGTCCGCACCGCTATCGGCGCCCTGCAACAGGCAGCAGCTGAGGGCACCACCGTGGACGCTATCGTCTCCTCGCCCCTTTCCCGCGCCGTAGAAAGCGCCGAAATCGTAGCCGAAGGCCTGGGCGTACCCTACCGCGGTGCCGTTGACGGCTTCCAGGAACGTTCCTTTGGCGACCTGGAAGGCCAGATCGCTACCCGCGAGCTGATTCTCGCCTCCCGTCAGTCCAACAATGCTTTCAACGTGGAACCGAAGAAGGACTTCCTTGCCCGCTCCCTCGCGGCACTGAACCGCGTCCGCCGCGAATACGAGGGTCAGACCGTTGTGGTCGCCGCGCACGGCATGCTGATTGCCATGACCATGACCGCCCTGGTCGCTGAGCGCCACCCCGAACTGCTCAACGAGGACGGCATCTACCCGATCCCGGTGAACGCCTCCCTGACCGAGGTGCCCCTGCAGTACCTGGACGACGCGATCGACCGCCTGGTTGTGCAGCATCTGGAACCTGAGCTGAGCCCCGAAGAGGTCCCGGCGGGTGCCGAGAACACGACCCTCACCCTGATCCGTCACGGCCAGACCGACTGGAACAAGGCGAACCTGATGCAGGGCATTACCGACATTCCGCTCAATGACACCGGTCGCGAGCAGGCACGCACCACCGGCAAGAAGCTTGCCGACATGGGTCTGGAGTTCACTGTGCTGGTGTCCTCGCCGCTCTCCCGCGCCTACGAGACCGCGCAGCTGGTCGGTGAGCACTTCGATCTGCAGGTGCACAAGACCTACCCCGAACTGGTGGAACGCGCCTACGGCGCCGGCGAAGGCCTGGACATTCCCGCTCCCGAACGCCGCGCCCCGGAACGCTACTACCCGAACGTGGAATCCGAACGTGACGTGTACATTCGTGCGGTGCGCACCCTGCGCAATATCGTGCGTGAGCTCTCTGAAGCTTCGGGCGACCAGAAGATTATCGCCGTCAGCCACGGCAGCTTTATCCGCCGCGCTCTCTCCGCCGCAGCCGGTGAAGAATGGACCGTGACCGTGCCGAACGCCGAACCGCTCACGATTGACGTGCCGGGCCTGTTCGCCTGGGACTCAACCAAGCAGTTTGACGAGGCAGGTCGCCTTGTTTGGTAAAGCACAGTTTGGTAAAGGACAACCCGGTGGTCGCTCTAGCGCTCGCGTGTGGCGACTGATTCTCTGGCCCGTCACGGCGCTGTACTGCGCGGTAGTGGCGAGTATCGTGTTCGCCCCCGTGCACGTGGACGATAACGAGATGGGAGGCCGCCTGGCGCAGCTGCTGGATACCGGCCACGCCGAAGGTTGGTTGCCTGCGTTCATCACCTATTCGAGCATCGAGCAGCTTTCGAACGTCATCATGTTCATTCCGGGCGGTTTTCTTTTCGCCCTGCTGCTCAAGCCGAAGGCTCGCCCGCACGTGCTGTACTCGGGATTTTTGGTCAGCGCCTGCATTGAGACGATTCAGAGTTTCATGCCTGATCGCACCGGCGACCCGGTGGATGTGCTGATGAACGGTTCGGGTGCCCTGCTGGGTGCGGCGGGTGCTTTGGGCGTGCATCGTTGGTGTCGCGTGCGTCGCGAACGTCGTGAGCGTCAAGGTAAGTAAGGTTCTGTGCCCGGTGGAGGCGCTGGTTTCGAGGATTCTCGCTGAGGATTTTTGGAGCCGGCGCCTCCACTTTTTGCCCTGTGAGGGTGCCGTGTAGGTGTTGGATACTGTGCGGATGGTGGGGGAGCGGGAAAACCCAACAGTTCATTAGGTCAAACAGACATAAACAGGCAACAGCTCGCAAATGGGTGTGGTTTCGGTAGGGAACAATCGGGTAATATTCCAGCAAATACAGCGTTTTATATTGACTTGCCCACAAAAACCCACATAAAATCAAGTATTACCCTAAAGCGTTCTGTCGGTTCGCTGAAACCATGTCTCTCACGGTCCTGAAAGCCGAGCAGAACGCAGAAAAGAACGCACAGATTTCCTCCCACTAGCCCAAAGGAACACCAGATTTATGTTCGCAGAAGAACGCCGTGCCGAAATTGCAAAGCTTGTTGCCTCCGCACGTCGTGTCAACGGCGCTGACCTTGCGCGCCGTTACGATGTGACCATGGAGACCGTGCGTCGTGACCTCGCCGCACTGGAAGAAGCAGGTAAGCTCCGCCGTGTCCACGGTGGTGCTGTCACCATTGAGCAGTCCACCTCCCTGGAGTCCTCCATCTCCTCCCGACAGGGCATGAACACCCCCGAAAAGCGCCGCATTGCCACCAAGGCATACCAGATGCTTCGCGACTCCGAGGCAGGCTCCATCGTCCTGGACGCAGGCTCCACCATCGAAATTCTCGCCGACCACATCGGCGCCGAAAACTTCAGCCTCAAGACCGGCAATGACCGCATCGTCATCACCCATGCACTGCACATTGCAGTCAAGCTCGCCGAAGCCGAAGGCGTCACCCTTGAGCTGGTTGGCGGCCAGCTGCGCAAGATGACCTGGGCTGCTGTTGGTGCACGCGCCGCAGAGCACTTCGGCACCATGCGCCCCGATATTGCTTTCATTGGTGCCAACGGTATTGAAGCCCACTTCGGCATCTCCACCCCCGGCATGAACGAAGCCATCGTCAAGACCGCAATTTGCAAGGCAGCCCGCCGCGTGGTCTTGCTCTGTGACTCCGCGAAGTTCGGTCAGGAATCCCTGGTCCGCTTCGCCGGATTTGAGGATATTGACACCCTCATTACCGATCGCGAGCCCGAAGGTGCCCTCCGTCAGGCACTCGAGGCCGCAAACGTTGAGATTGTGATTGCCTAATGATTATTACTCTGACCGCAAACCCCAGCCTGGACCGCACCATTGAACTCGGTGCACCCCTGGCTCACGGTGCCGTGCAGCGTGCTGTAGGCGCCGTACAGGATCCCGGTGGCAAGGGCGTGAATATTTCCCGCGCCCTGCAGGTTTCCGGCGTGCCGACCCTCGCCATTGTGCCCGGTGAAGCCACCGACCCGGTGCTGACCGCACTGCAGGCTGTGGACGTTGAGTTCGCTAACCTGCCCACCGGTGAGCCGATTCGCTCGAATATCACCGTGGTTGACCCGGACGGCACCACCACCAAGCTGAACGCCCCCGGCACCGTTTTTGATGCTGAACTGCGTCAGAAGCTGGACGAACTGGTGGTTGAGCGTTCCAAGGGTGCCGACTGGGTGGTTCTGGCTGGTTCGCTGCCTCTGGGTCTGGAACCGACCTACTACTCCGAGCTGGTGGCGGCACTGCGCGCCTCCGGCTACGAGGGCAAGATTGCTATTGATACCTCTGAGGCGCCGCTGATTGCGACCGTTGCCGGTGAGCACAAGCCCACCCTGATTAAGCCCAACTCGGAGGAGCTGGCTCAGCTGACCGGTAGCGATAACTGGGAGGAGCTGGAGGCTAGCCCCGAGCTGACCGCTCGCACCGCCCAGAAGCTGCTCGGCGACGGCATCGAGTACGTGCTTGCCACCCTCGGCGGCGGCGGTGCAGTGCTGGTCACTGAGCAGGGTATCTGGCACGCTGTGCACGAGCCGATTCAGGTTCGTAGCACTGTGGGTGCCGGTGACTCGTCGCTGTCCGGTTTCTTGATTGCTCACACTCGTGGTGAGGATGCCCCCGGTTGCCTGGTTCAGGCGGTAGCTCACGGTTCGGCTGCTGCTGCTCTGCCCGGTACCCGTATGCCTTCGCTGGAGCAGACCACTCCTGAGAAGGTCACTGTTCGTCAGCTGCAGCTCTAATTCGGTCTGTTTTCGCACCTCCAGCTTTTATTCTCAGAAGGGAATATAAGCTGGGGTGCTAGCCAAACAGCCACACGTACATACGAACACAACACACACTGCACACACTTTGAACCCATATAGGGGAGAAGCCCGGCACCGCTAAGCGAATCCCCGCCCCAACACATACCCGAGGAGGGAATATGTCTGATCTGATCACCGCAGATCTCGTCCTGCTGGACGAGAACCTCGGCGAGACCCGATTCGACGTAATTGCCAAGCTCGCCCAGGCAGTCGTAAATGCCGGACGCGCTACCGACTTCGAGCAGCTCTACGCGGCTGCCGAGGCACGCGAATCCAAGACCGACACCGGTATCCCCGGCGGTATTGCGATTCCGCACTGCCGCAGTGCCGCCGTCACCGAGCCGACCCTGGCAATGGCACGCCCCAACCCTGCAGTTTCCTTCGGTGCAAAGGACGGCCCCGCCGACCTGATTTTCTTCATCGCTGCACCCGATGGCGCTGACCAGGCTCACCTGAAGCTGCTCTCCACCCTGGCACGCTCCCTGATGAAGAAGAGCTTCACCGCGTCCCTGCGCGAAGCCTCCTCGGCTGAAGAGATCGTTGAGCTGGTCAACGGTGCGCTCGGCGTGGGCGAGAAGAAGGCAGAGGCCAAGCCCGCCGAGGCTGCGCCCGCCGCACCTGCCGCCTCCGATCAGGACACCCCCGCTGCTTCGGCTCCGGTGAAGAAGATTGTTGCTGTGACCGCATGCCCCACCGGTATCGCTCAC
Source organism: Rothia sp. HMSC066G02 (assembly GCF_001813145.1). NCBI lineage: Bacteria > Bacillati > Actinomycetota > Actinomycetes > Micrococcales > Micrococcaceae > Rothia > Rothia sp. HMSC066G02. Next base: position 54,826 of record NZ_KV811584.1, on the reverse strand, counting down.
ACCTACATGGCTGCGGACGCCCTCAAGTACGCTGCTGAAGAGCTCGGCTACGACCTGAAGGTTGAGACTCAGGGCTCCTCAGGTAATGAGAAGCTGACGCAGGCTGATATTGACGCCGCAGACGCCGTGATTTTTGCGGTGTCCGTGAACGTGCGTGAGCGTAACCGCTTCGCAGGTAAGCCCTTCGTTGAGTCTCCCGTCAAGCGCGGTATTGACGAGCCTAAGGAAATGATTGCGGAGGCTCTGGCTGAGGCTGAGAACCCCAACGGTGCACGTGTTGCCGCTGCCGCATCCAGCGGTGAGGACAGCGCAGGCGCTACCGAAGGCGCTTGGGGCTCGCGCATCTACAAGGCCGTGATGACCGGTATCTCTTACATGATTCCGTTCGTTGCCGCCGGCGGTATTCTGGTCGCCCTCGGCTTCGTTTTCGAGGCAATCACCATGCCGAACCTCGGTGATGTGGATACCAAGGCTATCTTGGGTTCAGCAACCCTGTTCAACCTCGGTGACGTGCACTGGACCCTGTACCTGGGTGCTGTTCTGCAGACCATCGGTGGTTTCGGCCTGAGCCTGATGGTTCCGGCTCTTGCCGCGTACATTGCGTACGGTTTGGCTCAGCGTCCCGGTATTGCTCCGGGCTTCATCGCCGGTTCGGTGGCTCTCGCGGTGAACGCGGGCTTCCTTGGCGGTATTGTTGGCGGTATTCTCGCCGGTCTGATTGCGTACGCTCTGGGCACCCTGAAGCTGCCCCGCTGGCTCGGCTCGATGATGCCCGTGGTCATCACCCCGCTGGTGACTTCTCTGGTTGCCGGCCTGGCAATGTACCTGCTGCTCGGTGCGCCCCTGGCGTGGGTTATGACCACCCTGCAGGATTGGCTGACCTCCATGTCTGGTGGCTCCGCTCTGCTGCTGGGCCTGATCCTGGGTGCCATGATGGCTTCTGACCTGGGTGGCCCCATCAACAAGGCTGCTTACCTCTTTGCAACTGCTGGCCTGTCCTCGGGTGCGACCGTGAACCAGGAAATCATGGCTGCCGTCATTATTTCCGGTATGGTTCCGCCGCTGGCTATGGCTCTGGCAACCACCCTGCGTCCCAAGCTGTTCAACGAGAACGAGCGTGAGAACGGTAAGGCTGCGTGGCTGCTGGGTGCTTCCTTCATCTCTGAGGGTGCTATTCCCTTCGCTTCGGCTGACCCGGCTCGCGTGATTCCTTCGACCATTGTTGGTGGCGCTATTGCCGGTGCAATCTCCATGGGTGCGCACGTGGCTTCCCCGGCTCCGCACGGTGGTATTTGGATTATTGGTCTGGCGCAGAACCCGCTGATGTTCCTGGCGGCTGTTGTTGCCGGTACCGTCGTTTCGGCGCTGCTGTACGTGGTGCTGAAGTCCCTGGGTGCCCGCTCTAAGGCATCCGCATAAAGGCCGTATAACCTCACCTTCATTTGATCGTCTGTTTGCAGGCGTAAGCGTGAAAAAACACGTTACACTGTAGACAAACCACAGATAGGACATGAACTCTATGACTACCTACAAGGGCGTCGGCGTATACGCCGGCCGCGTTATTGGCCCCGTTCTTCAGATGCCTAAGCCCATCGAAGAACCCAAGGATGGTCTGCGTCTGAGCGGCGAGACCGCCGAGGCTGCAGCGCAGCGCATTAAGGACGCATCGGTCCGCGTCAAGGAAGACCTGCTGGCTCGCGCAGAGAACGCAAGCCGCGACGGTAAGGCTGTTCTGAAGTCCACCTCTCAGATGGCTACCGACCGTGCACTCATCAAGAGTGCTATCAAGCTGGTTGAGAGCCAGGAGATGGCTCCCGAGCGCGCAATTTGGGAGGCTGCAACCTCCTTCGCTGACCAGATGGCTGCCCTGGGTGGCTACATGGCTGAGCGCGTCACCGACATCCACGACGTGCGGGCCCGTATCGTCGCTGAGCTGACCGGCCAGCAGGCTCCCGGCATCCCCGTTTCTGATGAGCCGTTCATCCTGGCTGCTATTGACCTGGCACCGGCTGATACCGCGACCCTGGACCCCGAGAAGGTTATCGCCCTGATCACCTCTGACGGTGGCCCCCAGGCACACACCGCTATTCTGGCTCGCGGCCTGGGCCTGCCCGCTATTGTGGCGGCTAAGGGCGTGACCGACATTGCTGACGGCACCATCGTCTACGTGGACTCCAACGAAGGCATCGTTGACACCGAGCCCACCGACGCTGACCGCGAAGCAGCAATCAAGTACGCAAACCGCAAGCCCGTCGCTGACTTCGACGGTCAGGGCGTGCTGGCTGACGGCACCCGCGTTGAGCTGTACGCAAACGTTGGTGACGGCAAGTCCGCTGAGAAGGCTGCAAGCCTGAAGGCTGAGGGTGTTGGCCTGCTCCGCACCGAGTTCGGCTTCCTGGGCCACGACTCTGAGCCTTCTATCGAGACTCAGGCTAAGACCTACAAGTCCGTGTTTGACGCATTCCCCGGCAAGCACATTGTGGTTCGTACTCTGGACGCTGGTGCTGACAAGCCCCTGCCGTTCCTGAACGTGAACCCCGAGGAGAACCCCGCACTGGGTGTTCGCGGTTTCCGTACTGACTGGACCGTTCCGGGCGTTCTGACCCGCCAGCTGGAGGCTATTAAGGCTGCTTCGGAGAACTCCGACGCGGACATCTGGGTTATGGCTCCGATGATTTCGACCACCTCCGAGGCACGCAACTTCGCGAACATGCTCAAGGAGATCGGCCTGCCCGTTCACGGTGTGATGGTTGAAACCCCCGCAGCTGTGATGAACGCTGAGGCTATCCTGGGCGAGGTCGACTTCGTGTCCATCGGCACCAACGACCTGACCCAGTACACCATGGCAGCTGACCGTCTGCTGGGTGACCTGGCGCACCTGAACAACCCCTGGCAGCCTGCAGTGCTGAAGATGATCAAGATGACTGTTGAGGGTGCTCAGCGTGCATCGGTCACCGCGGGTAAGAAGAAGTACGTGAGCGTCTGTGGTGAGGCTGCGGCTGACCCGGCTCTGGCTGTTGTTCTGATTGGTCTGGGTGTTGACACCCTGTCCATGAACGCTGGCGCTATCCCCGCTGTGGCTGCGGTTCTGAAGTCTGTGACCAAGGAGAAGGCACAGCAGATTGCGGCTATCGCTCTGCAGCAGATTTCTTCTGCTGAGGCGAAGGAGAGCGCACGCAAGGCTCTGCCGATTCTGGATGAGCTGGGCCTCTAAGCCTTAAAACGATTCCGGGTTCTGCCTGCCGCCCCTTGGTGGGGTGTGTTAGGCGGTGCCCGGGTCCATAAAAATGCCGGGTGCGGAGTTTTATTTCTGCATCCGGCATTTTTGTACTTGTTAGCGTACGGCTGAACGGTACAATTTATAGAGTAAGGGCGGGTCCTGAAGCGCCCCGTTCATTTAGAATAGGGACTGATATATTTTTGGTTCCTTGATCAAAGGAGAAACATAATGGCAGAGCGCGAAGCCACTATTGCAAGCCGTGTTGGCCTGCACGCACGTCCGGCAGCTATCTTCGCTGAGGCAGCTGGCGACCTCCCCGTTGAGGTGACCATCGCTGCTAAGGGTGAGCCCGCAGATGAGGCTATGGACGCTGCATCGATTCTGTCCCTGATGTCCCTGGGTGCAAAGCACGGCGACGTTGTTGTCCTGCGCGCTGAGGGCGAAGGTGCTGAAGAGGCTCTTGACTCGCTGGTTAAGATCCTCGAGACCGACCACGACGCTGAGTAATTGACTTTCGCCTCTGAAGTGACCCTGAGCGGTGCGCTTCGGATGCTGTGAAGGCTACAGCCTTAAAGCGTGAATATCCCGTCACTTCGGTGGCGGGATATTTTTTGTTATGAATAATTCATTTTTTATTGAGGCGTGAGTGGGGGGAGATAGGGGATATTTCTCTGCAAATCTTAATGTATATATAACCTTTATTTTTCCTCGAAAATAGCTCTAGAAATATCTCCCAAAATATCTTCTGTGCAGTAATGACCTGGATTTCTCTTCATATCAATGAAGCCTTCTGCCGTAAGTGCCGCAGAGCGCTTTTTGCTCACAAAATCACCGGGCAGAAAAGTGATATTTCTGCTCTTCAGTGCTACCGCAGAATCGTGCCCTTGTTAGACTAAAAAGGCACTGTCTATCTGGGAGGGACATTGGCAGAATCGAGGAACACCCCCGCGACCCCCACATCGCGGGAAGCTTCGCATGCAGACGAAGCGAACACTGCCGCAATGGAAGGAAGCGAGCAGAACACCACCGCGGGCTACATCGCCGGTAAACGCGGTTTTCCCCTGGTTTCACTAGACCAGGTCACCGACGAGAAATTGCGCCGCGTGCTGGCTCAGCATGCTACCTCCGCGACAAGCCAGGAGAGCACCGTCGCTGCAGAAGCTGTCAGCGATGTACTGCAGGAGGCCGCAGCGGATATGGGCATCACCGCGCAGGAGCCGGTTGAGCCCACATGCGACCCCGAACTGACCCCTAACGGCCACGGCGCGCGTACCGTCATTGACCCCTCCCTCGTGCCTGATCATGAGCTGGACGCGTACCGTGAGGACCCGAACCCCGTCACCTCCAGCAACTTGGTAACCGAGGAGGCGCTGACCCGCCCCTCCCAGCCGGTGCCCATGACCGGCATGATTCCGCAGGTGCCCAACTCTCACGCAGCCCGCCGCTTCGGCGCGGATCCTACCGCAATGCCGAAGACCGGGCCTGTCTCGATGCCCACCACCTCCGTACCGCTGGTTGAGGGCGGCTCTCGCGGCCTGTTTGGGCGCGGTAGCGGTGGTCGCTGGGGTTCGCGTCGCTTCCGCTCCTTCGTGCGCACTGAGGAGGCCGCACCCGCTGCCCCGCGCGGTGCCCAGCGCATCGCGCAGCGCCAGTTCGTGCCGACGATTCGCTCTGAGGAGCATGAGCGCCGTGAGGCGTTCCGCCGTGAGAAGGAATACGCCCGCGATACCCTGAACTTCACCCTGCGTCTGGCTGAGGCGATGTTCCACTACGGCGCGGACGCCATGGACGTGGACTCTGCGATTATTGCGGTGTCTTCGGCGTACGGGCTGGACTCGGTGGAAGTCGACATTACGAACCAGTCGGTGACCATCAACTACACGTCGGACCCCGATATTTACATGGAGTCCCGCATCGCCAAGCGCAATGCGAACGCTGAGGAGCGCTTCACCCACACCCTGGTGCGTGTGGTGCGTTCCTCCACTGAGAACTACGAGGCACTCTCCGAGGTGTACGGCCTGATCTACAAGATCACTCGCGGCGGTATGACCCTGGAAATGGCTGATTTGAAGCTGAACCAGATTACGCACCGACCCAAGCCGTTCCCGCCTCTGGTGGTGTGGCTGGCGAATCTGGCGTGCGCTGGAACCCTGACAGCGGCGCTGGGGGCGAGTTTTGCGACGGCGTTGAGCGCGGCGATTATCTTTATTCCCGTGTACCTGCTGATTCAGTGGTTGAGTTCGATTGGTATTCCGGCGTTCTTCCGTATGGCTGCTAGTGCCGGTCTGATGACCTTCTTGGCGATTTGGCTGGGCGGTGAAGGGTCCATTCTTTCGGTGCTTCAGCGTCAAGGAGAGGCGATTTCGGCGCCTCTGGTGGTTGCTGCGGGTATGATTATGTTCTTGCCGACTCCGCGCCTGGTGGGTGCCGTGCAGGATGCTATTAACGGCTTCCCTGTGACGGCTGCTGGTCGTTTCGTGTCTACGGGCATGAGCTTCTTGGGCCTGGTGGTTGGCATTGCGACCGCGGTGAGTGCGATCAATATTTTCAACGGCCCGACCCTGGATATTGAGCAGTTGCGTTTTGAGCCGACGACCCCGCTGGTGGCGTCGTTCTTCTTCCTGGTGGCGATTGCGACCTTTGCGATTACCTTGCAGACGAAGCTGGTGAAGGTCGGGTGGCTGATGGTCATTACGGGCTGCGGTCTGGCGGCGTATTACAGTTATGAGCTACTGGCTGGCCCAAGTACTGGTCGCGGTCCGACGGCGTGTGCGGCGGTTGTGATTGGTGCGTTGAGCACGTATTTTGCGTACCGTCTGCATGTGCCTCAGGCGATTTTCTCAATTCCTGCGATTACGTTCTTGCTGCCGGGTCTGTCGTTCTTCCGCGGCATGTATTTGTTGACGGTTGAGACGGATGTGATTCTGGGTATGCAGAATATGATTACGGCGGTTTCGATTGTGGTGGCGATGGCTTCGGGTGTTGCGTTGGGTAATTACACGATGCAGTACGCGCTACAGCATTTTACGACTCCGCGGAATGTGGAACCGGCAGATTCCTAACCCTATTTTCAAGGGTATATAGCCAATATTGCATATATTGGATGCGGGAAGGGGCGGCAGCTTGCGAGTTCAACTCACAAGCTACCGCCCCTTCGCTACACCCATTGCGCCAGCTTTTACACCGGTTCTTACGCTGCGCCTAGCGGACCGTCCAATCCACCGGCTCCGCACCCTGCTGCACCAGCAAAGAATTCACGGTCGAAAACGGGCGCGAACCAAAGAAACCACGACGAGCAGACAGCGGCGAAGGATGCGCCGACTCCACACTCGGGTACGGCTGCAGCATGGGTGCGCACTTGCGCGCATCCGCACCCCACAGCAGACCCACCAGCGGCTGGTTACGCGCCACTAGAGCGCGAATAGCACACTCGGTAATCTCCTCCCAACCCTTGCCGCGGTGCGAACCCGCATCAGACTCACGCACCGTCAAAACCCTGTTGAGCAGCATGACACCCTCATCAGCCCAACAGGACAGGTCGCCGTGATCAGCCGGGGCAATACCCAGGTCGTCCTCAAGTTCCTTGTAAATATTGTTCAGCGAACGAGGCAACGGCATACCGCGGTGCACCGAGAACGACAAACCCATCGCATTGCCCGGAGTAGGGTAGGGGTCCTGGCCAATAATGAGGACCTTCACCTGGCTCATCGGGCGGCGGAACGCATTGAAAATATCAGCGGCAGGCGGGAAAGTACGATACCCCGCCGCGTGCTCCTCACGCAGGAAAGCGCCCATGGCGTGAATCTGCTCTTCGACCGGGGCGAGTGCTGCCGCCCAATCCTCGCTCATAATGTTGCTGAGGGGCTGGTTCATGAATCTCCTGGGGCTGATGCGACCCGGACGGTGACGGGGCCGGGTGCGGGATGAATACTTCTCCTCTAGACTGAGGTTCTCTTCTAGACTGAGGCTCTCCTCTAGGCTAGGGTTCTCTTCTAGGCTGGGTTTCTCTTCTAGACTAGGGGATGACGAATACACACGCTAGGAGACGCCAGCCGCAGCGGGCGAGCTACAGACAGGAGGGAACGTGTCAGAACAGGAACGCGCTGAAACCTCACAGAGCCAGCCAGAAGCACAGAGCCAATTAGAAGCGCAGAGCCAGGCGGAAATAGAAAACCAGCCGGAAGCCCAGAGCCAACCCGGCGGGCTGACCCCGGTGGAGCGCCGCATCCTTGAGGTGGAGCGCCGCCGCTTCAAGCACCAGGGTTCCAAGGAGAAGGCGATTATCGCCGCCGGTTTCACCCCGATTGCCTACTATCAGCGCCTGAATGTGATGCTCGATGATGAGCGGGTACGCGCCGCAGCGCCGCAGATGATCGACGTTCTGCGCGCCCGCCGAGACGCTGACTAGGGGCTCGAATTGCGGGAGCCGTGCGAGCCTTCCAACTCCTGCATCCAACCCCGCACACCTTAGGTTCAACCAGAGATTGAACACTGTGCGGTGTCCGTCTCTTTCACAGCCGGTTGCGGGGCGTTCACATTGGTTCTCGCTAATTGAGCCGGTACTCTAGGTACTAGAACACCAAGACCGCACCTTCTGCAGCCGCGCCCGCGTGCCAGGCAGGGAGGCACGGTACCAGCCGGTAAACAGAGACCCGTGAAATGAGGATAAATGAGCTACCCCCGCGACGAATTTGATGAGGTAGACGAAAATACCGCCCGCCGCGGAACCTACCGCGCGGTCAATGCTGACCCGGCAAAGAGCCCCAAGGGCGCTATCCCCCTGGTAGCTGCAGGCGTAGTTGGTCTGCTCATCGGCGGCGCAATGTACGTGTACGCGCCGCGCACCGCCTCCCCGCAGTACTCGGCGTCCACCGCGAAGAGCAGCTCCGCCCCCGCAAGTGCGTCGGCGTCCTCTGCGCCGGCTAAGGCTTCTGCGTCGGCAAGCGCCACGAAGACCGGTCTGGCTGAGTCCATCTCTGTGGCGGTCTACAATGCGGCGGCTCCGGCGGGTAGCGCCTCCAGCGCGGCGGCTCTGCTGACCGGCTACACCATTAACGAGACCGCGAATTACACCGGTGTGGCTCCTGCAACCAGCGTGGTCTACTACGCTGAGGGCTACCAGTCGCAGGCGCAGAGCATCGCCTCGAAGCTGGGCATTACTCAGGTGCGCCAGGCGACCGCCAACGTTGAGATGGGCAACCACGAGGTCATCGTGATTCTGTCGTCGGATTACACCGCCTCCGCTACTGCCGCGGAATAGGTTTAGGCGGTTGCTCGGGTGATTCTAAGCCCGTGCCAGCTGTTTCATCCATAACGACTTCTGCTCAACCCCACCCGTGCGATCCCACCGATGCACAGGGCGGGGTTGATGCTTTTAACACCCCTCCCGCACTCCCGGCGGGCACACCGGTAACGCCCCTTTTGACGGGGTTGATGAGCGCAGATTAAGCACTGGGCGATTAACCCTTCAACCTTGGGCTTAAACGTTTGCTCCATGCCGGTGCGGGTGCCACAATTGATGTAGCGTTCGGGTACTTTATGCCCTGCTCTGCCCGCGCCTCCGTAACGGGGGTGTTGTGGAGGGGCAGCCACCCGATTTTAGATGTACCGCACCCGCAAGGGTGAAGGAAAAAATCCGATCGTCCAGGAGGACACTTATGGCAAAGCTCATTGCTTTTGACGAAGAGGCACGCCGCGGCCTTGAGCGCGGTTTGAACACCCTCGCCGATGCAGTGAAGGTGACCCTCGGCCCCCGCGGCCGCAACGTTGTGCTGGAGAAGGCGTGGGGCGCCCCCACCATCACCAACGACGGTGTCTCGATCGCGAAGGAAATCGAGCTGGAGGATCCGTACGAGAAGATTGGTGCGGAGCTCGTCAAGGAAGTTGCTAAGAAGACTGACGACATCGCAGGTGACGGTACCACCACCGCTACCGTTCTGGCTCAGGCACTGGTCCGCGAGGGCCTGCGCAACGTGGCTGCTGGCGCTGACCCGCTGAGCCTCAAGCGCGGCATTGAGAAGGCTGTTGAGGCTGTGACCGAGGCTCTGCTCTCCTCCGCGAAGGAAGTTGAGACTGAGGAAGAGATTGCTGCAACCGCGTCTATTTCCGCTGGCGACGCTGAGATCGGCAAGCTCATTGCTGAGGCAATGGAGAAGGTCGGCAAGGAAGGCGTCATCACCGTTGAGGACTCCAACACTTTCGGTCTGCACCTCGAACTGACTGAGGGTATGCGCTTCGACAAGGGCTTCCTGTCCGGTTACTTTGTGACCGACCCGGAGCGTCAGGAAGCAGTCCTGGAGGACCCCTACATCCTGGTTGTGAACCAGAAGATTTCGAACGTTAAGGACCTCGTTCCCGTCCTGGAGAAGGTCATGCAGTCCGGCAAGCCGCTGCTGATTGTTGCTGAGGACGTTGAGGGTGAGGCTCTGGCTCTGCTGGTGCTGAACAAGATGCGCGGCTCCATCAAGTCTGTTGCTGTGAAGGCTCCGGGCTTCGGTGACCGCCGTAAGGCTCAGATGGCTGATATCGCTATCTTGACCGGTGGCCAGGTCATTACCGAAGAGGTTGGCCTGTCCCTGGACGCAGCAACCCTGGATATGCTCGGTTCCGCTCGCAAGGTCGTTGTGACCAAGGACGAGACCACCATCATTGAGGGTGCAGGCGACGCAGCGGCTATCGAGGGTCGCGTTGCTCAGATTCGCGCAGAGATCGCTAACTCCGACTCTGACTACGACCGTGAGAAGCTGCAGGAGCGCCTGGCTAAGCTCGCCGGTGGCGTTGCTGTGCTGAAGGCTGGTGCCGCAACTGAGGTTGAGCTGAAGGAACGTAAGCACCGCATTGAGGATGCTGTGCGTAACGCTAAGGCTGCTGTTGAGGAGGGTATCGTCCCCGGTGGTGGCGTTGCTCTGATTCAGGCTGGCGTGAAGGTCTTCGACAAGCTGGAGCTGACCGGCGACGAGGCGACCGGCGCGAACATTGTGCGCGTGGCTATTGACGCACCGCTGAAGCAGATCGCTGCTAACGCTGGCCTGGAGCCGGGCGTTGTGGTTGACCGCGTTCGTTCCCTGCCTGCTGGTACCGGCCTGAACGCTGCGACCGGCGAGTACGAGGACCTGATGGCTGCTGGTATTGCTGACCCGGTGAAGGTGACCCGTTCGGCTCTGCAGAACGCTGCGTCTATTGCTGGTCTGTTCCTGACCACTGAGGCTGTTGTTGCCAACAAGCCGGAGCCCGCTGGTGCGGCTGCTCCCGGTGCGGACGGCATGGCAGGCATGATGTAATAACTTTTTGTCCCTGATGGGGCAAAAAGTTATGGAATCCGAAGGGCACGAAGTGACCTTCGGTGGTGAGATGCCGCTGGAAACTAACCCGGCATAATCACACCGCATCCGTATGAGGCGGGGGCGGCTACCCATGAAGGGTGGCCGCCCCCGCTTTTGTGTGCCTGTTTCTTGGCGCCCGCGCATCCTGCGTCTTTGACGGGCCGGCGGCGTGCCGGCTCGTGGAGGCGGTAGAATGGCTCCTTATGGAATGCGCCTATTTTCGTGATGACCTCTGCTCCTCCTGCCCCAGCATTGAGACCGCCTACACCGCGCAGGTGCAGGCGAAGCAGGAGCACGCCCGCGCCCTGCTCGCTAACTACCCGCAGCTGCAGTGGCTGGACCCGGTGACCAGTGCGGAGGCGGGCTTCCGCAACAAGGCGAAGCTCGTGGTGGGCGGTTCGGCGAAGAACCCGACCCTCGGCATCGTGGATTACCGCACGGGTGCCTCCACCGATCTTGGCGAATGCCCGCTCTATATGGAGCCGATTCAGGCGGCTATTCCGGTGCTGCGTGAGCTGATTCAGCGTGCAGACCTGACCCCTTATGACATTCCGAACCGTCGCGGTGAGCTGAAGAATATTCTGGTGACTGCTTCGGCGGCGGGTGAGCTGATGGTGCGTTTCGTGCTGCGTTCGAAGAAGCTTCTGGTGCCGATTCGCCGCCAGATGGGCTGGCTACAGGAGCGGCTGCCGAACCTGGCAGTGCTGTCGGTGAACCTGCTGCGTGAGCCGGTGGCGCGCGTTGAGGGTGATGAGGAGATTATTCTCTCGGAGCGTCAGACCCTGCCGATGCAGGTGAATGACCTGACCCTGCATTTGCGTCCGCAGAGCTTCTTCCAGACGAACACGAAGGTCGCTGAGGCGATGTACGCGCAGGGCCGTGAGTGGGTGCGTGAGGTGGCTCCGCGCTCGCTGTGGGATCTGTACTGCGGTGTGGGCGGTTTTGCCCTGCATGCCGCTTCGGTGATGGATGGCGGCTCGGTGACGGGCATTGAGATTAGTGCGGAGGCGGTTGCTTCGGCACAGCGCACGGTCGCTGAGTACGGTCTGGAGGGCGTGGACTTTTCGGCTCAGGATGCGCCGGAGTTCGCGGTGTCTTCGGGCGCGGTGCCGCAGATGCTGGTGGTGAATCCGCCGCGCCGCGGTATTGGTGAGAGCTTGTGTGCGTGGATTGAGGGTTCGGGTATTGACCGTGTGGTGTATTCGAGCTGTAACGCGGTGACTTTGGCGAAGGATCTGGAGCGTATGCCCTCGTATGCGCCGGTGCAGGGCCGTGTGCTGGACATGTTCCCGCATACGGACCACTATGAGGTTATGACGTTGCTGAAGCGCGGGTAGGTTTCTCGGGTCAAGCGCTCATTCCTATCCCAAGTCCGCGAGCAGATACATAACACTAGGGCGCGAGCAGGTGATTTTTGGCCGAGCAGGTAGTATTTTTCCTGCATGCTCGGCCAAAAATCACCTGCTCGCGGTGTTATCAGGGTTGCCCGCAACGTGGCGGAGGTGAGGCGATGATGCCCCGAGGCGATATACAGAGCACAGTCATGCACCCGCACGGCTCTTTGCCTCATTCCGCGATTCCTGCGCCCGTATCGCTCGCGCAGTCGGGCCGAGAATGAACGTGAATACGGTGGCGATGATGAAGAGTGCCCCTCCGGTAACAATGGTGTTGATCGCGCCGAACGCTGGTACCGCCCATCCGGTGATGAGGTACCCGACCATACCCGCTAGGGAGAAAACCACACCCATGAAGCTGTAGACGCGCCCGCGCATGTGTTCGTCGATAGCGTCTGCGAAGAGGACTTGCCCGAGCACTTCTTCGGGTCCGTAGAACATGCCCCAGATGAACCAGAGCACGAGTACCGCCCACAGCGCCGGGTGTAGTCCCATACTCAGACAAACGGCGCCGTAGCCGAGTCCGGAGATGCACATCCACCCGCGTTTGGTCATACGCACCCGCCCGGCGCCTGTACCGACGCCGAGTTTGGCTGAAAGCCAGGAGCTGATCACGCATCCGGCGGCGTAGACGGAAGTTGCGATTCCGAAGGCGGTGTAGTCGTGCCCGAGGCCGCGGGTGAGGTATTCGAGCATGGGCAGGGTGGTGATGGGTACGGCGGCGATGGAGAGGAACCAGAAGGTGAGCATACCGCGCACGATGGGGTTGTGTGCGGTGTAGGCGGCGCCTTCGCGCAGGAGTCTGCCGGTGTGGTGTTCCTGCACGGTGGCGGTGCGTTCGGCGTGGGTGAGGTCGTAGTTGCGTATGGTGGCGACGGTGAGGGCAGCGAGCAGGTTGAGGGTGCCTGCGAATCCGACGGCGAGGGCTGGGGTGGTGAAGGATGCGACGGCGGCTGCGATGGTGGGGCCGAGGGTTTGGGCGAGGAAGATGAGGCTGCCGCGGCGTGCCATGTATTTTTGGTAGTCGTCGCCGAGCAGGGAGGGCATGGCGGCGGAGGCTGCGGGGGATGAGAAGGTGCCGAAGGTTGAGACGAGGAATGCGATGGTGAGGAAGGCGGGTAGTCCTGCGGCGGCGTAGAGGGCTGGGGATGCGATGAGTAGGGCGGCGCTGGCGAGCCTGAAGCTGACGGTGAGGGTTTTGCGGTTGAATTTGTCGGCGATAGCGCCTGCGAATGGTGCGAAGAGGATGACGGGGACTGCCTCGACGACCATGACGATAGCGGAGTGGGCGAGGTCGCCGGTGGCGCCGTAGGTCAGCAGGGGCATGGCGATAGCTTGGATACTGGACGCAAGAGCATCAGAAACCTGCGCGGTCAGGAGCGTGAGCTGCCCGCGTGCGTTCAGCGGCGTTGCTGATGTGGGTTTTGCGGTCGCGTCTGGTGTGTTTGTTGGAATGCGCGACGCAGGTGATTCAGGGTGCTCAGGCGAAGGGTCTGTGGTGCGTCTCATAATACTGTGGATTCTATCACGGGTAAGAACGCTGTAACCGAGGCGAAACAAGACACAAGATGCGCGAGCAGATAACAGTCCGTTATCTTCTCGCCGAAATATTATCTGCTCGCGGTGTTATCGGGGTTGCCCGCAACCGGGCGGTGGCGTCTCGGGCTGGTTGTGTCCGAGGCGCCACCGCTTTTTCGTTCCCCTCTAGCGGGCGTGAAATTCTATCCCTGCGCCGCGAAATCCTGTGCCGCGAGAATACCCGCCGCGTACGCCGCCTGACCCACGTGCTGGGTTGCGTCGTCAATCAGGCTGACCAGGCGCATACCGCGAGTTACCGGCGGAGTCCACGAACGGTCAATAATCTCGCTCAAATCAGCCTCGCTCAGTGTCTGCGCGTAGTCGGCAAGCGCCTCGTCGGTCGCCACAAGGTATTCCACCAGCAGGGCAGAATCTTCAACCACAATGGAGCGTGCCTGCTCGGCGGTGTGGCCGTAGCCCATGGTGTCGCCGAGCTCGCCCAGGTTGAAACGCTCCCTGAAGCCCTGAGTCTCCCAGACCTGCGGCTGACCGTTCAGGGCGGAAAGCTGCATGTCCATCTGCCGTCCGGCGTGCCAGAGTAGCCACGCAATAGAGTTCGGGTGCCCGCCCGGGTGGGCGTTGAGCGCCTCAGCTGATAGCCCCTTGACGGCTACGGCGGCTTCGATGCCGGGGCGGCTGGCGGCGTCACGCAGAATGTCGTGGGTTTTCATGGAATCCTCCTGAAGATGCTGGCTCCTCGCAGGGAGCCGGGTAGTTTCAGTCTACGCCCGCGTGTTCGCTGCCTTGAAAGAGTCGCCTTGAAAGAGTCGGTTTGGAAGAAAAAATGTGACGCTCGGGAATAATACTTATTTCTTTCCGTTGAACTCTGTGAAGACATCATCATCTAAATTTCACAGGAGAATATTATGACCACCCCCGCTCAGTTGCACTTTGACATGGTCGTCATCGGCTTCGGCAAGGGCGGCAAGACCCTCGCTGGCGCATACGCCAAGACCGGTAAGAACGTTGCCCTCATTGAACAGTCCACCGGCATGTACGGCGGCACCTGCATCAACATCGGTTGCGTACCCACCAAGGCGCTCGTGCACCGTGCCGACGAGTTCCGCGCCAGCGGCGAGCGCAGCCTTGAAGAAGCAAACGCCGCATACGAATCCGCCGTGGTTTTCCGTGACAAGCTGACCGGCATGATGCGCGCCAAGAACCGCGAGATCCTGCTGTCCAACGAGACCGCTAAGCTCATTGACGGTCACGCACGTTTCATTTCCGACACCGAGGTGGAGGTCACCGCGGGTGAGGACACCCTGCGCGTTACCGCCGACTACTTCATCGTCAACACCGGTGCCGTGTCGGTTATCCCGCCGATTGAGGGTATCCGCGAATCTGAGCGTGTGCTCACCTCCACCGAGCTGCAGAAGCTCACCCCGCGCCCCAAGCGTCTGGGCATTATCGGTGGCGGCCCCATCGGTGTTGAGTTCGCCGGTATTTTCTCCTCCTACGGTACCGAGGTGACCATTCTGGACGGCGCACCCGCCCTCTTCGGCCGCTACGACGAGGACGTTGCCCAGGTTGCCCGCGAGATTATCGCAGACCAGGACATTGCCGCTCATACCGGCGTGCGCGTGCAGTCCTTCAATGACGGCGCTGACTCGGTGACCGTGACCTACCTCGACTCCGAGGGCGCTACCCAGCAGCTGGAGGTGGACTATGTGATGGTTGCGACCGGCCGCAAGCCCGCCACCGAGGGTCTGGGCCTGGAGAACACCAACATCGAAACCAATGACCGCGGCGCAATTGTCGTGGATGAGCACCTGCGCAGCACCGTGCCGAACATTTTCGCGCTCGGTGACGTGAACGGCGGCCCGCAGTTCACCTACATCTCCATGGATGACTACCGCGTGGTGCTCTCCCAGCTGGTCGGTGACGGTTCCCGCTCCACTAAGGATCGTAAGGCAGTGGCTTCGACCATTTACATGAACCCGCCGCTGTCTTCCGTGGGCCTGACGGAGCGTGAGGCAATCGAGGCTGGCCACAAGGTGAAGGTCGCTTCGAAGCCGGTTGCCGCGGTTGCCGCGATGCCGCGCGCGAAGACCCAGGAGAACCCGCGCGGCATCATGAAGTTCGTGATTGACGCGCAGAGCGACCAGATTCTGGGTGCCCAGCTGCTGGTAATCGAGTCCATGGAGGTTATTAACCTGGTGGCTCTGGCGATGCGCCACGGCATTACTGCTTCGCAGCTGCGCGATGAGATTTACACTCACCCCTCGATCACTGAGGGTCTGAATGAGGTTCTTGCCGTCGCGGCGCCTGTGAACTAGTTGAACTAGAATCGCGGCTGAATTCGCGGTTCGTATAGCGTTTCTGCTTGTCCGAGTGCTTCCCTGCCCGTTCCGCCCGTTGTGCTGTCAACGGGGGTGTGGGTGGGGAAGCATTTTTGTTAAGGCTCATATATACCTAGTAGCTAAGCATGCCCTAAGATGGTTATGAGATAAGCGCAAGCTCACCGATTGGGTGGTCAGTGTGAAGGGGCTCGGAGGAGACACCCACTCGCTGCTACACCCACCACAGCGCACCGCCTGCGCCGCGCATACAACCGAAAACCAAAGGCACGAACCGGGAGAATCATGGCACTGCCCAAAATCAAGCCCTACACCTACGTCGACCGTGAACACAGCAACCGCGTGAGCTGGCCCGTGGACCCCTCCCGCGCTGTACTGCTCGTACACGACATGCAGGTACACTTCGTGCAGGCTTTTGAAGGGGCTGACCTGGGGGAGGGTAACGCCAACCCGGACGCCCAGATTAACGTCGCTATTCGGAACCTGCGTCGCCTTATTGACGCCGCCCACGCCGCAGGAATCCCGGTCTACTACACCGCACAGCCGCCGCGCCAGAACCCCGAAGATCGCCGCCTGCTCATCGACTTCTGGGGCGACGGCCTGCAGAACGACGAATCCGCCCGCGTGCTTGACGAACTGGCACCCACCGACCGCGACACCGTGCTGACCAAGTGGCGCTACTCCGCGTTCGTGCGCAGCCCCTTCGAGGACCTGCTCAAGGAGTCCGGTCGCGACCAGCTCATTATCGGCGGCGTGTACGCGCACATTGGCTGCCTGACCACCGCCCTGGAGGCGTTCATGCGTGACATTCAGCCGTTTATGGTTGCGGATGCGCTCGCCGACTTCTCGGAGGAGGAGCACCGCACGGCGTGCGAGTACGCTTCGGGTCGTTGCGCCCGCGTGCTGAACACCGCCGATGTACTTGCCGACCTGCATGCTGCAGAAGGTGCTGAGAAGGCTGAGTCTGCTGAGTCTGCTGAGGAGGCGCGCGCATGAGCTGGGTCATTGTGACCGGCGCGAACGGCGGTATTGGTGAGGCAACCGTCCACCAGCTCATTAAGAACGGTTATTCGGTGTTTGCGGCTGACCTCGTGGAGCAGCCCATTGCCTCCTTCGGTACCTACGGGGACGCGATCTTCCGCTACCGCGCCGTAGACGTTACGAACGAAGAGTCCGTCACCGCCCTCGCCAACGCTGTAGCGGCACTCGACGAACCCATCACCGGTGCGGTACTCGCCGCGGGCATCGCCCACAGCCAGCCGCTACTGGAAACCAGCTTCGCCACCTGGAAGCGCCTGCACGCGGTCAACTCCGACGGCGTGTTCCTGTGCCTGCGCGAATTCGCGCGCATCATGATTGACCAGCAGGAAACCGACCCGACTAACAGCCGCTCCCTGGTGACGGTCGCCTCCAACGCGGCCCGTGTGCCCCGCGCGGAGTTTGGTGCCTACGGTGCATCGAAGGCATCGGCGGCGCGCGTGAGTTCCAGCTTCGGTCTGCAGCTTGCCGCGCACGGTATTCGCGTGAACTCGGTCTGCCCCGGCACCACCCGAACCCCTATGGTGACTGACGCCTGGGAGGGCGAGGACCGCTCCGCCCTGCCGGTTGCCGGTAACCCGGAAACGTTCCGTCTGGGCATTCCGCTGCGCCGTATTGCCGACCCGGCGGATATTGCGGCGGTCAACGCCTTCCTCATCTCGGAGGCGGCCCGCCACATCACCATGCAGGAGATTGTCGCCGACGGCGGTGCGACCCTCTAACGGCACCCCGCGTCCGGCGTTTAGATGCCCGGCGCGAACCCACACACCACTGATAGAAATACGATGACGAACCTTCCCGACTTTATCTTTTCCACCGGCACCCGCGTTCTGCGCGCATCCGGTGCGATGACCCCTGTCACCTTCGATAATGCCCTGGACGAGGCGAAACGTGCCGGTAGCGCCGTCGTGGGTCTGATTCCTTTTGACCCGGACATGCCCGCCTACCTCTTCGTGCCTGAACGCATGGAGGAGCAGCAGGTGCCGGTCCCCGAGCAGACCGTGGCGCTTGCCGAACCGGTATCGGTCACCGGCCGCCAGAACGACCGGTTCCGTGCCGCCGTGGCGACCGCCGTGGAGCGCATGAAGGCGGGTGAGCTGAGCAAAATCGTGCTTTCGCGTGTGCTCACCGCCCGCTACGCACCCGGCGCTCTCAACCTGGAAGCGCTGTACAACAACCTGCGCGCCCAGCAGCGTTCCGCATTCAACTTTGCGGTGCGCCTGCCCGAGGGCGAGCGCGGCATGAGCGGAAGCTACCTGATGGGTGCCTCCCCGGAGCTGGTGTTCCGCACCGAGGGCCGCGCCTTCAAGACCCACCCGCTTGCCGGTAGCGCCCCGCGCATTGCCGAGCCCGGTAGCGCCGAGGACGAAGCGATTCGTGACCGTCTGTTCGCCTCGCCGAAGGACCGCCACGAGCACGCCTACGTCATCAACGATATTGCCGAGCGCCTGGCACCCATCGCCGAGGAGCTGAACGTGCCGCAGGTGCCCTCGCTGCTGCAGACCCCGCAGCTGTGGCACCTGGCGACCCCCATCGACGGCGTGTTGAAGGAGGGGCTGACTTGCCTGGACGGTGCCCGCGCGATCCACCCGACTCCCGCGATTTGCGGTGCCCCCACTGAGAAGGCGCTGGAGCTGATTCGCCAGCTGGAGTCTTTCGAGCGCCGCTACTTTGGCGGTCTGGTCGGCTACATGGACGCCGAGGGTAACGGCGAGTGGGCGTTGGTGCTGCGCTGCGCCCAGGTCAGCCCGGATGAGGCGGTGCTGTACGCGGGTGCGGGTATTGTGGCTGAGTCCGACCCGGAGCTGGAGCACACGGAGACCGGCACGAAGCTCGGTAGCTTTGGTCGCGCCCTGGGCGTGGATACCCTGGGCGAAGATACCCCTTAGGTTCTGCCACGAACGCCTTTCGTGACTGCCTTGACCCGGCAGAATAAAACGACTGAACGCGCTCGCTGTTATGGCGGGCGCGTTCAGTCGTTGTTGTTATGGGGGAGCGTGGCTAGTCGGTGAGCAGACGCTTGAGCTCCAGGGGAGTGGCAACCGGCAGAAGCTGAGCCTCAAGCTGCACGGGCTCACCCTCGGCAGGGTTCTCCACAGCCAGGGCGATGAGCATCTTCTGCGCGTGCTCGGGGTTCTCCGCATCGGGCAGCGCCACGGGTACCCACTGCAGGCTAAAGCTCCGCTCGATAGCCTCGCCGCCGCCCTGAGGTGTGGGTGCGCTAAAGGTAGCACGCGCGGTCAAGCTGTCCTGAGTCAGTACGCGCAGGGCGGTCGGCTCGGGAACGTTGCTGCCCAGAAGGTCCCCCGGGACCTCCTCGTTCATGGCAAGTTCGAGCGCATCCAGCAGCTCATCTGTGAGCTGCACCCGAACCAGGGACGGCACCACGCTCAGACCGTGACCGGTCGCCTTAAGCACCGCCTCCTTAGCGGTCCATAGCGCCACCGAGAGCAGGTGCAGTACGGGTGCGGGGCGTTCCTGCGCCACCCGCTCATAGAATGCACGTTCTTCATTGGAGAGCGCCAGACGCGCAAAACCGGAGAACAGGCGCGCATCCAGGGTCTCAACATCCACCCCGAGCACCGCCGAAGGGTTGCGGCTAAAAGCCCCCACCACCAGCGGATTCACCTGCGACATATTGAAATTCACGCCCGCAATACGCGGCTTACCGTGCTTCTTGCCGCTGGTGCACAGGGTGCAGGAGCGATCTACCTCAATCTCAGAAGCGGCACTGGAAGGCACATCTAAACGAGCCGCCGCCATGGCACGCATGAGCGCCTGAGTGCTCAGGTAGCTGACCGCCGCCGTGGAGGTCGGCAACTGCGCCGCATGCTGCTGCTCAGCAAGCCCCAGGTAGCTCAACCAGCTAAAACGCAGGGAACCGTACATGGTGCGGGTGGGAAGAGCGAAAATCTGCACGCGCTCGCTCGGGCGGGCGGTAGGGTGCTCCGGGCGCTGTGCGCTGGGTGTTTCGGGGGCAGAATAGCTCATAGGTTTAGTGTACCTGCCCCGCATTAGGGCAATTGGCGCTACGAGGCTACTTGAGGTTGTCCACAGGCGTGACTGCCCGCTACGCACCCTCGCCGCCGGTGCGGTAAAGTCATCACAGACATCATTACGGACTGCCGCCCGCTAGAGGGGCGGCGCAGAAAGAAGGTACCGTGAACAGCACGCAAGAGATTATTGCCGCCGCAGACGGCTCGGCGCTGGGCAACCCCGGACCGGCGGGCTGGGCATGGTATATCGACGACGACCACTGGGCGAGCGGGGGCTGGGCGCACGGCACTAACAACATGGGTGAGCTCAAGGCTGTCCTGGATCTGTTCGAGGCGACCGCATCCCGCCCGGAGGCGAAGCTGCGCGTGTACTGCGATAGCCAGTACGTCATTAACTCGCTGACCAAGTGGATGCCCGGCTGGAAGAAGAAGGGCTGGAAGAAATCCGACGGCAAGCCCGTGCTCAACCGCGACCTTCTGGAGGCGCTGGATCAGGCGCTGACCGGCCGCGACTACGAGTTTATTTGGGTGAAGGGCCACGCGGGTCACGCGCTCAATGAGAAGGCGGATTCCCTGGCGAACGGTGCTGCGCGCGCCTACCAGGAGGGCCGTGAACCCGCGCACGGCCCCGGCTTCGGTGCGGCTGCTGAACCCACTACTGCGGCTGAGCCTGTGGAGGCTCCGGCTGTTGAAGTGCCGATTGTGAACGCTCCGGTTGCAGAACCTGCCCTCTCTGACGTTGCGCTCTCTGATTCGGCGCCCTCCGAGTCTTCCGCGGACGCCCACCTGCCCATGCAGGAATTCACCGCAGCCGAGATCGAGAACGCCCAGCGCGGCGTGGAGAGCCTGCGCCTGTCCGGTCTGTTGCGCCCCGCCTCCGCGGTGAACGCCCCCGACCCGGAGGCGGTCCGCACCCGCAAGGAACAGCTGGCGCTCGCGGCAGAGCGTGCCGCTGAGCGTGACGCAAAGGCACTGGCACGCCAGCAGGAGGAGACCGCTCAGCAGGCATCGAGTGCCGCGCAGGCGGAAGAAGAGGATGACCTGACCGGTCTGGAAGAGTTCGCAGGTCTGGACCCGAACGATGTTGACCCGGCGGAACTGCTGGGCGAGACGGAAGCGCACGCAGAAGAGCAGGCGGTAGAGCCCGCCGCGGCGCCCGCACAGACCGTAGAGCCCGCTCAGGTTGAGGCACCCGTGAAGGACGCACCCGCTTCTGCCCCTGCGGCACCCGCGGCACCCGCTCTGAACCCCGAGGAAGCCGCCGCCGCAGAACAGCTACTCGAAAGCCGCGGCTCCGTCATGGAGGCACCGCAGCTGGAGTCCATGCTGCACGAGCGTCTGGTGTGGGTGACCGCCACCGGTAAGTCGGTGTCCCGCTCCTCGGTGCTGCAGTACCGCGAACGCGCCTTCACCCAGCAGGGTGCCCCACTCAAGCAGGGTATGCAGGTGCTGGATTCTTCCAGCGTGCTGGTTATGGCGGCGGTTGCGACCGCGCGTGGTCGCGTGAGCCGTTCGAGCATTTGGCATTACGATGCTGAGCGCGGCCTGTGGCGTCTGCGTTTCCGCCAGGAGACCCCTGCTTCCTAAAGCTCAGCTCCTAAAGCTCAGCTCCTAAGGAATGGGCTCTTGGGCGCAAAGATTTCCGTGCAATAAAACCCCGCCGCATCCTCATTCTCGAGGATGCGGCGGGGTTTTCTCAATAGATGTTCGCCGCCTTCTGGCAAATCTGGCGGGCGGTGTGCCGTGCGTCCGGGACCTTTAAACCACCCGGCCTGCTGCCTGGCTGCGGGTGGGGTTTTGGGCTTGCCGCCCTGACCCCTTAGCCGACGAACATGGAGGCGTTAGCCTGCTCGGTGTCTGCGTAGTTCACGCCTGCGCGGGTGAGTGCCTCGTTGATCTGGGTGATGGATGCTTCGACCTGGCGCTGGGTTGCGTGCCACTGGTCCAGTACGCCCTGGAAGTTGGCGGATGCGGAGCCGGTCCAGGAGCTCTGCAGATCGTGCAGGGATGCGGTCATACCGTTGACGTCTGCGGTGATGGATGCGACGTAGGATCGTGCCTGTGCGCTCTTGGCTGCGATGACTTCGGAATCGACATTGAACTGTGCCATGGTTTTTCTCCTTTGAGATATGTGAGATGGGTGGGGCGGTTGCCCCGTGGTGGTGCTTGGGGTTTGGATCTCTGGAAGGGTTGAGTTCCTGACCGGAAGCTTGTTATCACTATATATTTCAAAATGCATCAAATGAGCTAAAAAATGATTATTTGGTAAATCTGTGGATAAACCCGCCAGATTCGCTCCAGCATCTCGAAAAAATCGAAAGCCCTCCCGAAAATGACGCCGCCATGACGCACGCTAGATTGCCCCCGCTGTTCTTGAGCCGCCCAGCTTCTCCTCACTCGCGCTCTCCTCACTCGCACCGCCGCGAGTTATCGCCCCGCCGCGATATAGTCCCGCCTCCAGGGCACAGCAAAACCCCCGAACCGTAGAACACTCAAGTTCTACAATCCGGGGGTTTATGCGTCAGTGTTACTTCATCAGCTGATCGTCCGAGACAGGCGGCGGATAGAACGGCAAAGAAATCACGAAGGTAGCACCGCCACCATCGGTCTCGTCAATATGAATCCTGCCCTCGTGCTGCTCAATAATCGCAGCCACAATGGACAGACCCAGACCCGTACCGCCGGTCTCACGCGAACGCGAGGTGTCGGTGCGGTAGAAACGCTCGAAGACGCGCTCGCGGTCTTCGCCGTGAATACCGGGGCCGTGGTCGCGCACCTCCAGCACGGACAGCGGGAAGCCGGGAACCTCTTCGCGCACGCCCACCGCAATCTCCAGGGGAGAGCCGTCGGGGGTGTAGCGCATGGCGTTGGTCAGCAGGTTTGCCACGACCTGACGCAGACGCGATTCGTCGCCGAGCACGGTTGCGGAGGTCGGTGCCACCTCTTCGTTCAGGCCCACCAGGGACACCGCACGATCGGGTGCCGTAGCGTAGGCGTCGTTACTAGCGTCCACCGCCAGGTTGAACAGGTCGAAGGGTGCCAGCTTGGATTCGCGGCGCTCATCAATACGCGCCAGGGTCAGCAGGTCTTCCACGAGCTGACCCATACGCTTGGACTCCGATTCGATACGGCTCATCGCGGTAGCGACAGCCTCATCGGTTGGTAGCGCGCCCTGACGGTACAGCTCCGAGTAGCCTCGAATACTGACCAGCGGGGTGCGTAGCTCATGTGAAGCGTCACCCACGAATCGGCGCATTTTCGCCTCGCTCTTCTCGCGGGCTTTGAAGAGCATTTCAATCTGGGTGAGCATCGTGTTCAGCGAAACCGCGAGGTTACCAATCTCATTGCTCGGGTTGTAGTCCTCAATACGCTGAGAGAGGTCACCGGCAGCAATCTTGGCGGCGGTCTGCTCCACGCGGGCCAGCGGCTCGAAGGTGCGGGTCACAATCACCCAGGTCATCGCAATCGCGGAGGCAAGAGTCGCCAAACCAAACGCGAAGGTCAGCACACCCACGAGGGCGACCACCTGGTTTGTTTGCTTCAGCGGCATGGCAATGATGAGGGAGGCCGCCTCCGGCAAACCTGACGTGTCGTTGGTTTCAATGGGCACGGCGAGCACACGCCAATCGGAGGAGCTGCCCACCGAGTTGACGGTGACCGCCTCCTCATTTTGCTTGCGAACCTTCTCTTCGGTCCAGCCCTGCAACGCCGGCTCGCTGAACTGCTCGCTGTCCTCGGACTTGAGCGAGTACAGTACGTTGCCGTCCTTATCGAGCAGGTACAGGCGGTAGGTGCTCAGGGATCGTTCCTGATTGCCGGAGGGGCGCACGGTCGCCAACTGCACGAGTGAGGAGGCGTTGCTTTTCATCTCTTCATCCAGCTGGTGCACCATCTGGGCGCGCAGAGCGGAAATCGCCACCAGGCTCGTCACCGCAATGGAGAGGGCGATGAGCATGGAGGTGATGAGCACCAGCTGGGTGCGAAGGGAAAGAGACTGGGGAATCCGGTCGAGGGGTTTGAGCGCCACGTTAGCCTCGAGAACCGCGAATCATGTAGCCCACACCGCGCTTGGTGTGGATGAGCGGCTCGTGGTTTTCACGGTTGTTGTCAATCTTGCGGCGCAGGTACGAAATATAGGACTCAACGATGGAGGAGTCGCCGTTGAAATCGTACTCCCACACGTGGTCGAGAATCTGCGCCTTGGACAGTACGCGGTTGGCGTTGAGCATCAGGTAGTGCAGCAGGTTGAACTCGGTGGGGGAGAGGTCAATCTCTTCGTCACCGAGGAACACTTCGTGGGTGTCCACGTTCAGGGTGAGGGCGTCAACGCGCAGTACGGCGTCGTCCTCTTCCTGGACGCTGCGGCTACGGCGCAGAATCGCGCGGATGCGGGCGATCACCTCGTCGAGGGAGAAGGGCTTGGTAACGTAGTCGTCACCACCGGCACCCAGACCGGTCACCTTGTCCTCGGTGGCGTCCTTTGCGGTCAGGAAGAGCACGGGGGTGGTGGTGCCGTTTTCGCGCAGGCGGCGGGTCACCTCGAATCCGTCCATGCCGGGCATCATGACGTCCAGGACAATGAGGTCGGGGTTTTCGGCGTGCGCCTTTTCGAGGGCTTCGCGGCCGTTGCCGGCGGTCACTACTTCAAAACCGGCGAAACGCAGGGAGGTGGCGAGCAGTTCAAGAATGTTGAACTCGTCATCGACGACTAGGAGTTTTGCTTCAGTAGACATACTCTATCTTTCTCTCTGAATGGCAGGCTGTACTTGATAAGTGAATGATGTGTGTGAGCTTGCGGCTCAAAATCTTTATGCCTTGTTGCGGCGCATGACCGACAGGATGAGTGCGGCCATGAGGGCGATAAAGGCGACGGGGAGGAGGACCAGCGGAATCTGGCTCATGAGGGCGGGCGGCGCTGCCCCAACCCACTTCATCACGAGCATGGCGACTCCGGTGAGCAGGCAAATCAGGGCGAGAAGCGCACCTGCCGCGCCGAGCCAACGGATAGCTCCGGCGTAGGGAAGGGACGCGGGCGCCTGGTCTGCGGTACTGCGCGTGTCCTGTACGGGTTCATTACTCATGGATTTAACGGTATCAGCTCACACACAGCTGTTCGTGGGCGAAGCCCCAGATTTAGCGGTTTGAGACCCAAATTCACAGCGTATGTGAAGCTTGGGGTGGGCGCCACACTGTTTGCGCACGCGAGATGCTTTAATAGGGGTATGTCTGAACAGGTTATTGAACTGCTCCCCGAAACTACGCCCGCTACTGACGCGCCCGCAGAGTCCGTTGCGCCTTCTGCCGCGCCTGAGAGCACCGATGAGGGTAGCGCTGTACCTGCTGAGACTCAGCCCTCCGTGAACGCTGAGGAGACTGAGGCGGCTGATACGCCCGCTGAGGAGTCTGCCTCCGAGGAATCTGCTGCCGAAGAAACCGCACAGAACGAAGACTCCACCCCCGACCCCTTCACCCCGCTGGATGAAGAGGTGGGCGCCCCCTCCCTGGGCGTTCCGCACAAGCTGCGCCGCACCTCCAAGGTGGATGAGATTCTTGCCGCCGCCAAGGATGTGGCGTTGCAGGGCGTTCAGGAAATCGCCCCGGCACACGCTATCGGCCTGGTGCATCACGTGCGCGCCGAGGAAGAGCGTCTAAGCACTCACCTTTTCGAGTGCACCCTGCCCGGTTACCGCGGCTGGTTCTGGTTCGCGACCCTCTCACGTGCGCCTCGCTCCCGCGTGGCAACGATCTGCGAGGTGGGCCTGCTGCCCGGCGACGACGCACTGATTGCGCCGGATTGGGTGCCGTGGGCTGACCGCGTTCGCCCGGAAGACCTGGAGGAGAACGCCGCGCAGGAGAACGCAGAGTCTGCTGAAACCGCTGAGGCAGAGGAGTCTGCTGAGCTTGCAGAGAACAAAGCGGAAGAGAACGAATCTGCCGTGGAAGAAACCGCTGAGGCTGAGTCCGCAGAGTAAGCCTACCGTCTACTCCTCTTAATAAGGGGTGGGTTAGCAAAAGCGTATATATAAGGTGTCTTGAGTCGTCCAATGAGTTTTCATTGGACGACTCAATGACTTAAGCCGTGGCAAAAGCCGCTGAAAAAGTACATAATAGATTATTGAATTAAGTAACGACTTAGGCAGTGCTATCTAAGTACTGTTGCGGTGATAGCTGGGAGAGATATATGACAGACCTCATCGATACCACAGAGATGTATTTGCGCACCATCCTCGAACTGGAGGAAGAGGGCATCGTCCCCATGCGTGCGCGCATCGCTGAACGACTCGAGCACTCCGGCCCGACCGTTTCCCAGACTGTGGCACGCATGGAGAAGCACGGCCTGCTCACCGTTGAGCCGGACCGCCACCTCGAACTGACCGAGGAAGGCCGCCACAAGGCGGTCGAGGTGATGCGTAAGCACCGCCTGGCTGAGCGCCTGCTCTCCGACATTATTGGTCTGGAACTTGAGTACGTGCATGAAGAGGCATGCCGCTGGGAGCACGTCATGAGTGACAAGGTGGAGAAGCGCATCCTGGAGATGCTTAAGGACCCCAAGTTCTCCCCGTACGGTAACGCTATCCCCGGCCTGGAGGATCTGGGTCACACTAGCGAGAAGAACGACGAGCGTACCGTGCCCATGTCCCTGGCGGCACGCGACTCTGGTCCCGAGGACCGTTTCACTATCTCTCGCTTCCCTGAGTCCATTCAGACTGACATTGAGTTGCTGAAGCTGCTGGCTGACGCAGGTATTGTCTACGGCGCTTCGGTGTCCGTGGTTGCTGGCCAGGACGATGACGTGATTGTTCACGCTGACGGTGAAGAGGACACCCTCTCCCTGGATATGGACGTGGCAAACGCAATCGTGGTCAAGCGCGGCGGCAACCTCTAAGCTCTAAATTCTGAGAATCCGCTAACCCAGTTCACGCTAAACGGTGGTATCGCCTTCCTTAGTGGAGGCGGTGCCGCCGTTTTTGTGCGCGTGTTAGGGCTACTCGGTCTTGCGGGGAGGTTTTGGGGAGCTGAGGTGCCTGGTGGGTGGGGTATTTCAGAGTTTGGTCATGTGCGCGGGCGCATATACTCCTCTCTCAGGGTTTTAGCAACTGCGCTTGAGTGCATTTTTCGGATTTTTCGCTTAAATCTAAGGTTGAAACTGAGGGAAACGCCGATGTTTGAGCAATCTCTGGGAGTGGACACTTAAGAGATAAGGGTCATTTTTAAGAGTTTTGAACCCTGTCCTTAAGGGGTGATGGCGCATTAAAAGCGAATGTGCATCCTTGTGAAACACCTAGTCAAGAGCCTTAAGCGGTAGCTATTGGTTCCATTGAGAGGGGGTCAAATGCCTGGAGTGCCAAGTTTTCCCCTCAGGGTGAAAGTCCAAAATTTAAGCCCGAATGAAGTGACAACTGGGAGTTTTCTGTGTATTCTCGTTTCTGTGCCCAAATCCTCATCGTAAGAGGGCACCGTCGAAGCGGTTCCGCTGAGTTCTGCCAACGCTTCGATGTACGTCTACCCAATATGGCAGAAGCGGGGGACCCAATCCCCAAGCTGGGATACGGCATCTCAATCGAGAAGCCTCGGGGCTAAGTCACTTCGGTGGCCGAGCGAATCCATGCTCGAGCCCGACAGCTCACCTCGTCAGGCAATGGAGGAATTACCAATGGCTAAGAAGATCGTACGTACCGCAGGTGCAACCCTCGCAGCAGGCGCAATCCTGCTCGGCTCGACCGTTCCCGCGAACGCATTCGCACAGATCCCCGCTGCGGCTGATCTGTCCTACGACTACACCAACTACGAGTTCGACTACACCAGCTACAACACCCCTGCAACCACCTACGTTGCACCCCAGGCTCAGGCACAGCAGACCTACGTTGCTCCCGCAGCAGCAGAGGCACCCGCTGCACCCGCAGTTGAGACCTCCTACGTAGCACCCCAGGCTGAGGCACAGCAGGCTTACGTTGCACCCGTTGCAGCTCCGGCACCCGCAGCTTCCTCCGCTTCCACCGGTAACGCATCCCGCGACGCAATCGTTGCAACCGCAATGAGCGGCCTGGGCGGCGCATACGTTTGGGGCGGCAAGACCTTCGGTGCATGGGACTGCTCCGGCTTCACCTCTTGGGTTTTCGCTCAGCACGGCATCAAGCTGACCGCTTTCACCTACGCAATGAAGAACGAGCTGCGCCCGACCGCTAACCCCCAGCCCGGCGACATCGTCTTCCAGAACGGCTACAGCCACGTTGGTATCTACCTGGGCGACGGCAAGATGATCTCCGCTCTGAACCCCACCAACGGTACCCTGGTGCACCCCACCTCCTGGATGTCCGTTGACGGCTACTACACCGCTCTCTAAGCCTTAGCGCATAAGAGCTGGGTCTAGTCCAACATACTTCTCAAAAGGCGCCTACCCCGCACGGGGTGGGCGCCTTTTGCGTACCCGAGAGATTCCACGAAAATACCGCCGAGAACGCACCTTAGTATGGGCGCATTCTCGGCGGTATGTGTTTTAGGTGTATACGGCTAGGATGCGAGAGCCTGCAGAAGCCCCTGCGGGTCCTGAGCCCACTCGCTGAGCTCTGCCTGCAGATTAGCCCGCGCGGGCTCCTCCCAGAGCTGCAGACCCTCCTCGGAGAGGAAGATGCGCTTACGCCCCAGGATCAAACGCAGGAAGGTCATGCGACCGGCACGGAATGCCTCATCGTCAAAATGGGAGTACTCGCTACGCACCCCGCGCAGGTAGCGGCGGTAGCGTGCCGAATCAGCCGCCAGGATAGCCATATCGGCATCGAGGAAAAACTGAATATCCGCTGGCTCATAGCCCGCCGGTAGATCGGCAGACTCGGGCAGCTTGTGGGTTGCCGTGGCACGCACCAGAAGGCTCACCATCTGCAGCTCGTCACCACTGAGCAGGCCCGCGGTAACCAGCGGCTCCAGGGAGATGTTCGCCAGCTGCTCGCTACGGCGCTCATCCTCACCCGGCGCGCCCTCGTACACCGCGTCGTGGAACCACGCCGCCAGAACCAACGCCAGGGGAGTAGAACCCTGCGTGCGGTATGCGTAGAGGCGGTCCAGATCAGTGAGCATCTGCGAAAGGTGCCCGCTGTGGTGGTAGGCGCGGTGCGGCTGCTCCCACGCCTGCAACAGGCTCTCACCCAGCTCCGCGACCTGTTGCTGGAATGTAGCGGGAGCCTTCTCGAGGCGGGGTGCAAACGCCGCCTCCCAGGCGCGAAGCAGGCGCGGGCGAATCTTCTCGGGGCGTTCCTTTAGGGGAATCCGCAGACCGCTGGCAATGAGCGTGCGAGTCAGCTGCGCGCCGCTGAGCTCCTTCGCGCCCGCCCGTACTAGATCCTCGTAGAGGTGCGCCGGAACGTCGTAGTGGTCGCGGTCGAAGGCGCGTTCACTGATGCCCGCTGCTGCGGCGAACTCGTGCAGTTCCGCCAGGGATGCATCGGAGATGAGGTGCGAGAAGACGGTGCCGTGCGCGGGCCAGGTGGGCGGGTCAATGTAGATGCTCATTCGTACATTGTAGGAGCGGTTCTGCCGCCGGGTGCGGGTGTCCTCAAGCGGTGAACACAGGGCGGTGAACACGGGCTGTGCGGACCCTTGGTGCGGGGTGCTTTATACTGGATAGGTACGCCCTCGTAGCTCAGGGGATAGAGCACTTCTCTCCTAAAGAAGGTGTCGGACGTTCGAATCGTCTCGGGGGCACACAGAACCGGCATTCACCCCGGTACAAGAAACCGCCCGTCGCTTGCATTAGCAGGCGCGGGCGGTTTTCTTATCTTTGCTCGAATGAGAGGGCGGCGGATGACCGAAAGGGTGGGAGCTGCGGAGCAAATGCGGTAGCATGGAATATCGAACGTGTATTCTAGGCAGCGAGGTAGACGATGAGCGACAAGCCCGAACAGCAGAAGCAGCCCTTCACCGAACAGGACGGCCTGTTCGCCGCCGAACTCGTCACCCCCGCAGCACCGGTAGACCCTGCACCAGTGGACGAGCCGCCCTTCGACCCCTACTACGACGTACCCCCTGCCGAGGACGACTACTACGCCCCTCCCACGGACGCCGCAGTGATGGATGCTCCGGTGATGGAGGCGCCCGCACAGGACGTACCCGCCGCCCTGCCTGCCGGCATGCCCGCCTACGGTGCCCCTGCTAATAGTGTGCCCGTTCCTGTACCCGGCGCACCCGCAGCCTTCACCGCCGCAGACCCGCTCGGCGACTTCATGCCACCCGCCTACCGCGTCGGCGGCTACGGTGAGGACTTCGACCCCGCTGACCCCTACGGCGAACGCACCCACAGCCTCAACGCCGTGGACCCCGCCTCCCTCACCGCCGGGCTCAATGAACGCCAGGAAGAGGCCGTGCTGCACTCCGGCTCGCCCCTGCTCATCGTCGCGGGTGCGGGCTCCGGCAAGACCCGCGTGCTGACCCACCGCATCGCCTACCTGCTCGCAACCCACCGCGCGACCCCCGGCCAGATTCTCGCCATCACCTTCACCAACAAGGCTGCCGCCGAAATGCGTGAACGTATCGAGGCGCTGGTCGGCCCGCGCGCCAAGCACATGTGGATTTCGACCTTCCACAGCTTCTGCGTGCGCGTGCTGCGCCGTGAGGCCGCCGCGCTGGGTCTGAAGTCCACCTTCACCATCTACGATTCGACCGACTCGCAGCGCCTGCTGAGCCTCATCATCAAAGAGCTCAACCTGGACACCAAGAAGTTCACCGCCAAGGCAGTGGGCAACCGCATCTCCGCGCTGAAGAACGAGCTGGTCAGTGCCGAAGCTTATGCATCCCGCGTGGCAAGCGATAACCCGTACGAGAAGACCGTCTCGCAGATTTACACCGTCTACACGCAGCGTCTGCGCGCCGCCAACTCCCTCGACTTTGACGACCTGATCGGCCGCACCGTCTTCCTTCTGAAGAAGTTCCCCGAAATCGCGAACTACTACCGCCGCAAGTTCCGCCACATCCTCGTGGACGAGTACCAGGACACCAACCACGCCCAGTACCAGCTGGTGCGTGAACTGGTCGGCGCCCACACGAAGGCGCCTGCTGACCGCGGCCCCTACCCGGATGCGGTGCCCCCTGCCGAGCTGACCGTGGTGGGTGACTCCGACCAGTCCATTTACGCCTTCCGCGGTGCGGATATCCGCAATATTACGGACTTCGAGAAGGACTACCCGAACGCCCACACCATTCTGCTCGAGCAGAACTACCGCTCCACGCAGAACATCCTCTCGGCGGCGAACGCGGTCATTGAACGCAATCCCGACCGCCGCCCCAAGAAGCTGTGGACCGCCTCCGGCGCGGGTGCGAAGATTATCGGTTACGTCGCCGAATCCGAGCACGCCGAGGCACGCTTCATCACCCGTGAAATTGACCGCCTTGCCGATGAGCACGGCGTGCAGCCCGGTGACGTCGCAATCTTCTACCGCACCAACGCGCAGTCCCGAACCCTCGAGGACATGCTCATGCGTGCCGGCCTGCCCTACCGCGTGGTCGGCGGTACCCGCTTCTACGAGCGTAAGGAAATCAAGGACGCGCTCGCCTACCTGCGCGCCCTGAGCAACCCCGATGACGACGTGAACGTGCGCCGCATCCTGAATGAGCCCAAGCGCGGTATCGGTGCCAAGTCTGAGTCCGTGGTGGCGGAGTACGCGAGTGCGAACCGCATCTCCTTCTACGCCGCCGCACGCCAGGCAGCCGATATTCCCGGCCTGGGTGCCGCCGCGGTGAAGAAGTACGCCGAGTTCGTTCGCCTCATGGACGACCTGGCGCAGATTGCCCGCACCGAACCCGCCGCAACCTGCCTGGAAGCGGTCCTGGAGCAGACCGGGTACCTGGCGGCTCTGCGCGCCTCTAAGGACATTCAGGACGAATCGCGCGTGGAGAACCTCTCCGAGCTACTTGACGCCATGGTCGAGTTCGAGACCGAGAACCCCGGCGCCGACCTGGAGCAGTTCCTCGAACACGTGGCTCTGGTCGCCGACGCCGACTCAATCCCGAACCGCCCCGCCAGCGCGGAGGGTGAGAACGCCTCTGCCGCACAGATTGCGGCCGAAGCCGCTGAGGCGAAGGCGCAGGGCATGGTCACCCTCATGACCCTGCACACCGCCAAGGGCCTGGAGTTCCCCGTGGTGTTCCTGACCGGCATGGAGCACGGCCTGTTCCCGCATCAGCGTGCCCTGACCGATGAGAAGGAAATGAGCGAGGAACGCCGCCTGGCGTACGTGGGTCTGACCCGCGCCATGGAGCGCCTGTACCTGACCCGCTCGGAAACCCGCACCATGTGGGGTAAGAGCCAGTTCAACCCGCCCTCGCCCTTCCTGGAGGAAATCCCGGAGGAGCTGATTGACTGGAAGCGTACCGCCGGTTTTTCGGGCTTTGGTGCCTCCGGTATGGGTGCGTACGGCGCTCGCGGCGGCGGTTCCTATGGCGGCAGCTCCTACGGCAACTCGTACGGTGGCGGCTATTCGGGTGGTTCCCGTTCCGGCTACGGTGGCTATTCGGGCGGCTATGGCTCGGGTGGTTACAGCGTCGGTAGCTCGCGCGGCTCTTACGACCCCTACGAGTCTCGCCCCGCACGCCGCTCTGAGCCGTCCACCGCGGATATTAACGGCTCGGCAAGCTACGGGCTGGCGGCGGCCACCTCGAAGGTGACGAACCGTTCCCGCGTGCACCAGAGCAAGGAAATCCCGACCCTGGCGGTTGGCGATACCGTGCGTCACACCAGGTTCGGTGAGGGCCGCGTGCTCGCCGTTGAGGGTAGCGGCGATAAGACCGTGGCGAAGGTCCGCTTCGGTTCGGAAGAGAAGCGTCTGCTGTTGCGTTACGCGCCGCTGGAGAAAGTGAGCTAGCGCGCCGGGAGCGAGAACCTGATAAAGCCGATGGAAGGGCGGGTACCTGAGGGTGCCCGCCTCTCTTTTGTGCGCTGTACCGGGCGTGTTGTCCGCCTGCTGAGAAGGTGGCCGGGGCTTTGCAGAGCACGGCGGTAAACGCCGCATGTTCGCCGGTATTTCGCGGCGGATGGGGGAGTGCGAGTTCGGGTTAGTTGCCCGGTACACACCCTTTGGGTAGAACATACCCAAAATATTTGTGAGCTGAGTCGCTAAAATCTCAGATTTGGGGCTCTGTGAGTGCGAGCTCACGCCGAATCCGATAGAGTAGAGACGAGAGAAATTCCCCGCGTCAATGATGCGTGTGCGCCGGGTGCGAGAGACCCCTATCGCACCGTACTGACCACACGGGGGAACCTCCTCTAATGACCAGGCCGAGTGCACCAGTACTCGGCACCACTTCGAAGAAGAAGGACACCTGTGGACCTTTTCGAATACCAGGCGCGCGAGCTCTTCGCAAAGCACGGTGTACCCGTGCTCAAGGGCATTGTTGCGACCACCCCTGAAGAAGCAAAGGCAGCAGCTGAGGAAATTGGCGGCCTGACCGTCATTAAGGCTCAGGTTAAGACCGGCGGCCGCGGTAAGGCTGGCGGCGTTAAGCTCGCAAAGTCCCCCGAAGAAGCTTACGAGCACGCTAAGGCAATTCTCGGCATGGACATCAAGGGCCACACCGTTCACCGCGTGCTGGTCGCTGACGGCGCAGACATCGCCGAAGAATACTACTTCTCCCTCCTGCTGGACCGTGCAAACCGCTCCTACCTGGCAATGTGCTCGGTAGAAGGCGGTATGGAAATTGAGCAGCTCGCTGCTGAGCGCCCCGAGGCACTGGCAAAGATCGAGGTTGACCCGCTGGTTGGCCTGGACCAGGCTAAGGCTGAGGAAATTGCTAAGGCAGCAGGTTTCTCCGCAGAACTGCAGGAGAAGGTTGTTCCCGTTCTCGTTAAGCTGGGCGAAGTCTACACCAAGGAAGACGCAACCCTGGTTGAGGTTAACCCCCTCGTTCTGACCCCCGAGGGCACCATCCTCGCCCTGGACGGCAAGGTCTCCCTGGACGACAACGCAGAATTCCGCCAGCCCGAGCACGAGGCTCTCGTGGACAAGTCCGCTGAGAACCCGCTGGAAGCTAAGGCAAAGCAGTTCGACCTGAACTACGTGAAGCTGGACGGCGAGGTCGGCATCGTTGGTAACGGTGCAGGTCTGGTTATGTCCACCCTGGACGTCGTTGCATACGCTGGTGAGAACCACGGCAACGTCAAGCCCGCAAACTTCCTTGATATTGGTGGCGGCGCGTCCGCTGAGGTTATGGCTGCTGGTCTGGAAATCATTCTGGGCGACGAGCAGGTCAAGAGCGTTTTCGTGAACGTCTTCGGCGGCATCACCGCATGTGACGCAGTGGCAGACGGCATTGTGAAGGCTCTGGAGATTCTGGGCGACGCAGCAACCAAGCCCCTGGTTGTGCGCCTGGACGGCAACAACGTTGCTGAGGGTCGCCGCATCCTCTCCGAGGCGAACCACCCGCTGGTTGTTCTGGCTGAGACCATGGACTCCGGCGCCGACAAGGCAGCAGAGCTCGCTCACAAGGCGTAATCGCCAGCAAAGGATTTCAAGGAAGTAATATGTCTATCTTTGTGAACAAGGACTCCAAGGTCATCGTTCAGGGCATCACCGGTGGCGAGGGTACCAAGCACACCGCACGCATGCTCGCAGCAGGCACCAACATTGTGGGCGGCGTGAACGCTCGCAAGGCTGGTACCACCGTCACCCACAAGGCGAAGGACGGCTCCGACATCGAGCTGGACGTCTTCGGTTCCGTAGCTGAGGCTATGGAGAAGACCGGCGCGAACGTCTCCATCGTCTTCGTTCCCCCGGCCTTCACCAAGGCAGCAGTTCTCGAGGCTATCGAGGCTAAGATCGGCCTCGTCGTCGTCATCACCGAGGGCGTTCCGGTTCAGGACTCCGCAGAGTTCTGGGCAGCTGCTAAGGCATCCGTGGACGAGAACGGCAAGCAGATCACCCGTATCATTGGCCCCAACTGCCCCGGCATCATCTCCCCCGAGGAGTGCCTGGTTGGTATTATCCCGGCGAACATCACCGGCAAGGGCAAGATTGGTCTGGTTTCCAAGTCCGGTACCCTGACCTACCAGCTGATGTACGAACTGTCCGACATTGGTTTCACCACCGCTATCGGTATTGGTGGCGACCCCATCATCGGCACCACCCACATCGACGCTCTGGAAGCTTTCGAAGCTGACCCCGAGACCGAAGCAATCGTCATGATTGGTGAGATCGGTGGTGACGCTGAGGAGCGTGCTGCAGAGTACATCAAGGCAAACGTGACCAAGCCCGTCGTTGGTTACATTGCGGGCTTCACCGCTCCCGAGGGTAAGACCATGGGCCACGCAGGCGCTATCGTCTCCGGTTCCTCCGGTACCGCTCAGGCGAAGAAGGAAGCTCTGGAAGCAGCAGGCGTGAAGGTCGGTAAGACCCCCTCCGAGGCTGCAAACCTGATGCGCGAAATCTTCGCAGCGAAGTAAACAGCATAGTATTGCGGCAGATGCCGGTAGTCCATGAGGCTACCGGCATCTGTGCTTTAACCGGGAACTCAACAGAGACAGCGCGTTGGAAAATACTGGAGGCGCTGGGGATGCGCCGGGGGGGGGGGAAAAAAAGAGGAAGGTTGAGCCGCTCCAGCTGTCGAGCAGTGCTGGGATTTGAGGGTGCTTTTGAGGTGTTTGAACCATAGCGGTAGAACTTGCGACAGAAAGTAAGATTGTGCACATCCGCCCTAATTAAGGTGCAGATATAACCTCAACCTTTGTATACTGGAGTGCATTGAGCCTAGTCAGAACCATTCTGAGCGGCTCTAAGAAACACCAAACACTCACAGGAGATCACTACACTCATGACTCAGCCCATCTCTCGCCGCACCATCGCAAAGGCAGGCGTCTGGTCCGCACCCGTCGTCGCAGCCTCCGCAGCAGTACCTGCCTACGCCGCATCCAAGGAAACCCCCGGCGTGCAGTACGGCGTGTACGTCAGCGTGCAGAACAACGGCGGCTACGTCGGCTACGCATCCTCCAACAACACCGGCACCATCAACCCGGCAAGCCCCGAGGCACACTTCACTGCCTCCGGCACCCCCGACTCCGACATCAACTGGGACGACGCAACCTCCAAGCCCAAGAGCGCAACCTACGTCAACGGCGAAGGTAAGTTCACCCCCGTCACCAACTCCCAGACCGGCGCAAACGGCGCATACATGTCCTCCAGCGGCTTCTGGTGGTCCGTACCGACCAAGGACACCGCAACCGGCACCGGCTACATCCCCGGCAGCAGCGTCACCCTCGCAGCTGGCGCAACCTTCGTAACCGAGGTTGAGTACACCGTCGCCGCCAGCGCACAGTCGCTCCTTAAGCTCGGTAAGATCAACGGTCAGGCATGGGCCCCCTCCGGTCGCAAGCTGACCGGTAAGACCACCGAACTGGTAGCCTCCGCAGGCCAGGCAAAGTACCTGTCCGTCGCGCAGACCGCCGGCACCTGGACCGCAGAAGTACCGACCGTCACCAAAAACTCTGACGGCACCTACACCTTCAAGGGTCGTATCGTCTACACCACCAGCAAGGCGTACACCATGAAGCAGTCCGGCACCAAGTACTACAGCCAGACCAACTTCATGCCGGCGCAGCTGCGCTTCCCGGCAAACGACGGCTGGGTTTCGTACAAGCAGACCTCCAGCGTGCAGGTCGCAAACCTGACCTACTCCGGCAACGGCGCGAGCGGTTCGGAGAGCGTTTCCGGTCAGGCCACCACCGCGGAGATTCACCCGTAATAGATCAACCCCTCATGCAGGGTAAGAACATATAGAAAACCCCCGGCGGATACACTGAATGTATCCACCGGGGATTTCTGCATCCGAATAGTTCTCAAACGCTTGAAAACAAATTCCAGAGCGGCTATATACACTTGTCGAGAGCTTATTGGGGGTGTTGTAACTAGCCGACCGTCGTGCCGAACGCCAGACCCAGCAGGTAGGTCACGAACGCAGCGCCAAAGCCAATTAGAATCTGACGAACACCGCGCTTGAGCGGGGAAGCACCCGAAAGCAGGCCCACCACGCCGCCGGTGAAGCCCAGCGCCGCACCCACAAACAGCAGAGACAGCACCATCGCGAACACACCCGACAAGCCAAAGATATAGGGCAGAATCGGAACCAGCGCACCCGAAGCGAAGAACGCAAACGAAGCAGCGGCGGCACCAATATCGGTACCCAAAGCCACATTCTCCTCACGATCCTCATCCTCGCGGTGAGACAGCGACGGATCACAGTCACAATCCATGTAGCCGAAACGCTCCATCGCACGGTGATGCGCCGCCTCCGGCTCCATACCGCGGGCACGGTAAATGAGCTCCAGCTCGTTAGCGTCCAGATCCAAATCACCCGCCACACGCAGGGTCACCCGGGTCGGCTGGGATGCATCCAGCAGCTCACGCTGAGAACGCACCGACACGAACTCACCCGCCGCCATCGACAGCGCACCAGCCAGCAGGCCCGCAATACCCGAGAGCAGAACCATCGAGCTGGACGCGCCCGATGCGGTAATACCCATAATCAGCGCCAGATTCGAGACCAAACCGTCATTAGCGCCAAAGACCGCCGCACGGAAATTACCCGAAAGCTTCTCGCGACCATTAGTCGCCAGGGCGCGAATAATTTCCTCGTGAATTGCCTCGTCAGCCGCCATTTCCTCGGTAGCGTCTGGATCCTCAGCGTAGGGGGAGCGGGACTCGGCGCGCTGAGCCATCGCCAGAATAAACACCGAACCGAAGTTCTTCGCCAAGAACTGCAACACCAGAGATTGCATGGACGGGCGCACGTGCACATTCGCGTGCTCACCGAGCATGTCACGCCAATGCTGCTGGTGACGCTTCTCCGCCTCAGCAACCTGCAGAAGGATTTCGCGGTCGGTGCCCTCGGCACGGCGAGCCAGGTAGCGGTAGATGCGCGCCTCCGACTCTTCATCAGCCAGGTAGCGGCGCCAACGCTTAATCTGCGCGGGGGAGGGGGAAGTAACCGCACTGTGGCGGGTCGGCTTGTGCTCGGTTGCCTCAGCTGCGGTCCTTTCGGCCTCGGCCGCGTCAGCTTGAAGCTTCTCGGTCTGCTCGCCGTACGTGTCTTCGCCGTGCTCGTTCGGGGCGTGCGTGCTCATATCTCTCTTTCCGCCGGATGCGGGTCGCGCCGGGTATCTCCCGGGCGCGCAATCATGCGTTCGATCTGTGTGTTCTGAGTTGATCAGTGAACCACTGTAGAGCACTTCGAACAGAAAATCTAGGACGGCCTAACCCGGTGTTAATGTTCGCCTCAACGTACTTTGTGATACCGCACGGACGAGGACTCAAGTGCCGGGAAAGGTAAAAGTGGTTGGGAGTAAGCGGGGTAGCTTCGAGCATAAAAAGCCGGGCGGGTGCACCCTCCATAAGGAGAGCGCACCCGCCCGGCTTGTGACTCTAAAAGCTAACGCCTATATAACTTGCCGCCATAGGTAGGCTGCAGTTTAGAGGCTACAACTTAGATGGTTGCGGCTTAGATGTTGCCTTCGCCGTTCTCCAGGAACGCACGGATGAACCACTGGAACTTCTCCAGCTCGGCGGTCTGACCGATCAGCAGGTCCTCGGTGACGGGGTCGGACTCACCGGCAAAAGCAATTGCCTTGCGGTGATCCTTGATCACACGGGTGTACACGTCGTTCAGGGCGTGCAGGTGGTCAGCAACGCGTGCGCGGCCGACGGGGTAGTCCTCGACGGTGCGCTGTGCGACCAGTGCGCCAGCCAGGCCGTTGGGGGTTGCGCCCAGGGTTGCCATGCGCTCTGCGATGGCGTCGACGAACTCGCGGACGGTGTCGACCTGGGGGTCAATCATTTCGTGAACGGCGATGAAGCCGGGGCCGGTCACGTTCCAGTGAGCGTGCTTCAGCAGCAGGTGCAGGTCGTTCAGGTCGTGCAGACGTGCCTGGAGAACCTCGGAAATGCCCTTGCCTTCTTCGATGGTCAGGCCGGGTGCGGTGTAGTTTGCGAATGCCATGATGGTCTCCTTCATGATGCTGTGATGCTTGTGGTCCGGTGGGATTTGTCGCCCCGCCGAACCGTTATTATGAGTAAACCATTTTAAGGAACCATTGTCAAGGTTATTTTGAGTAATTCGTAATAAATTGTCATCTATGTGTCGCGCCGCACTTAAAAGCTCCTGCCCAAAAGTCCCTGCTCAAAAGGCGCTATTCAAAAGCTCCTGCCCAAACGTGCCAGCCCCAAATGCCCGCGTGGCTCACCGCCCAAGCACGCACAAAGGGTGGGACGCGCGGTATCTCATATCGTGCATCCCACCCTTTATGGTGAAGTGTATTCAGTTTTCTACAGGGCCTCTAGCCTTTCTGCAGAGCTTTCCGCGCGCGAATCGGGCGGCTACGCCAGCGCGCGAACCGCCTCCAGAGTCAGCTCCTCATGCTTGAGGCGCGCGGTGCCCAGCTCCGCCGGAACCTCCAGCTCGCCCGGCACAACAATGACACGCATACCCGCCGCGGTCGCACTGCGCACGCCCGACGGGGAGTCCTCAAGAGCCACGCACTGAGTCGGATCAACACCAAGACGCTCCGCCGCCAAAAGATAGGGCTGCGGGTCCGGCTTGGGGTTGGTGGTCTCATCGTTGCCAATAACCACCGAGAACGTGCCCTCGGGTGCCGCGTTTGCGGTGCGGCGAGCCACGGAGGTGGTTGCGTTTGTGACGATGGCGGCCGGAATCTGTGCATCGTGAACCTCCGAGAGGAAACGCTCAATGCCAGGAAGGAACTCGACCGGCTGCTGCGCCAGGGCCTCGCGCACCTTCGCCACCAGTCGATCGTTAATCTCCTCGTCCGGCAGGTTCACGCCGCGCTCGCGCAGGCGATCCAGGGTGAACTGCATGGATAGGCCCAGGCAGTCGAGGGTGTCCTGCTCGGTCCAGGTGCCGCCAAATTCTGCGGTGAGAGCAACCTTTGCGGCAGCCCATACGGGTTCGGTATCGACGAGGGTTCCGTCGTGGTCGAAGAGAATGGCGGCGGGGAAGGTGTTCGTAGTCGTCATGTCATTAAGCCTACCGGTTTATTTCTGGCGCGAGCGTAGGGCAACGTCCCCAATCGTCACCAAAAAATCTGTGCCCGCGTTCTGGGGGTTCTTGGCGATAGTGAGCAGCGCATCGGCGACGTCTTCACGGGCAATCGTCGGAATGCCCGGAGTTCGCTCGACGCTCGCCATATCAAACACCTTCACCCCGCCCTTACCTGGCTTGTCGGTCAGCCTGCCCGGATGTGCATGCGAAATATACGGCTGATATTCGGCAACCAGGGCGTCCGCCTTAACCTTGTCGGTAAAAATGCTGCGCATGATGACCTTGCATACCAGGCGCATGGGCAGGGACGCGGTCCGTACCGTATCGCCCACACCGTAGGCGCTCATCAGAACGCAATGCTTTACGCCTGCGCCCGTGACCGCCTCCATGATGAGGGGCAGACGCTCCTGCATGAACGTGGAGGAGAGAAACTCTCGCACCGTGGCTTTCTGCCCCAGGACGCTCACCATGACGTCCTGCCCGGAGGATGCTGCGGCGAGCTGCTCGGCATCGTTCAGGGCTCCCGGAACGATAGTGAGATTTTGGTGCGCCCCCAAAAGTGTTAGCGCCTTGTCGGGGTTGCGCACGTAGGCGGTGACGGTGTGCCCCTCCTCTAGGGCTTTGCGGGTGAAGAGGTAACCGGTGCGGCCGGTTGCACCTAGAACCAGTATTTTCATGTGGGTCCCCATTCGTGACTGTGATTGTTGCGGGAGCCCGCAAGCGCCCAGCCTCGCAAGTACCCAGTCCGGTCAGTATAACAATGCGGTTTTGACTGGGGCTTTTGTCTGGGGCTTTTGTTTGGGGGTCAGGGGTGTGAGGTGGGGTGAAAAATATGAAAATTTTTTTGCAGGAGGCTTGCGAAACATAATTGAGTGGAGTAGACTCAAGTTATGTAATGCAGGGGCGCATAGGATAAGCCCCTCGAAATGCGAAAGGAACATCATGGACAACAAGTTCACCACCAAGAGTCAAGAAGTCATCTCGGCGGCAAATACTAATGCTCAAACCGCCGGTAACCCCACTATTGAAACCGCGCACATCCTCAAGGCCCTCATGGACCAGCGCGAAGGCGTCGCCGTAGCAGTCCTCAAGGCTGCTGGCCTGGATGTGGAC
This sequence comes from Rothia sp. HMSC066G02, assembly GCF_001813145.1. Classification (NCBI taxonomy): domain Bacteria; kingdom Bacillati; phylum Actinomycetota; class Actinomycetes; order Micrococcales; family Micrococcaceae; genus Rothia; species Rothia sp. HMSC066G02. Next base: position 13,840 of record NZ_KV811584.1, on the reverse strand, counting down.
GCTATCTCCGAGGCGGCATCCGCCGAAATCAAGAAGCTGCCCAAGGCATCCGGTGCCTCCGTGCAGAATGCCTCCCTCAGCCGTGCCGCGCTTTCCGCTCTGCAGGCGGCACAGACCCGCGCCCAGGGCTTCGGAGATACCTACGTTTCTACCGAAATGATTCTGCTGGGCATTGCCAGCGGAACCGATAGCACCGCTGAAGCAATGCACAAGCTCGGCGCTACCGCAGAGCTCATCGCACAGACCATCCCCAACGTCCGAGGAGACCGCACCGTGGACACCCCCGACCCCGAGGGCACCTTCCAGGCTCTCGAAAAGTACGGCACCGACCTGACCGCCATTGCCCGCGCAGGCAAGCTCGACCCGGTCATCGGCCGCGACTCTGAGATTCGCCGCGTCGTGCAGGTGCTCTCCCGCCGAACCAAGAACAACCCCGTTCTGATTGGTGAGCCCGGCGTCGGTAAGACCGCCGTCGTGGAAGGCCTGGCACAGCGCATGGTTTCCGGCGACGTGCCCGAATCCCTGCGCGGTAAGACCCTCATCAGCCTGGACCTGGGCTCCATGGTTGCAGGCGCAAAGTACCGCGGTGAATTCGAGGAGCGCCTGAAGGCAGTCCTCGAAGAAATCAAGAAGTCCGAGGGCCAGATTGTGACCTTCATCGACGAGATTCACACCGTTGTCGGTGCTGGCGCATCCGAAGGCTCCATGGACGCAGGCAACATGCTCAAGCCCATGCTTGCTCGAGGCGAACTGCGCCTGATTGGTGCCACCACCCTGGACGAGTACCGCGAGAACATCGAGAAGGACCCCGCCCTGGAGCGCCGCTTCCAGCAGGTGTACGTGGGCGAGCCCAGCGTCGAGGACACCATCGGTATTCTGCGTGGCCTGAAGGAACGCTACGAGGCACACCACAAGGTGCAGATTGCTGACTCCGCGCTGGTTGCCGCAGCAACCCTGTCTAATCGTTACATTCCTTCCCGTCAGCTGCCGGACAAGGCAATTGACCTGATTGACGAGGCAGCATCCCGCCTGCGCATGGAAATTGACTCCGCACCGGAGGAAATTGACCAGCTGCGCCGCGCCGTGGACCGTCTCACCATGGAGGAGCTGGCTCTTGCTGACGAGACCGATCCCGCATCGGTTGAGCGCCTGGAGGCCCTGCGCAAGGATATGGCGGACAAGAAGGAAGAGCTCGACGCCCTCAACGCCCGTTGGGAGGCCGAGAAGGCTAGCCTGAACCGTGTGGGTGACCTCAAGACTGAGATTGACGAGCTGCGTTCCCGCGCCGAGGTAGCACAGCGTGAAGGCAACCTCGCCGAGGCATCCCGCCTGCTGTACGGTGAGATTCCCGCAAAGCAGGCTGAGCTGGAAGAAGCACAGCGCGCCGAGGACAACGCCAAGAACGAATCTATGGTCTCCGAAGAGGTCACCGCAGACGATATCGCCGAGGTGATTTCCTCCTGGACCGGCATTCCCGCAGGTCGCATGATGCAGGGTGAGTCTGAGAAGCTGCTCGAAATGGAGAAGCGCATCGGTGCCCGCCTGATTGGTCAGGAAGCCGCAGTGGTCGCTGTCTCTGACGCTGTGCGCCGCGCCCGCGCCGGTATCTCCGACCCGGACCGCCCGATTGGTTCCTTCCTGTTCCTGGGCCCGACCGGTGTCGGTAAGACCGAGCTGGCTAAGGCACTGGCTGAGTTCCAGTTCGATGACGAGCGTGCCCTGGTACGTATCGACATGAGCGAGTACTCCGAGAAGCACACCGTTTCTCGCCTGGTCGGTGCCCCTCCCGGATACGTCGGCCACGAAGAGGGCGGTCAGCTGACCGAGGCTGTACGCCGTCGCCCCTACTCGGTGGTCCTGCTCGACGAGGTTGAGAAGGCACACCCCGAGGTCTTCGACATCCTGCTGCAGGTACTCGATGACGGCCGCCTGACCGACGGTCAGGGCCGCACCGTGGACTTCCGCAACGTCATCCTGATTCTGACCTCGAACCTCGGTTCGCAGTACCTGGTCAACCAGGACCTGCCCTTCGAGGAGCGCTCCGAGAAGGCGCTGGAGGTTGTCCACCAGGCATTCCGCCCCGAGTTCCTCAACCGACTGGACGACATCATCATGTTCCAGCCCCTGTCGGCTGAGAACCTGGGCCAGATTGTGGGCCTGCAGATCAAGAGCATTGCTAAGCGTCTGGAGGACCGCCGCCTCACCCTGAACGTCACCCCCGCCGCCCTGGAGTGGCTGGGTAAGACCGGCTACGACCCGGCATTCGGTGCCCGCCCGCTGCGCCGCCTGGTACAGCGCGAGATTGGCGACCGCCTGGCTCGAGGCATCCTCTCCGGTGCAATCCACGACGGCGACACCGTGACCGTGGATGTGAACCCGGACGTTGCCAGCGACGGTCTGTCGGTGACCTCCGAGCGTGAGCAGAAGGCTGAGAACTAAACCGGTCTGCTGGGCGGACTTAGCCCGTGGCTGAGTTTGCACATTCGAAACCATACGAAATAGGCTGTGGGGTACCCTCGAAAGGGGGTGCCCCACAGCCGTTTAACGCGTTAGAACCGCGCTGAACCGCACTAGTACACAGAGCATTGAGGAGAAGAATGGACCGCTGGACTGACCACCAGAACTTCGCCGCCGCCGGTGAGCAGCGCGAAGAAATCGCCTCCGTGCACCGTGCCGCAATCCGCTCGATTCAGCGCGTTGTCTCTGAGAACGCCACCCCGCACGACGAAGAATACGCCTCCGCGGGTATTGCCGAGCTACTCAAGGCGGGTAAGGTTCTCGTGCTCACCGGCGCGGGAGTAAGCACCGAATCCGGCATCCCCGACTACCGCGGACCCGGCGGTTCCCTGCACGACCACCGCCCCATGACCTACCAGGAATTCCGCTACGATGACGCCGCCCGCCAACGCTACTGGGCGCGCTCCTACGTGGGTTGGCGCCGCATGCGCCGAGCCGAACCGAACCGCGCCCACTATGCGCTCGCCGAGCTGGAGCAGCTGGGTGCCGTGAGCGGCGTGATTACGCAGAACGTGGATGGGCTGCACGCCCGCGCTGGAAGCTGCCGCCTGCTGGCACTGCACGGTGACCTCTCCCGTATTGTGTGCCTGGACTGCGGGCAGGACGAGAGCCGCGAAAGCCTGGATGCACGCCTGGACGCGGCGAACCCCGGCTACCTGGCGCGCCTTGAAGACGAAGAGCTGCGCGTGAACCCTGACGGTGACGTGGAGCTGGACGAGCGCTATATTCGCGATTTTCAGATGGTGCCCTGCATCGCCTGCGGTTCGACCCGCCTCAAGCCGGATGTGGTGTACTTTGGCGAGTCCGTGCCCGCCGAACGTAAGGCACTCAAGGACGCCATGCTCGCTGAATGTTCGGCGCTGCTGGTGGTGGGCTCCTCGGTGGCGGTTATGAGCAGCTACAAGATTGTGCTGGAGGCTCTGCGTGCCGGCAAGCCGGTCGCTGTGATTAACGGCGGTCCGGGTCGTGCGGATGCGAAAGCAACCTACCTGTGGCGCAGCGGCGTGGGTGAGGCGCTGGAACTCATGCTCGACGCCGTTGACGTTTAAGGTTGCAGGGGGTGTTGCCGGGGTCGCTGCAGGGGTCTAGGCGGCGCTGTTTCCCCAATGAATGCTGTTTCTCTGGCGAATTTTGCCGTGCGTGCACTGACCCATCATTAAGTGCACGAAAGTGCTATTTTGTGTTGCAAGTCATTGCAAATAGCCCCTGGACAGGCGGATATGCCCACCGTGCGGGGATAAAATGATGGGATGGACATTCGACACACTATCACTCGCTTCGGTGCCACCGCCCTGATCGGTTGCGGTCTGGCGGTCACCGCAATCCCCGCAACGTTCGCTCAGAACGGTGAAGAGTCCGTCACCCACGTCTACTCCGACAAGGCGACTTCCCACATCTCTGAGGTCTGGTACAAGGGCGAAACCCTGAAGATTACCGGCGAAGGCTTCCTGACTCAGGACGGCACCTCCGGCTCCGTCATCGCTATCAAGCTGAACAAGGGCTCCGTCAAGATTGACGGCAAGGACTACCTGGAAGTTCAGGCTGATGAGAAGGGCAACTTCTCCGTTTCCATTCCCTGGCAGAACGACCTGGATGAGCGTATCTCCGTGGACGTCTACCTGCTCTCCGGCTCCCTGAAGGACAACGACACCGCTCGCGGCGGCAAGGCTGCGACCGTGAAGATTGAGGCTCGTTCCGTTCAGGAAGCAACCCCCTCCGCTACCGCTTCGGTGAGCCCTTCGGCAACCGCTTCTGCTTCGGCTTCCGTGGTGGCTACCCCCTCCGCTTCTGTTGCGCCCTCCGCATCTGCGACTCCTTCGGCTTCGGCTACCGCCGCTGATGAGGTTGTTGCCTCCGTGGATGCAAAGATTAAGGACCGCGCCGAGGAGAAGGCTTCCGCTACCGCTTCGGTGAGCCCCTCGGCTACCGCATCGGCTTCTGCTTCTGTGGTGGCTACCCCCTCCGCTTCGGCATCTGCTACCGAGTCGGCTTCTGCTAATCAGAGTGCATCCGTTGCGAACGAGGCGAAGGATCAGCTGGGTGATTCTGCCTCTGCTACCGAGCAGGTGACCGCTTCGGCTGAGAGCACTCGCTTCGCGAACTGTGCAGAGGTTGCGGCCGCTGGCCTGGCGCCCATGCATAAGAGCCACCCGGACTTCCGCAAGAAGTTTGATAACGACGGTAACGGCCTGGGTTGCGAGGTCATTAACAGCGAGGTGACCGACGGTTCCTCCTCCAACAGCTCCTCGGGTTCTTCGTCCCGTAACTCTGGTGGTCTGGATAACCTGGGCGGCGGCTCTTCCTCTTCGAGCAGCTACACTTCGAGCCGTGCTCAGCGCTCTTCCCTGGCTAACACCGGTGCTTCTAACGCCTTCACCATTGCTGGTATGGGTCTGGTAGCTCTGGGTCTGGGTGTTGCTGGCGTGTCTGCTGTGCGTAAGCGCAAGAACTCCTAAGAACTGTTGCCGCCGCCCGGTGCGGTGTGTATGAAGGTCCCTTTCCCTGAACGCTTTTGAACGTTCGGGCGGAGGGGATTTTCGCGTTTAACAGGGTGGTTTTTACTGTTGGGTTGTGCTGATGGGGTGGGGTATGTACTTGTTAGTTTCTTCAATGCCAGGTTGAGAGTTTGGGTGTGCACAGCGGTGTAAAAGGCTTATATAGTTCAACCATGCCTTCAAGAAACCTTCAAGAAAAATATGTTTTGTGAGTTAGGTCATAATAAATTGACGTCTTGGGTGCCGGTATCCTAAGCTTCGCTCGTTAGAATGGGGGGCATGAACATTCGAAACAATATTGCACGCATCGGCGCCACCGCACTCATCGGCTGTGGCCTCGTTGCTACTTCCGTCCCCGCAACCTTCGCTGTTGAAGGCGCACCTCAGGTTGTCTACACCTACGCAGACTCTGCACAGTTCTTCGCCCCCGACGTATGGGTTGAGGGTCAGGGCCTGAACATTGGCGGCGAAGGCTTCAAGACCGCTGACGGCACCTCCGGTTCCGTTCTGGCACTGAAGCTGAACAAGGGTGCCGTTAAGATTGACGGCCAGGATTACCTGGAAATCCATGCTGACGCGGCTGGCAACTTCTCCGTTACTATCCCCTGGCAGGCAGAGCTGCACGGCAGCGTTTCTGTCGACATTTACCTGCTGTCCGGCTCCCTGAAGGACGGCGACGTTCCCCGCGGCGGTAAGGCAGCTACCGTGACCATTAAGGTTGCAGAGCAGCCCGCACCGGCTCCTTCGGAGGACCCGACCCCCGTTCCTTCTCAGGACCCGACTCCGGCTCCCTCCGAGGATCCGACCCCCGCTCCCTCCGAGGACTCGACCCCGGCTCCGACCACCGAGGCTCCCAAGCCTGCTGAAGAGACCTCCGCACCCGCCGTTGAGGAGGCTAAGGAAACCAAGCCCGCTGAGGATCAGAAGCCTGCCGAAGAGCAGAAGTCTGATGAGCAGAAGTCTGAGCAGGGCTCCGACTCCTCCGCAAAGGATGAGAAGACCTACAAGTACCAGAACTGTGCTGACGTGTGGGCAGACCGTGGCGGCCCCATTTACAAGGGTGATCCCGAATTCCGTGAGAAGTTCGACGCTGACGGTGACAATAAGGGCTGTGACGAGGACCCCAACTATGAGAATAAGGCTGACTCTAAGGGCTCTTCTAACGGATCTGGAAAGTCTCGTTACCCGAACTGCGCTGATGTGTGGGCAGACCGTGGCGGCCCCATCTACAAGGGTGATCCCGACTTCCTGGAGAAGTTCGACGCCGACGGTGACGGTATTGGTTGCGAGTTGCGTCCCGACTACCAGAACTCCGACAGCGTTTCGCTGAGCTCCGGCTCCGGTGACAACCTGGACTCCGGTTCCTCGAACGCATCCTCCAAGAGCTCTTCTTCCCTGGCTAAGACCGGTGCATCCGGTGCGATGACCGCTGCTGGTCTGGGTCTGATTGCTCTGGGTGCTGGTGGCGCGACCATCGTGGCAACCCGCATGCGCAAGAAGGCATAATAACGCCTAGTCGCTAAGCTTTTAGCTACTTTTATGGGCTCCCTCCATATCGGAGGGGGCCCATTTTTTGTGCCTTTTGAGGCTGTGGGGGATGCTCCGTCAAGGACGCGAGAAAAGAGAAAAATTACGATTGAATAGCGCCACGATAAGGGTATTTATTAGAGACATATAACACTTATCTCTAAGTTAAGGGCAACACAGGGTAAACACAGGCTTGCACGGGAATCTAGATACTACAAAGAACGCACAGCCCGAAGCTGATGAACAGACAGCAAAGAGCACCGCGAACATCACGACACGATATCTGGAGCACCCAATGACTATTCTGACCATGGCGATTGCCGATGCCATAGCCATCGCAGCTCTCTGCACCCTCTACATGGTGCGGCACCGCAACCGCGAACTGATGATTTCCTACGCGGTCATCAACGCCGGCATCTTCACCGTCTCGGTGGCGCTGGTATCCGCCGGATCGAACGCATCCGCTATGGGTATGGGCCTCTTCGGTGTCCTGTCGATTATCCGATTGCGATCCACCGCCCTGAGCCAGCGCGAGGTGGGTTACTACTTCGTAGCTCTCTCGGTCGGCATGATCGCAGGTGTGAACATTAGCCCGGCGTACATCGCCTTCGGCCTCATGGCTACCCTGGTCGGCCTCATCGCGATTCTCGACTCGCGCAGCACCCCGGTCTCTACCGATCAGACTCAGACCGTCACCGCCGATCGTGCGATCAGCGATGAGGAAGAGCTCAAGGTATACCTGAGCGCTCGCCTGGGTTACACCGTCACCTCGGCGAAGATCACCGAGCTGGACATGGTGAACAACCTGACCCGCGCCACCGTCACCTACCAGCCCAAGGAACCCACCGAGGGCGGCACCCCCGCGGCAGTGGAGGCGGCACAGCCTGTAGCCGCTCAGGCGGTAGCACCGCAGATGACCGCAACCCGCCAGCCGGTAGCACCTACCGCCGAGGCGCACACCACCCTGGACACCCGGATGGTTCCGCTCCAGCGCACCCTGGTGGGCAAGTAAGACCAGTCGGCATAAAAGCCTCCGATTCACTCCAACTGCACAAACATCTCCGATACCCACGACACGCCGCCCCCCAGCACGCAGGGACGGCACCCCAGAAGGACGAAGACCCATGACTAACGCAGCCGCAAACATCATCCCCGCAGAGTGGAAGAGCATCAGCCTCGAAGCCATGAACGAAAAGGCAGCCATGCAGACCCGTGTGGACCGCAAGTACATTGTCGACGCAGAAACCGCCGCCAAGGTACTCTCCACGCTCGATGCAGACGCATCCGTCATGGACATCAAGGGCCAGCGCGACTTCGCCTACGACTCGGTCTACTTCGACACCCCGCAGATGCAGAGCTACCACTCGGCAGCCTACAGCCGCGACGACACCTTCAAGATCCGTACCCGTAGCTACCTGGACTCGAAGCTGACCTTCCTGGAGGTCAAGACCGACGGTGAGCAGGATATGACCGTCAAGAAGCGTATCCCGTACACCTTCGAGAACCGCGATCAGCTCACCGCGGAAGGTCACGAGTACATCACCGCAGCACTCGGCGATATCCTCGCTGGCCCCGTGCACAAGCTGGAGGCGGTCCTGACCACCGGCTACCGCCGTACCACGGTCTTCCTGCCGCAGAGCGAGAAGAACCCGGTCGCCTCCCGCATGACGGTAGACACCAACCTGACCTGGACCCCTCTCTCCGAGAACATCCTCATGGCGGGCGTGAACTACCGCAACTTCCACGGCAACCTGGTTGGCACTACCTACGGCCTGCCGAACGCGGTCATCATCGAAACCAAGTCCGGCGTGGAGCCCTCCGTGGCAGACCAGCACCTCTGGGATGCGGGCATCACCCCCGCGAAGATTTCCAAGTTTGCAACCGGTATGGCGGCGCTGAACCCGCAGCTGGCAAGCAACAAGTGGGCAGAAACCCTGAAGAACTGGATGCACCTGGAACCGGTTGAGGGCACCCGCCTGAACGTGGATGAGATGACCGAAGAGGACTACCAGAAGCTGCTGACTGAGCGTTTCGCAGCCGCCTAAACGGCAACCCGCCTAAACGGCAACCTGGGATGCGCGGGTAGGGTAGTGCACCTACCTTACCCGCACCCCCAGCCCCCTAACCTATACCCCCCCCGAACCAAACACAACACTGGCTTTATTCGCCCCACACAGGCAATAACCGCTCTCACACATATTCACATTTCACATACAACCTGTACTCCCCAAACCTGTGGCGCTAGCTCTCCGCGAGTAGTCACCCAATCACAAAGGAAAACCCGTGAAAAAGAGCAATATGATTAAGAGCGCAACCTCCATTACCCTCCTGGCAGCCCTGGCGTTGACCGGCTGCTCGGCAACCTCGACCTCGAATACCAGCGCTTCGAGCGCAACCAGCACCTCCGCGTCGAGCACCTCGGACACCACGTCGAAGGTGGCGGACTCCTTCTCCACCGACGTGAAGAGCGGCGCGAAGCTCGCCGAGGACACCCACTACTCCGCGAAGGATCTGACCTGGGATTCCTCCAGCGAAGTTACTATCGATCTTTCTAACCCGACCGCGACCGACGGCGTGACCGTCAGCGACGGCGTCATCACCATTACCAAGGCGGGTAACTACCGCCTGAGTGGCACCTACGAGGGCCAGATCAAGGTTGAGGCAGCCGACAGCGATATGGTCCGCCTGATTCTGGATAACGCGACCATCACCAACTCCACCGGCGCGGCAATCAACGTGGTTGAGGCGGATGAGGTCGTCATCTACACCGCCTCGGGCACCACCAACACCGTCTCTGACGGCTCCTCCTACTCGGATACCGCCAGCGGCAGCCCCGACGCCGCCATCTACTCCAAGAGCGACCTGACCCTTGCCGGTGAAGGCACCCTGAAGGTTGAGGGCAAGTACGAAGAGGGCATCCACACCACTGACGGCCTGGTCATTGCCTCCGGCACCCTGGAGGTGACCGCGGCAAACACCGGCATCAAGGGTAAGGACTACGTCGATATCTTGGACGGCACCATCACCGTGACCGCCACCAAGGACGGCATCAAGGCAACCAATGACACCGACGGCAACCGCGGCTGGGTACGCCTGAGCGGCGGTACCGTGAACATCTCTGCAGGTGATGACGGCTTCAAGGCCGAGCGCGTGCTGGAGATTTCGGGCGGTACCCTGAACATTACCCAGGCGAACGAGGGTATCGAGGCGCAGTACATCAACATCCTGGACGGCACCGTGAACGTGACCAGCTCCGATGACGGTATCAACGCCTCGTACAGCACCACCAGCACTAGCTCGACCGGTACTGAGTCGGCTTCGACCTCTACCACGCAGACTACCCAGACCGCACAGGGCGGTCAGGCTGGTCAGGCTCCGGCAGGCGGTCAGGCTCCCTCGGGCACTATGGGTCAGCCCCCGGCTGGCGGTGGCGCAGGTGGCGGTATGGGCGGTGGCGGCGGCACCTTCGAGGTCGTCGACGCAACCATCAACATCTCCGGCGGTACGGTCACCGTGAACGCGAACGGCGATGGCATCGACTCCAACGGTACGGCAACCCTCTCCGGTGGCACCGTGATTGTCAACGGCCCCTTCACTGGTGGTAACACCTCCCTGGATACCAATGGCGACCTGCTGCTCAACGGCGCGACCGTGACCGCGGCTAACTCCGGTGACATGTTCGAGGCGCCCTCGACCAACTCCACCAGCGGCTACGTGAAGATCAGCAACGTATCGAACCTGAGTGCCGGCACCACCGTACAGGTGACCGACTCCTCCGGTAACGTGGTGGCGAACTACAAGGTGGCTAACTCCAGCACCACACTGATCCTGGTCTCCAGCTCCAAGATCACCAAGGGCGAGAGCTACACCGTGTACACCACCACCGATAGCGTGGATGCCTCCAGCACCACCCTGGCTTCTAACGCCACCTCGCTGGGCTCCTTCACTGCAAGCTAAGCGGCAGGAGTGCCCCTCAAGCTCCGTGCTGGATGTCATGACCGGCACGGTACCCTCTCCGAACCCGGTCTTGTGAGTGAGCCGGAGGCAGAGACACCCGCCCCGCATCGGATGTAGTGATATATCCGATGCGGGGCTACGTGTTATATAGGGTGTGTGGCGTCTGGGGTAAAAAGCCGCGGGTGCAAAATAAAACGGTTGTTCCGGTGCGAAGAAGTGTCATGATACGCAAAATAGGTGCCGTTGAGCGAGACATTCAGGGCTGAAACAGGGTACTCTATAGTGTAGTAAAGACTGTTGAACGATCCGAGAGCGATGCGCCGCGCGCGCTGTTCGCCTCGGACAGGATGAAAGAGGGGGTCACGCCATGGGGCGCGGCCGTCAGAAGGCTAAAGCAACTAGGCAGGCTCGGGAGATGAAGTACTTCAGCCCCGAGACCGACTACAGCGCACTCGAGCGCGAGCTCAGCAGCGCGAAGAAAACGAAGTCCTCCGATTCGTCCCGCCGTCGCTATGACGACGAGGACGACTACTCGGCATACGCAGAAAAGTACGCGTCCTACGAGGATGAGGCATAAAGAATACGCGGAATGATTCGGTGTATATCGACCGAGCGTATTTCATAGATGATGAACCGGCTTGAGGCCCCGCACGGGGTGCTCAGCCGGTTTTTTCGTGCCCGCAGTTTTTGAGGATGCACTCTCAGGCGTGTGCGCGAGGACAGGTTGCCCGCGGGGGTTCTTGACTATGCGGAACACAAAGCCAATACACATGTTTATACATAGATATGCATAGCGCCATCTGGTAATAAAGCATAGGCAGTAATAAAAAAGTTTGAAATGAATAAGTATACATAGCTTCTGCACAGCTTAGTCATGCCTGGCACAGAGAATAGCCCGGCATTCTAGAGACATGAACAACGAACAGAACATGACTCAGAACATTGACCAGACCACCCAGACCGCGGCTGAACAAGCTAGCGCAGCGCAAACCGTTGCAGAGCAGAAGCTAGCCAAGAAGAAGCTCACCCGTCGAATTTTCATCGGCGGCGGCCTCGGCGCACTCGCAGTAGTCGGCGGCGGTGCAGGCTGGGCGTACAACCGCTACCTGGCAGAGCACACCGAAATCGAAGACACCACCGCCTACGAAGCGGCAGCAGCCCAGGCAAACGCAAGCGCCTCCGGCTCCGCCACTGCAGACCCCACCGAACTGACCGGCGTGAAGGTCAACGGCCAGAGCCTCACCGCTAACGAAGGCTCGATTACCATCACCTCCACCACCACCGGCAGCGGCTCGGACGCGGTCGTCTCCTTCGTAGCAGACATCAAGCTCGACAACGCAACCCTGCTGCGAAGCGCCTTCGCCAACAACAAGTTCGGCCAGAACATCATCGACACCCCCTCGAACATGGCGTCCGAACACAACGGCATCTGGGCGATCAACGGCGACTACTACGGCTTCCGTACCACCGGCATCGTGATCCGAAACGGTGTTGTCTACCGTGACTCCGGTGCACGTGAAGGCCTCGCCTTCTACCGCGACGGCTCCGTCAAGCTCTACGACGAAACCGCAACCAACGCCCAAACCCTCGTCAACGAGGGTGTGTGGAACACCCTCTCCTTCGGCCCCGCACTGGTCAAGGACTCCGCAATCGTCGACGGCATCGACAGCGTCGAAGTGGACACCAACTTCGGTAACCACTCCATCCAGGGCAACCAGCCGCGAACCGGTGTGGGCGTGCTCGGCACCAACCACCTGGTCTTCATCGTGGTCGATGGCCGCTCCACCAACTACTCGCGTGGCGTGACCATGCCCGAGTTCTCCCAAATGTTCAAGGACCTCGGCTGCGTGAGCGCCTACAACCTGGACGGTGGTGGCTCCTCCGCCATGGTCTTCAACAACAAGCTGGTCAACCGCCCGCAGGGTGGCACCAAGGAACGCGGCACCAGCGACATCCTCTACATTGCAGGGAGCGCATCGTGATTATCCTGATACCCGCCTATAAGCCGGACCAATCACTGGTCCGCCTTGCCCGGGCCCTGCGCGCACAGGACCCTGCCGTCGAAATCCTCGTGATTGACGACGGATCCGGCAGCGCCTACGCACCCATCTTTACCGAACTGCGCATCGACGGCGTGACCGTGCAGACCCACCCCGCCAACAGGGGCAAGGGTGCGGCACTGCGCACCGGCATCGCCTGGGCGAAAGCAAACCGCCCCGGCGAGGTCATCGTCACCGCCGACGCGGACGGCCAGCACCTACCCCAGGACATCTTCCGCGTGGGTGTGCGCACCGAAACCGCCGCGGCGGCAGGGCAGAGGAGCATCATCCTCGGCGTGCGTACCAAGCCCGACCCGAACGCCGGTGAAGAAGGCACGAAGGTGCCGCTGCGCTCCAAAATTGGCAACAGCGCAACCGTAGGCTTCTTCGCCCTGGCGACCGGTGCTCGCGTGGCAGACACCCAGACCGGTCTGCGCGGCTTCACCCCGCAGATTCTGGACTGGCTGCTGCAGATTCCCGGCGATAAGTACGAGTACGAGTTCTCCATGCTGCTACGCGCAACCCGCGCAGACGTGGAACTGGTGCAGGTGCCCATCGTGAAGGTCTACGAGCCCGGCAACCCGACCAGCCACTTTAGGCCTCTGCAGGATTCGGCGCTCATTTACGCACCGTTGCTTGCCTTCCTGGCATCGTCTTTCCTGACCGGCTTCCTCGTGGATGCTATCGCCCTCTTCGTCCTGGTGGGCATGGGTGCTCCGCTACTGGCAGCCGTGGTCGGTGCCCGCATCATCTCGGCGCTGACGAACTTCACCGTCAACCGAATGCTCATGCACGACGGAGGCGCACGCCCCTCGGTATCCTCCTCGCTGGTACGGTACACCGTGCTGGCGGTGGGCATCCTCGCAGCCAACGCGGCTCTGATGGAAGCTTTGACCGGCCTGGGCGCGTCCCTGCTGGTCGCCAAGATCCTGACCGAACTGATTCTGATCCCGATCAGCTTCGCGGTCCAGCGCCGCTGGGTTTTTCTACCCACCCAGCGTCAGGAAAATACGCGAGAAAAGACTCAGGCAATCGCCGCCTCTTCCGGCTTGCGCGCGGTGAGCTACGAGTCCACTCGCATGGAGGCTGCCGGTATCCGTACCGGTGTGCGCGCCTCCCAGGTACGCCCCTAGCTCGTCTACCCTAGCGTCCAGCTCGCTAGGGGCGTACCCCAAGATTTCTCCCACCTGTCAGTCGTGAGGGTGGGTGGGAGAAGCATGCTGCAGCACCAAAAGCCGCAGCGTTCTGTTCACAAAAAGCCCCCGCTGAGAAAAAATGAACTGCCTCCCGTTTCTTGGACAACAA
>NZ_KV811583.1:277226-300678 GCF_001813145.1 Rothia sp. HMSC066G02 | reverse complement strand
CCGACCGACGCACCGACCGTGGCACCCCTGCCCGAGGCAACCGTTGGCGTGAACCCGACCGACGCACCGACCGTAGCGCCCTTGCCGGAAGCAACCATCGGTGTAAACCCGACCGACGCGCCGACCGTGGCACCCCTGCCCGAAGCAACCATCGGTGTAAACCCGACCGATGCACCCACCGTAGCACCCCTGCCCGAGGCAACCGTGGGTGTAAACCCGACCGACGCGCCCACCGTCCCCGCACTGCCGGAAGCAACCATCGGTGTAAACCCGACCAACGCACCCACCGTTCCTGCACTGCCGGAAGCACCGGTTGCCGATAAGACCCCGAACGCTGACAAGCTGGAGGACGCAACCGTGGCGCATCCCAAGAGTAAGCCAGCTCAGAGTAAGCCAGCTCAGGAGGCTCCGGTGACCGCCGCCCGCTCGGCTCAGGACACGCTGGCAAAGGACAGCCTTGCTAAGGAGAGCAACCGCAAGAAGGCTACCCTGGCGAGCACCGGTGCATCCAGCGTTGGTGTGATTGTTGGCATTGGTGTTGTTGCAATCTGTGCGGGTCTTGGTCTGAGCGTTCTGCGCTCGCGCCGCCACTCCTAAGAGCTACAGGGCGCACAGCCTAGCTCTCCCGTGCGGAATAAACTGCAGATAGCAAAGAGCCGCCGGCTCCCCTCAGTTAGGGGAACCGGCGGCTCTTCACGTATCAGCTCATTCAATCAGCTGGCGTTCGTGTTACTTCGAGGCCTTAACATCAATGCCGCTCACGTCAATCTGATCCAGCGGAATCAGGCGGTCACGAGTGACCACGCGGTGCACCAGCCAGACCGCGATAATCACGGGCAGACCAATGTAGGAGCTGAGCACACCAGCCCAGTCACCGCTCAGGAACGCCTCGTAGTTCTGGCCACCAATAACAACCAGGCACATGAGGAAGGCGATAATCGGGCCTGCAGGGAAGAACGGCGCCACGTAGGGCAGGTCCTTCAGGCTGTTACCCTGCTTCAGGTATGCGCGGCGGAAACGGTAGTGCGCCACGGCGATACCCACCCAGGTGATGAAGCCAGCCAGACCGGACACGTTCACCAGCCACAGGTACGCACCATCGGGGGAGAGCAGTGCGGCGATGAAGCCGACCGCGCCGATTGCTGCGGTTGCCAGCAGTGCGTTCATGGGCACACCACCGGAGTTGATGCGGGTGAACATCTTCGGCGCCTTACCCTCCTGCGCGAGCGCGAAGAGCATACGAGCCGAAACGTACAGGCCCGAGTTACCCGCAGAAAGCACTGCGGAGAGAATCACGGCGTTCATGATGGCTGCCGCGAAGGCGATACCCGCACGCTCAAAGATGAGGGTGAACGGGGAGATATTGATGTTGCCGTCCGCTGCGGTGAGCAGGTTCGGGTCGGAGTAAGGAATCAGGAAGCCAATGACGACCATTGCGCCGATGTAGAAGAGCATGATGCGCCAGAACACGCTGGTCAGTGCGCGGGGCACGTCGCGGCGGGGGTTCTCAGATTCGCCGGCAGCCACACCGATCATTTCGGTGCCCTGGAAGGAGAAGCCTGCCACCATGAAGATGGCGAGTACGGCGGGTGCGCCGCCGACGAAGGGTGCCTCACCGACGGTCCAGTTGGAGACGCCCGGGGAGCTACCGCCCAGGATGCCGAAAATCATGGCGATACCAGCGATGAGGAAGACGACCACGGTAACGACCTTGATGGTTGCGAGCCAGAACTCGCTTTCACCGTAGGAGCGTGCCGAGAGGGCGTTGATGCCGGTCAGCAGCACGAGGAATCCTGCCGCCCACACCCAGGATGGGATGTCCGGGAACCAGTACCTCATCACCTCGCCGACGGCGACGAGCTCGGCGGCGACGGTAATCGCCCAGTTGAACCAGTAGTTCCAGCCCATGGCGAAGCCGAAGGACGGGGACACGTAGCGTGCCGCGTAGGTCTGGAATGCGCCGGGGACGGGCAGGTGCGCAGCCATCTCGCCGAGGGACTGCATGAGGAAGAGCACCATGATGCCGATGAGGGCGTAGGCGAGGATTGCGCCGCCGGGGCCTGCGGTGGAGATGGTCTTACCGGAGGCGACGAAGAGGCCGGTGCCGATTGCGCCGCCGATTGCGATCATCTGCATGTGGCGGGCGGAGAGGCCTCGCTTCAGTTCGCCCTCTGCGGGGGTGGCTTCCGATGCAGCGCCGGAAGTCTCTGTAGGCTGTGCCATGTCAGGTCTTCTTTCTGAGGCTATTGCTTCGTGCGTTTGCTAGCGGTCTAGTCTGGTGTCCAGTCTAGTCCTGCTGCGGGTGGTGCCGCCGAAGGTTTGTGCCTGGGTCAAGAAATTCTTTAATCATAAGGGTTTCTTACGTACCGTAAGTTTTCCTAATCTGAGGGTCAATCCTACTCGCTTTTGAGGCTCTTTTCCACCCAAAACCACAAAAACACAGAAAAACCCTCCCGTACCGCTCATGTATGAGCGGTACGGGAGGGTTCCCTATCGGGCTAATTCACCCGATTTATTTAGCTCACCCGGCTTTAGTCAGCCAGGTTGTGGAACGAAACGTTCGTGGGGTGCTCCACGGTACGAGAAACGGTGCAATCCTTCTGCTCGCTGAGCTGAATCAGACGGTCCACCATCTTCTGCGCCTTGGCGCCCTGCTCATCCTCGGGGAAGCGCACATCAAAGTCCACCTCAACGTCGTCGAGGCGCACCGCGCCGTCTTCGGTCTGCTTCAGCGCCGAGGCGAGCACCTCGAACACCTCGGGGGTGGAGCGGCGGGAGGTGCCCGCGTCCACATCCACGGAGGAGCAGCCGGCAATTGCGGCAAGCAGCAGCTCGACGGGGGTCAGCAGGCCCTCGCCCACACCGAAGTCGAGGGTTGCGCCGTTGGCACCGTAGGCACGGTAGCGCAGGCGGTCGATGCGCTCAATCTTGGTCTGGCGGTAGTTGTCGAGTTCGCGGCGTTCCTGCTGGCGCGAGTACACCTTCTTCTGCTCTTCCGCAGTCTGCACGGCGTTGTTCTGCTCAGCCATTGAGGTTCCTTTCGGGTTGTCTGCACGGTCGCTAGGTTATTCAGCGCCGCGTTGTTTAGCGTCATTCACTATAAGCGTGTTTCTCATATTTTATTCCCGGACTCTTTTTCTCGACGGCCATCTAAGCGCTCCTATACACTGGAAAACCGCGGCGGAGCTTCGAAGTCCCTCACGCACACAGTAGATTTTTTGAAGAGCACAACATACACAAGGAACTCTTTGATGGCACAGACCCCCGGCACTGAGCGTCCCGACACTGGGCGTACGAGCACGCAGAGTGATTTCCGCTTGGCTGTTGCCGATTCTTCCGTGGTGATGCTCGGTATCGCGGTGCTGGGTTTGGGTTTGGGTGTTATTTTGAGTGCGCACCATATGCCTTTTTGGACGGCACCGCTGCTTTCTTCACTGGTGTTTGCCGGCTCGGTAGAGTTTTTGATGGTGGGCATGATTTCTGGTTGCGCCTCTATCGCGTCGATTGCGTTGACGGTGTTCCTGGTGAATGCGCGCCATCTGGTGTACGGTCTTTCCTACCCGTTGCACAATGTGAAGGGTTTCTGGGCTAAGGCTCTGGCGATTCACACTCTTTGCGATGAGGCGTTTGCTCTTAACTCCGGTCCCGACCGTCATGAGCGTTCGGGGGCGCGCATTCTGTGGGTGAACGTGCTGATTTACGTGTCGTGGGTTCTGAGCGTAATCCTCGGGTATGTGCTGGGTGCGAGCTTCCTCAGCAGCTTGAAGGGTGTGGACTTCGTGATGGTGGCTATCTTCACGGTTCTTGCGATGGACGGCTACCGCGCCAACCCGGATCGTGTGACGGCGCTCTTTGTGGCGGTTTCGGCGGCGGTTGCGCTGATTTTTGCACCGTCCTCGTTCCTGGTGGTGGCTCTGGGTTCGTATGTGGTGCTGCTGCTGGCGCGTTTCCCGGTGGCGAAGCGCCGTGGTACGCTGCCGCATCGTACCGTGTATGGAGAAGCAGCTGAGAGTGGCGACACCACCACTACCGCTGATGCGCCCGCTTCCACACAGCGGTAAGAACGTTACATATGTGCTCAAAACCCGCTAGGATAGATGAAGAGCACCGCTCTCCCCTCTTTCTATTTCTAGGATTACTAAGATGCCTCCCGCGCGAACCTGCGCGGAGGCTCCCAGAGGTGAAGGTACCCCATGACTCAGATGAAAGACACCGCTAAGGAAACTAGCGACGCAGAACGCTGTGCCGCCCCGGAGTAACACCGCACCGGGAGCGGCATCACCCGAGGTCACGCACGAGAACTACTGACGCGCAACTACCCGCGCTGAACTATCCACGCAGAACTATCCGCACAGAAAACTCGTGCAGGAGGAACGGCCCTCCGCCTCTTCGTTTCGCGGCTTTCATCAACTCACGTACCTACCGCACTACTTAGCCCCCAGCCCCTTCTTCGGTTGGGCTCTCCCTACCCTTTTTCGCGGGTGCTTTCACGGCTTCACTCGCGCGCCTCTTTCAGGGCTCTTCCGCTCTTTCGGGGCACTCTTTCGGGGTCTTTCGCTGAGTATGTGCAGAAAGAGAAAATCTTCATGAACAGTGAAGTGACCACTGGCTATATTCTTGCCGCGATTCTTGTGGCTGCAGGTATTACGTTCCTGCTTCGTTTGCTTCCCTTCGGTCTGAAAAAGGCTCTGGCAGGCTCCGAACTTTTGGATGCGCTCAGCCACTGGATTCCGCTCGGCGCAGTTGCGCTACTTGCCATCTATGCGGTGGCGAAGATTGATTACTCCTCGTTCGCTACGGCGGCGCCTTACCTGGCGGGCCTGGTGGTGACCGTGGGGGTGCACCTGTGGCGTAAAAATATGGTGCTGAGCATGGTGGCGGGTACCGTCACCTGCGTTGTGCTGGCTAACTGGGTTTTCTAGGGGGGGTCACGATGAGCATCTCTAAGAATTCTGCTTCTTCCCCCGCCGTTTCTTCTCAGCCCGAGCCTCAGCAGGCGAGCCAACCCGCGCCCCATCAGGCTTCTCCCGAGCAGGTGGAACAGGTCATTGCTTCTGCCCTTCCGCTAACCGGCATGATTCCCGTGGTGGAGGCTCCCGCCTCCCCCGATGCACAGGGGCCGCAGCAGCCGCGCGAGAGCGGCTTCGCCGAGGCGATGCGCGTTGCCGGCGTGATTATGCTGGGCCTGTTCTTTGTCGGCATTGGTTTGGGCGTGCTGGTGCACAGTTACGGTCTGCCGTTCTGGGTGGCTCCTCTGCTACCTGCCGTTGTTTTTGCCGGTTCGGTAGAGTTCGTGCTGATTGACATGATGTCGAATCATGCCTCGCTGTTCTCTATCGCCGTGATGACTCTGCTCATTAATTCCCGCCACCTCATGTACGGCCTGTCCTACCCGATTGAGCGTGTGCGTGGTGGTTTGGCGAAGTTCTACACCGTGTACACCCTCATTGATGAGGCGTACGCGCTGAACACCGGACCGGACCGCCATAAGCTGCGTGGTTCCCGCATCCTGTGGATTCATGCGGGTCTGCATCTGAGTGTTTTGTCGAGCGCTACGCTCGGCTATGTACTGGGTGCAAGCTTCTTGAGTGAGCTCAAGGGCGTGGATTTTGTGATGACGGCGCTCTTTGCAGTGCTCGCCATCGATGCTTATCAGAGCTCAAAGGACCGTACCACCGCAACTATTGCAGGTGTATCTGCAGTGGTTGGTTTGGTGTTGGCGCCGCAGTCGATGCTGCTGATTTCGATGGTGGTGTACATTCTGCTGCTGGTGTCACGTTTTGTGGTGGCTAAGCGCCGAGGCACCCTGCCGGAGCATATGCTGGTCGCGGATGAGGACCCCGCCGAAGCCGCCGAAACTGCCGAAACCTCCGACGCTCCCGGCCATCCCGGCGCCTCCGCACACTAAGTCTGGATCGCGCACTAAGTCTGGATATAGTAAAGCGCCCCGCCCACCCGAAATACCGGGTGGGCGGGGCGTTATGCTGTCGCCAGCCGCATGTGTGGGTGAACCCATGCGCTGTAGACGTTCAGTATCTGCTGTGCTGTGTACCGCCAGGTGTCCCTGACGGAAGTATGTGCGGGTGCCGGGATTGTATCCAGCTCCCGTACCAAGCTTAGCTTACTTGATAGCTGCCAGGGCTGCTTCGTAGTTGGGCTCGTTGGTGGTTTCGGGGACCAGTTCGGTGTAGACAACCTCACCGGCGGGGTTCACGACGACCACGGAGCGTGCCAGCAGACCAGCCAGGGGGCCGTCAATCAGCTTCACGCCGAAGTCCTCACCGAAGGAGGAGCGGAAAGCGGAGGAGGTGACGACGTTTTCAATGCCCTCGGCTGCGCAGAAGCGGCCGATTGCGAAGGGCAGGTCGTTGGAGACGCACAGCACGACGGTGTTCTCCAGGCCTGCAGCCTGCTTGTTGAAGGTGCGGACGCTGGTTGCGCAAACACTGGTGTCGACGGAGGGGAAGATGTTCAGCACCAGGTTCTTACCTGCGAAGTCTGCGGAGGAAATCTCGGAGAGATCAGCCGCGAGAACCGAGAATTCGGGCAGCTTTGCGCCGACTGCGGGCAGGTCGCCGTTGGTGTGGATTACGAGTTCGTTCTGTAGAGTTACTTCAGCCATGCCTTCATTGTCCCCCGGATAGGGCGGGTGTGCAAGGGGACACAGGCACTAGCGGGCAGAGTTTCCGCATAGCTGATTTTCTGCTATGCCGATTCGCCTCCCCTGGCTCTGCTGTAGCCGCTGTCTAGCGCTAATCCCGGCCTGTGACTCTACGGTAATGAACAGCGCTGACCGCACGCGCCGCGCGTCCGCTTCTTTTTCCCTATACTGGACGAGTTCACACTATTCACTTCTTGACCAGCACCGATGCGCGTTGCCGCGCATCTTCAGGAGTATTCATGTCTTCTAATCGCCGCCGTTTCACCGGCCGTACCGCTTTGGCTCTACCTGCGTTGGGCGCCGCTCTAGCTCTTGTTGTCACTTCCTGCTCGGCAAGCACTGATTCTGCTGTTTCGGGTACCGTGGTGTCTTCTTCTGGTAGCGCTTCTGCCTCCGCGAGCGCGACCTCCACTCAGGCACTGTTCCCGACCCCGTCGGCGAGCCCGAGTGCATCCGCGAGCGCTACCCCGAGTGCTTCGTCGCCTGCTCCGGTGCCGTCGGTGGTGACGATTACGGTTCATGCTGAGCCGACCGCATCCGAGTCGAAGTCGGATTCCAAGTCTGAGGCTAAGTCTGAGTCTAAGAAGGATTCCACCTGCGCGTCTGATTCTGCATCGACCGTGGTGTCTAAGGCTCTGCGCGAGCTGAAGAATAAGAGCAAGTGGGATCAGTGGACGAACGTTTCGCGCACGTACGAGGGTTACGACCCCTGTGCTGAGCTGTCGTGGATTGACGCGATTCCGGGTTCTTCCCCGTCTGATTGCTGCATCTCCTCGATGGCGCACCACATTCTGCTGTTCCACCGCGGCAAGTTCATTGGTACCGCAACCTATGAGCCGTACTCGTTCTCTCCGGTGATTACCCGTACCTCGGACAGCTCGATTAGCGTGACCTACCGTTACGTGAAGGGCGATGAGAGTTCCGCCAGCGCGAGCGGTCGCACGACTGCTGAGTTCAGCTGGAGCTCTTCGCAGAACAAGGTTGTGATGACCGGTGAGGTTCCGCCGAGCGAATAGCCGGTTCACCTTATAGGCTACGTGTTTGATGCCCAAGAAGTTGGGCATACGAGAAACCCGCCGTCTCGCATATGGTGCATATGTGAGACGGCGGGTTTTCCGTTGCTTAAGGATATGTAGAGTGCCCGAGGGCTAGCTATTTAGGCAACGAACTTCTTGTAACCGAAGTATGCGGCGCCTGCCAGGATAGCGATGAACAGAATCTTCTTCATGATGTACTCCTTTGATTGTTCTGAAGGGCACCCAGTGTTTTACTCCGTCTGGCGACTCACCTGAAGGTGAGGGCAGGCGGGGTGTCATCCGCACGTGGTGCCGTTGCTCCCTATCTTACCTGCTTTTGAACAACGTTTTCTGTTTGACGTGCCAAGTCCGCATTTTAGACAGTCAAACACGCGACGGTTAGCGCACCATTGAGCCGAGGAATACGCCTCTGACAGGCGCATAATGGGAGCATGAGTATTTTTAAGAAGAAAGAGTACAGCGCTGAGCGCTCGGCTACTCGCATGGCTCGTGCCCTCGCTGTAATGGGTGCGCTGCACTTCATCATCCCGGATCCCTTCGACTCGATTGTGCCGAAGTACCTGCCGGGTCCTGCGCACGCGTACACTCACGCGTCGGGTGCGGCCGAGCTGGGCACCGCCGCCCTGCTGGCTAATGACAAGACCCGCCGTGCCGGTGGTCTGCTTGCGGCTCTGCTGTTTGTTGCAGTGTTCCCCGCGAATATTCAGATGGCGCTGGATGCGCGTAACCAGTCCACTCAGCGTAAGGCTATTGCGTACGGTCGTCTGCCCCTGCAGCTGCCGATGATTTGTAGCGCTCTGAAGATTTGGCGTAAGTCGAAGTAGCCAATACATTCATCATTCGATGCGTTCGACACGCATCTCATTAATGAGAAAAGCACCTTAGTGTTTTAGAGATAAAACGTTAAGGTGCTTTTAGCTTAATAAAAGCTCATATAAGCTCTTCTTATATCATATTTACGTATAATTGAAAACAACATACTATCTGCCACAGTGGCAGATATATAAACCCAAGGAGATTACAATGGGTACTTTTATTGGCACCATTATTACCGGCGCAATTATTGGTGCACTTGCACGCTTCTTTATGCGAGGCCGCCAGAACATTTCGATTCTTTGGACCATTATCTGCGGTGCTGTCGGCGCAGCTATCGGTACCTGGGCAGCGACCCAGCTGGGTGTTGCAGACACTAGCGGCATTGACTGGATCCGCTGGATTATCTCAATTATTGCTGCAATGCTGACCATTTCCCTGTACATGGGCTTGACCGGTAAAAAGTAAAGAGATATTTGCTAATTTCTTTTAAAACCTAAGCAATTTTTATAAAGCATAAGGCGGCACCTCCCCTAGCGTGAGCTAGTGCGGGAGGTGCCGCCTTTTCTGCGCCTCGCAGGAGGCGTTTTGTGTATTCTTGGCTTATATCGCCTTGGCTTATGCCTTCTTCACCACGGAGGACTTCAGGTACATCTGGCCTGCGCCGGGGACCTTCGCCTCAATGTCGTGGCCGTTGACAGGGGATTCGAGCAGGCGGATGCCGCGCACCTTGGTGCCTGCCTTGATGTCTGCGCCGCCCTTGACCTTCAGGCCCTTGACGATGGTGACGGAGTCGCCGTCGACGAGCTCGTTACCGACGGAGTCGAGAACCTTGGAGCCTGCTTCTTCTTCGGTTTCGCCGGCTGCGGTGCGTTCCCATTCGTGGCCGCACATGGGGCATGCCCAGAGTTCGCCCATCTCGTAGGTGTAGTTTTCGTTGCATTCGGGGCAGGCGGGTGCTTCGATTTCGTTGAGGTTTTCGCTCATGGTTCCTTCTTCTGTCTGTGCGGATGCGCCGTTCCCCTGCACCTGGTTACCGCAGCGTTGGGCGGTGGTGCTGCGGCGTGTGGGCGCGCGTCAGCAAGGCAGGGGTGCGACGGTGGAGGGTGCGAGGATTCTCGCGTTCGTGCTGACTATACCATTTGGTGGGTTTCAAGCCTACTTTTCTGCATGTCATCTGCGGCTCATCTGAGGTGGAGGGGGAGTTGGGGAAACTAAGAACATAAAATTTGCGTAATATTTGCGAAAATTCGGGTTTTTGCACATTATGCAGAAGATAAAGTGTGTAAAGTATCTAGGGCATTTGTACGTTTATTGAGTGAAAGGCACGACTTCATGAAGCTTTCCGCACGTAACCAGTTCGCTGGCAAGGTTGTTGAGATCACCGAGGGTGCTACCAACGGCATCGTTAAGATTGAGATCGCTCCGGAGGTTGTTATCTCTGCTTCCATCACCAACGAGTCCATCAAGGAGCTGGGCCTGAAGGTTGGCGAGACTGCATACGCAGTGATTAAGGCGTCCAACGTTATGGTTGGTGCTGACCACTAATCCCGGTCGATAAGGCTTACACCCGGGCGGCTGCCTGTTGTGGCGCGCGAGGGCTAATAGAGCGGAGCCCCGCACTGTGTGTACAGTGCGGGGCTCCGTTTTTTATATTTTTATCGCTTAGACGTTGAAGCGGAAATCCACACATTCCCCTCTAACTTCGAACCTTGCAGGCTACGAAGAACTCGACGCACTTGTTGATTACGCAACTAAACGCGGATCACGAGAATGCCCTGGCGGATCCGCCAGGGCATTCTTTCGCGCGACAGTCCAGGCTTACACAGTCTCCAGTCTCGACAACATCGCGTTCTCGAGCCGGTCAATCACGTCGGCTTCTACCCGACTGGCCTCAGCGAACTTCTGCCAACACTCGTAAGCCTCGTGCCCAAGATCCTCGTCCATCGGCGGCAACACGACTTCATTGAGATTGACAGGGTCGACAACGTCAACTACGGACCCAAAGGCGCTCGCCTTTACCTGCCGCTGTACATGGTCAGTCGAAAAACAGAGGTACAGCCAGCCAGGACTGACATTCGCTTTGGGACGAACCCGCATAACGTTGTGGCTTGCCAACCATGCAGCCCGATCATCGGTGATAAGCGCCGGGAGCGAGATACGTTCTTCGGCCCGTCCACGCGCACCGAACACGAGAGTTCCAGCACCCAACTCATACGCCTCGAAGTCGAGGGCACGGGCGGAGATGTATTGAAGGTTGACAGGCTTCATCTGCAACAGGTGTCGCCCCGACATGATCGGACGCCCGTGACCCTCGTCGACGTAGTAGCGCTTGTAGCGGTTCGGCATCGAAGTCTCGGCGATTTCCTGTACCCGCTTCCCACCCAACGCCAATAGGTCCGAGCGAATCTGACCAACAATCGGGTCGTGGACTGCGACATCGAGCCGTGATCTGAGGTCGGTGGCGCGTACGGTCCACCCCTCACGGAGCGGGGTTGACGACGGGATGGGCGGCAGATCTTCTACGAATTCGCGGACGAGCTGTTGGAGTCGGAGTCGTGACCGCTCGCGCGTCTTCACGACTCCACCCATAGTTTCGGCAATATCGTTCACCACCTGTGCGTCGAGGAACGGAACCCGCACGGACGCAAGATCGTCAGCCGAGAGGTGGTCGATTACGTTGCCAGTCTTGCTACGCGTCAGTAGAGCTTGCCCGGTCGGCGTACTAAGGAATGCCAGCACATAGAGGCGGTCAGTCTCGTCCGCGATATGCAACCTCAGCATGTCGTCGCTGACGACGAACTGACTGATGTATTCGTCCGCGTACGCAAGGGGGCCCAGATTCCTGCCGGAGCACGTCTGGAGGATCGTGCCCACCTCTGGCATCAGACTTTCTAGTCCGGCGCTCCCGCTCTTCGACAGCTGGTCTGCTGGCTGAGGGAGATAGTCGAACACATCATACGGTCGCAGATACGGCAGTGACTCCTCACCTTGGGCCGCGTACACGCGACGAGTCCGCGAGGTCGCTCCGACCTGTCCGAGGCCACCGTCGCCACCAACCGTGCGAAGCACGACACCTGAAGCGCCGAGCATCTGCACGCGCTCGTTGGCGAGCACGCCCGGCGAACAGTAATACTTGGCATCGAGGCGACCTTCGGAGAACGCCACCTGCGATCGGACGGGCGCGATAATCACGGTTGAGCCTCCAGCCAACGGCGGTAGGCGTCGGCAACCTCACCGAGCTCATCGTCAACCTGACGCTCAGTGACCTCGATCTGGCGCACAACCTCGGAGCCCGTTACCTGGTCGATCTCGGAAATCGTCTCGATGCGCTTGACCAGAGCGTCCTCACCGTCAGAAGTCCGGCGGTAGATTACGTTGCCCCGCTTGTCGTGTCCGATCTTCTCCGCAACAGCCATAAACACCGGGTAGTCGAGACCGTTGGCCTCGGCCTCATCGACCTCAACATCGTCAAGTCGGCGCATCAGCACCATCGAAGTCTGCGTGTCGTTCTTCGGCTGGAAAAGATCGCGTTGCATGTCAACGACAGCAAGGATCTGAGCGCGCTTCAGAATCCAGCTTCGGATGTAGGCGTTGCCGGGATTGTTGAGGATTCCGTTAGGGATGACCATGGCCATCCGACCAGTCCCGGGCTTAAGCAGCTGTAGCGCCCGCTCGATAAAAAGAATCTCCGGCGGCTGCGACTTCTGCAGGACGCGGCTACCGTGCTTATCGAGCCTGATTGCCCACACGCCATTCTCGTCCTGGTCCCAGACGGCTGCCAAGTCGTACTGGGAAAGAATCTCTTCGTCGTCGATCGGGATCTTCGCACCGAATGGCGGGTTGGACACGATCACGTCGATGGAGGCGAGCGGGATGGACTCACGTAGCATCGACGACCACTTGTGCGGGTTCTCGAGCGTGTTGGCCTGGAACAGGCCGCCGGAGCCGTCGTTGTTCATGACCATGTTCATCTTCGCTGCCCGCACAAGCGCGGGATTCAGGTCGATGCCGAAGACGCACTGGCGGAAGTACTCGTCACGGCGACGGTAGAGCTCCGCCTGCTCGTACTCCGAGCCCCGGGCTGGGTCCACCCACTGGTCCCGCTCAGACTTCTCGATGTAGTCGAGCGCGTGGTTCATGCCTGTGATGAGGAAGCCGCCGGTGCCGCACGAGGGATCGAGGATCCGCTCACCCGGCTGCGGGTCGAGCATCGTGACGGCCATGCGGCAGGCGTTGCGCGGCGTGAAAAACTCACCGCGGTCTCCGCGGAGATTCGAACCGACGATCTCTTCGTAAGCGACGCCCTTGACATCAACGGGCGAGCGCAGGAGGGAGTAACCTTGTAGCTCGGTGACGACGTAGGCCACCACCTCGGGCTTGAGGTCGATGTCAACGTCTCTGGCCTCGAAGATTGTCGGGTACTTCTTGACGACGCGCTGCTCAAAAAGGTCTTGGATACGCTTCTTCGCCGCTGGGGCGACCGTCGAACTACCACGCTCGGAAGGAGTGGCGAAGAAGTTCAGCTTGGGGGCGCGTTCGTCCTCGATTTTTGTGAAGATCAGCTTGAGCAGCTCCCAAAAGGCCTCTGTCTTCTGCTTTCCCTCATGGGCGGCGATGTAGTTATGGCAGCGCCGGAAGGCAAACAACAGGTTGTCGGCAGTGGCGACCTTGAGGTCTTTGCGACTCGGTCTCTGGGCGTCAGCCTCTGTCTGACCGAATCCGGGTATGTCGATAATCTCCTCGAACGTCCAGCCGCCCTTGCTGTCACCGCGCTTGGCAAAGCAGAACCGATCAGTACCGTTCGTCCACATCCCGTACCTGACATTGAGACTGGAAGCCATGTACGACTGTAGCTGGCCGACCCCCTCAGTGCGATGCGTGGGCTTGACGTCGGCCTTCTTGGTCTCGACAAGAATGTAGGCGTTCGCCTGGGTGTGGTCGGAGTCCTTGTTGAATACCACGATGTCCACGCGCTTACGCGAAGATCCAACCCTGATGGTGAACTCCGGGGTGCAATCGCCTGGGGGATACTTGTACTGTCGCACAAGCGCCTTCTCGATGTTCTGCCGGATATACTCCTCCGGGGTGTCCTTGACGAATTTCCCGGTCAGGAAGTCGGCCACCTTTCCTTCAGGGACCGACCCGACGGGCTGAACTGAAGGAGCGGTAACTGGGTGTAGAGCGTTCATCATTACTTCTTCCTCCTAGACGTTGAAGCGGAACTCGACCACGTCGCCGTCCTGCATGATGTAGTCCTTGCCCTCCATACGGACCTTACCGCGAGCCTTCGCCTCCGCCATGGAGCCAGCCTCATCCAGGTCCTTGAAAGACACAACCTCAGCCTTAATGAAGCCGCGCTCAAAATCAGAGTGAATCACGCCAGCAGCCTGCGGCGCAGTATCGCCCTTGTAAATAGTCCAGGCGCGAGCCTCCTTCGGACCAGCAGTCAGGTAAGTCTGCAGACCCAGGGTCGAGAAGCCCACACGAGCCAGCTGGTCCAGGCCGGACTCATCCTGACCGTTCATCTCCAGCATCTCGCGAGCCTCCTCCTCAGACAGCTCCACCAGATCTGCCTCCAGCTTCGCATCCAAGAACACAGCCTCAGCCGGCGCCACCATGTCACGCAGCTCCTGCTGCTTCTCCTCAGACGCCAGAATGCCCTCATCCGCGTTGAACACGTAAATGAACGGCTTAGCAGTCAGCAGGTTCAGCTCCTTCAGGTGAGCTAACTCCAGCTTCGCGTCCTTCGCACGAGAAATGATGGTGTCACCATCCTCCAGGATCTTCTGCGCAGCCTTATAGGTCTCCAGCTGAGCGGCGTCACCCTTCTTAATCTTCACAGCCTTCTCCAGACGCGGAATAGCGTTCTCCAGAGTCTGCAGGTCAGCCAGAATCAGCTCAGTGTTAATGGTCTCCATATCGGAGGCGGGGTCAACCTTGCCGTCCACGTGAATGACGTCCGGGTCATCAAACGCACGCACCACCTGCGCGATAGCGTGCGCCTCACGAATGTTCGCGAGGAACTTGTTACCCAGACCCTCACCCTCAGAAGCGCCCTTCACAATACCCGCAATATCAACGAACGAAACAGTCGCAGGCAGAATACGCTCCGAACCAAAAATCTCAGCCAGACGGTTCAGACGCGCATCCGGCAGGTTCACCACGCCCACGTTCGGGTCAATGGTCGCGAACGGGTAGTTAGCCGCCAGCACAGTGTTGCCGGTCAGAGCGTTGAACAGGGTGGACTTGCCCACGTTAGGCAGGCCAACAATGCCGATAGTTAGAGCCACAAGTTTTCCTTCGAATCATGTACCCCGCCAAACACTCAGGATGCGCCGCGTACGTGATGCGGCGGGTGCGGGCGGGCACAGGGCGAAAATGGTGCCCGCTTCCAAGCGCGACACCGCCAGCCTCAAGAAGAAACGGGTGCGGGGCGCCTGCGGGCATAGACACTACCATTCTACCGTGTTCGCGCAGGAGCCGCCCGTGTTGATGAGAGCAGCGGGTTAGAGCCAGCCGTTCTCCGTGGCGATACGCACCGCATCCTGACGAGTCGACGCACCCGTCTTCGCCATCGCCGCCGACAAATAATTACGCACCGTACCCGCCGACAAAAACAACGCCGACGCAATCTGCTGAGCCGTACCACCCGACGCCGCCTCACGCAGCACCTGCGCCTCACGCTCCGTCAACGGAGAAGCACCCGTCACCAAAGAATCCGCCGCCAACGACGGATCCACCACACGCAACCCCGCATGCACACGACGAATCGCCTCCGCCAATTGGCGAGCGCCCGTATCCTTCACCACAAAACCACTCGCACCAGCCTCCAGGGCACGGCGCACATAGCCCGGGCGGCCAAACGTCGTCACAATCAGCGTGCGCACCGGCTCACCCGACTCACTCACCGCACCCGCATCACGCAGCGCCGCAGCCGCCTCAATACCATCAGCCAGCAAAGTACCGGGCATCTGCACATCCAACAGCACCACGTCGGGCTTCAGCAGGGCGACAGCGCCCAACACCTCGTCACCGCTACCGACCTGACCCACAATCTGCAGGTCAACCTCCAGGCCCAGCAGAGCGGCAAGAGCCTCACGGATGAGCTGCTGATCATCAGCGAGCAGAACACGAATCATGGGAGCCTCCCAGGGCTGAAGACGGGGTGATAACGGCGGGCGGAACAACCGCTTGAGGTTGTCTACCACCACCATACAGGGGCGGGTAGCTCCCCCGTCCAGGGCGCGGCGACAAGTTCCACAATCTACAGCACCTATTTACAGCAGTGAGGTGTCGCCGTCCATGCTCACACGGATGCGCGTACCCGCTCCACCGCCAGGGTTCTCAGCCAGCCACTGCTCGGGTGCCGCCTCAATCACCACGCTACCGCCGGACGCCGCCACACGCTGAGCCATACCCGTCAGACCGTTACCGCGGGCATCGCCCACACCCACGCCGTTATCGAGGATGTCCAGACCGGTTGCGCTCAGACGTACCCGCGCCGCGTTCGCACCCGAGTGGCGCACCATGTTCGTGACCGCCTCACGCAGAACCCAGGAGAACAGCTTCGCGTTCACACCGGCCACCGCGAGCGCACTCTGAGCCTCCGGCAGTTCGGCGCGAATACTGGCAGTTTGCAGGGCACGACCCGCACCCTCAATCTCACCCGAGAAGTCGGGCACACGCAGGCGCGTTACGGTCGAACGCACCTCCGCCAGGGATGCGCGGGACAGCTGCGCGATAGCCTCCATCTCGGCGCCGGCGCGGGCGGGGTCAATCTCCAGCAGGCGCTGCGCCAGCTCCGCTTTGAGGGTGATGACGGTCAGGGAGTGTCCGAGCACGTCGTGCACGTCGCGGGCAATCTCTTCACGTTCCTCGGAGAGCGCCAGCGAGGCACGCGCCACGTCCGCGCGTTCGCCCAGCTCAATCAGGTAGGAGAAGCCCAGCATGCCCACCATCGGCGCACCAATAAAGAGGGCCATACCACCGCGCGCGGTGACATCAAAGCCGATGCTCGCCATAAAAATTAGCCAGCAGGCCAGGGCAATCGTCGCCGCTACACCCAAGCGCAGGCGGTACGGGGCGATTGTGCCAAAAATCCAGAACGCCACAAAGTACATGCTGAACGACAAGAACACCATATACGCCGATTCCAGCCGCAGCGCCGTCAGGCCAACCACAGGCAGCGCCATCAGTAGCGTCCAGATGACGCTTCGACGCACCGTGGAGGCGACCGGCACCAGCCACGGCACCGCGTACGCCGAGCAGTTCACCACCGCAAACAGTGCCACCAGCGCCACACCGGCCCAGCGCACCGGCCCCAACTCCGGGGTGGTGAGGAAGCTGTCCAGCGGCATGAGCAGAAACACCAGCCACGGGGCGCTAAAGCCCAGCGCCAGCCAGTTCACGTTGCCGCGGCGTTCACGGTAGAGGAAGCGGAAGCGGTGCTTGCCCAGGGTGCGCTTCGCGGCGGAGGGTGCCGCCTCGTTCTCCGTGTGGGGGTGTTCGTTCTCGTAGGAATGGGTGTGGGTGTGGGGTTCGGTCATGGTTCTAGCCTAACGTGCGGGTGCCGCGGGTGCAGATACCACCGGTGCGGCGGTGTCAGTAGCGGCAGTGTTAGTAGGAGCAGCGTGAGTGGATACGGCTTCCGCCGCAGCCTCGGGAGCCCCTGATACTACGGAACCCTTGAGACTGCGGCGGGAAGAAGCATTTAGCGGCGGGTTGCGCGGCGCATCAGCAGGGCAGAAACACCCAGGAAGATAGCCGCCCACACGACCAGGCTCACCACGGCGTACCAGAGCGGCTCGGTGACGAACCAGTCCTCACCACCGCCCAGAATAATGGTCTGACCTGCGGCGAAGGGGTAGCGGGCAATCTCAGCGGCACCGTACAGCGGGGTGAAGCGGGCGTACTTCAGCAGGTCGGTGCTCAGCGGGGAGAACACGGTACCGAAGAAGCTCATAATCACCAGCAGACCGTTCGCAATGGACACGGCGTTCTCGTTACGAATCAGCAGACCCATCATGATGCCGTAGAAGGCGAACACCAGACCGCACAGCACCGTCAGCGCGCCAGCGGCAAGCTGCTGGTTCACCGGGATCTCAACGCCGGTAAACATGCCCACAATGTTCAC
Organism: Rothia sp. HMSC066G02; assembly: GCF_001813145.1. NCBI lineage: Bacteria > Bacillati > Actinomycetota > Actinomycetes > Micrococcales > Micrococcaceae > Rothia > Rothia sp. HMSC066G02. The sequence goes on along the minus strand of NZ_KV811583.1, from coordinate 283,031 downwards.
CGCAATCACCGGCACCGCAGAAATCACCAGGGCGGTCAGTGCCTTCGCACCCAGGTACTTGCCGGTGGTCAGCGGGGTCAGCGCCAGCTGGCGGTTCCAGCCGCTGGAAAGCTCAGCGACGGTGCTGCCGCTAATCGCCACGGTGTTCTGCACGGCACCGTAGAGCGCCATGCCAATCATGACGTACGCTGCTACATTGCCGTCACCCATCGGCTGGGAGGAGTAGTCCTGCATCGCGCCAAAGAGCAAGAAGAAGACGATGGGCAGTGCCACGCCGAAGAAGAATCGGTCGGTCGAGAGGATAGAAGCGCGGATGTCGTAGAGTGCGTAGCGGAGCATGATTTTTCCTTGAGGTGTGTAGCGGCGGCGTGGCGTTTAGGTGGGGTGGTGTTGAGGCGGTCTAGTGTTTAGGCTTCGGTTGCCTTGGAGGCGGCGGCCTGCTCGGTCAGCAGGGTGAAGGACTCATCCAGGGAGGGTTTGATAACCTCCAGGTCGGTGATGCTGTAGTTGTTCAGCAGAGTGCGCAGGACCTGCTCAATCTCCAGCACGGAGATGCGGTGGCGGTACCCGCCGGACTCTTCGGTGACCTCAACCGGCACATCCAGGTCGGTGATGGGTGCGGGTGCGAGGAAGGAAAGGTGGCGGTGGCCGGTCAGGGCGCGAATCTCGTCGGAGGAGCCGTCAGCGATGATAGAGCCGGATTCCATGAGCACGATACGCTGGGCGAAGTTCTGTGCTTCTTCCAGGTAGTGCGTCGCAAAAAGAATGGTCGTTCCACGTTCTGCGATGGCTTCCATACGCTCCCAGAAGGTGCGGCGCGCATTCACGTCCATGCCGGCGGTCGGCTCGTCCAGAATCAGCAGTTCCGGCGAGTGCATGGTCGCCAGGGCGTAACGCAGACGCTGCTGCTGACCGCCCGAGCACTTGCCGACCTTACGCTTAGCAATCTCGGTCAGGTCGGCGCCGGCGAGTACCTCATCCACGTCAATGGGCTTGGGGTACAGCGCCGCAATCATCTCGACCGTGGCGCGGATCGTCAGGTCCTTGAGCAGGCCACCGGTCTGCTGAACCGCACCGAGCAGACCGGCGCGTGCCGCCTCGGAGGCGTTGCGACCGAAGACGCTCAACTCGCCGCCGCTGGGCTGGGTCAGACCAAGAATCATGTCGATGAGGGTGGTCTTGCCCGCACCGTTGGGGCCGAGCAGTGCGATGATTTCGCCGCGCTTGACGGTCAGGTCAATCGAGTCGACGGCGACCACGGTGCCTGCCGCACGGGTGGAGAAAACCTGGCGGAGGGAGCGGGCGGAAATAACGGTTTCTGCGGTGTTTTGCTTGCTGTTCTGAAGTGCTGCGGTGTTCATGTTTCTATTACACCGCCGGTTTTCGCACCGCTGCGGTACAGAGTGTCATGACCTGCACATGACAAATGTCATGAGTTCGCACAGCGGCTATTTTTATGAGGCAGTTACTGCGGCGGAGGCGGTCGCGCGAAGCGGGGGCTCCGTCCTCAAGGCGTCTGTGTCAATCGTTGTTGGGGCGCCGCAGAGGGGGCACTCCCCCGCGAGCGGAAACCGGCGCGTACCGCCATCCCAAGCCGTGCATCCCAATGCATCCTCAGGCACGAAAAACCCCGTGTCTTCTCCCCACACGGGGAAAAGGACACGGGGTCATCAGCTAAAAGGCTTAGCGAGTGGGCTTAGCGCCGCGGCCACCGAGCTGGCGGCCTACGTTCTCGTCATTCTTCAGGGCGGAACGCAGTTCCTTCGGCAGGGAGAAGAGAATGTCTTCCTTAGCGGTCTCGACCTCTTCGATGGTGCTGTAGCCGTACTCGGCGAGCAGTGCCAGCACCTCCTGAACCAGAACCTCGGGCACGGACGCGCCGGAGGTCAGACCCACGGTCGCCACACCCTCAAACCAGGACTCGTCGACCTGGTGTGCGAAGTCCACACGCTCGGCGCGCTTAGCGCCGTATTCGAGGGCGACTTCCTTCAGACGCACGGAGTTCGAGGAGTTCGCGGAACCCACCACGATGACCAGGTCGGCGCGCGGAGCGATCTCCTTGATGGCGCCCTGGCGGTTGGAGGTTGCGTAGCAGATGTCATCCGAGGGCGGGTCCTGCAGGGAGGGGAAGCGCTCGCGCAGGCGCGCCACGGTTTCCAGGGTCTCGTCCACGGAGAGGGTGGTCTGAGAAATCCAGACGACCTTCTCCGGGTTGCGGACGGTCACCTGGTCCACCTCGTCGGGCGAGTTCACGATCTGGATGTGCTCGGGCGCCTCACCTGCGGTACCTTCGACCTCTTCGTGGCCGGTGTGACCAATGAGCAGGATGTCGTAGTCCTGCTTGGCGAAGCGCACAGCCTCGCGGTGCACCTTGTTCACCAGCGGGCAGGTCGCGTCAATGGTGTTCAGGGAGCGGTCGCCGGCTGCGGAAACCACTGCCGGGGACACGCCGTGCGCCGAGAACACGGTCACGGAACCTTCGGGAACTTCGTCCACTTCATCAACGAAAATAGCGCCCTGCTTCTCCAGGGTCTCCACCACGTGGCGGTTGTGCACAATCTGCTTGCGCACGTAGACGGGCGCACCGTAGTGCTCCAGCGCCTTCTCAACAGCAATCACGGCACGGTCAACGCCCGCGCAGTAACCGCGCGGGGTGGCGAGCAGGACTTTCTTCTCACCGGTGACGGGTGCGGCGGCTTCAACGTCGGCGCGGGTGCGGCGCTCGCGGGGTACGGGCGGCAGGCCCAGGGCAATAGTTTCAGTGGACATGGTTACTATCCTACGTTGTTCGGACTTTTAGTGTGTGATGACTGTGGCACCGCTCGCAGAGCTACGTCCCAGGGCGATGAGGCGAATCAGAATACCGAGCAGCAGGGCGAGGATCGCCATGACCAGCCCGTAGCTTGCCGCCGCCTGCAAGTGCCCGGTCAGTGACGGTGCAAGCTGGTTCCATGCCCCGGTAATCAGTGCCGTTCCGGCAGTGCTGTGGCTGGTAATTCCCAGGGTTTCAGGGCTTTGGGCGCCAAACCAGGCTGCGGCGCCCCAGCCCAGCAGTGCGTAGAGCAGAGCCGTAACCACCGGCACCAGGATGCGGTGCCTGGGTGCCAGCAACGTAGCCAGCAGCAGGCTCAGCACCGAGATGATGGTCAGCGGCACGGTGGATTTGCCCAGCGCGGCGGCACGGTTAATGCCGGCGTGCAGGTACCATTCCTGTTGCTCCTGCTGACCCTGCTGACTGTTGCCGTCCTTCAACCGGTCAATGTTGAGGGTTTCAGGGCCGAGCTTCGTCAGGTCCGGGTCGAAGGAGCCGATAGAGCCGACCTTCGCATCCAGCGCACGGTAGAAGGGGGTGAGCACAATGACGGCAGGACCGTCCTGATGTTCGAGGTTGTAGCGGCGAGTTTCCTCGGCTATTTCCTTCCAGAGGCTTCGATATTCTTCAGTTTTTGACAGCTCAGCCGCGGATCGGTTGAGCAAGGAACGTATGCCGTCTTGTGTCGGCTTTACAAGAATGGAGTATAAGCCGCTTTGTTTGGTGCCGTCGAGGAAGGTTGTCATAGCTTCGGAGTTCATGAGGTCTTCGACCGCACCGTCCGCGATGCGCGAGGCAAGCTGCGAATCTTCCGCCAGGGTGGAGGAAATCTGCGAGAAACCGCGCTCTGACATGAGCTTTGAGTTCACCCAGGCACCCGCGGTTGCACCCAGACCGGTCACCAGGGCAAGGGCGCACAGCACAACGGTTAGGAACCTCCGCAAACCTGCCGCGAAGGGAGGCTCCGGGGCAGCCTGCAGTTCAGCCTTGGTGGGGGCTGCAGCGTGGCCGAGCGTACGCGTGGGCTGTAGCAGAGTGGTGTCTTCATCCGCCGTATAGTAGCCGTCCGTATGGGTAATCCGGGTGTCGACGACTCGGGTCGCGTCCGCCGGGTAGTTTTGCGCGCCAGTACCCGCCGCTGACGAAGCCGCGGCGGTGTTGAGGGCGTTGTTCTGATGTGCTGACTGATCGGGTGAGCGCATGAGCCTAGGGTACCCGCTCACGGTGTTCAAAGCCGATTCGGACCCGCAGAATGCGCCAGAAGCTAAGTTCTGCCTGCACTGTGTGCAAGATACCCGAGTCGCCAGGCTGACCTGTGCGCAGGCGCATAACCGACCAATCAGGGACAATAGAAGGTATGAACTTCTACAACCCCTCCGTAGCGCAGCCGGCACCCGCACTGGTGGTGCCGCCCGTGCACGAGCGGCAGCTTCCCGGGAAGTCTCAGGAAACCACCGCCACCAACCCCTGGCCCCTCGCCCTGCTCGCGCAGAACCTCAAAAACTACGTAGACAAGGTTCCCGAGCTCTGGGTGGAGGCGCAGGTCGCCTCTCTCAACGGCCGCGGCGGCAACGTCTTCATGGAGCTCAAAGACCTCAATGAAGACTTCTCCTTCACCCTCGCGCTCTTCGGGCGTGCCGGTAGCGGCCTGGCGGCTGATGTGACCGTAGGCGCTCGCATCGTCACCCGCGCCAAGCCGAGCCTGTGGAAGAACGGCAAGCTCTCCCTCATCGGCAAGGAAGTGTACGCGGTCGGCACCGGCAACCTGCACGAGCAGCTGCAGCGTCTGCGTGAAGCTCTCGCCGCTGAGGGGCTGTTCTCTGACGCGCGGAAGAAGCCGCTGCCCATGCTGCCGAATCGTGTGGGTCTGATTACCGGTCGCGATTCTGACGCGGAGAAGGACGTTATCCGCAACGCCTCCCTGCGCTGGCCCGGCGTGGTCTTCGAGGTGCGCAATACTCGCGTTCAGGGCGAGGGTGCGGCGGCTGAGGTCATTGCGGCTCTCGCCGAGCTGGACGCCCACCCAGAAGTGGATGTCATCGTCATCGCCCGAGGCGGCGGCTCCTTCGAAGACCTGCTGCCCTTCTCTGAGGAGGCACTCATCCGCGCCGTCGCGGCAGCCACCACCCCGGTGGTCTCGGCAATCGGTCACGAGGCGGACTCCCCCATCCTCGATGCGGTCGCCGACCTGCGTGCTTCCACCCCCACCGACGCGGGTAAGCGCATTGTGCCCGATATTTCGGAGGAAACCGCCCGCATCACCGAGGCGCGCGCCCGCCTGGACCGTGCGGTACTCGGCTACGTGGGCATGCAGATGAACTACATTGCCCAGTTGCGCAGCCGCCCGGTGCTCACCCACCCGGAGTCCTCCCTGCTCATGCGTGTGGAGGAGCTGAGCCAGCTACGCGAGCGCGCTCACCGTTCGGTGCAGCACCGTCTGGAGCGTGAGTCGGCTACCCTGTCGCACACGTTGGCGCGGGTGCGTTCGCTCTCTCCCGCGCAGACGCTGAACCGCGGCTACTCCATTGTTCAGGATGCCTCGGGCGCTATTGTGCGTGACGCTTCGGCGCTGAGTGCGGGCGAGCAGATTACGGTGCGTGCGGCGACCGGTTCGGCGCAGGCGGCCGTGACTTCTACGGATCCCTCGAACATCTTCTAAACCCCGATATCCCTAGTTTTTACCTCTGAAAGGTTCCTCAATGAGCGAGAACATTAGCTTCAACAGCGCCGAACTGGGCGCCCCCGTCGAAACCCTCGGCTACGAGCAGGCGCGTGCCGAGCTGGAGCAGGTCGTGCGCCAGCTGGAGTCCGGCGCCAGCGACTTGGAGACCTCTATCGCCCTGTGGGAGCGTGGCGAGGCGCTTGCCGCCCGCTGCGAGGCGTGGCTGCAGGGCGCGCAGGAGCGCCTGAACGCGGCACGCGGCGCACAGGCAGGTCAGGAGCCTGCAGCGAACTAGCACGCTTCTCTCTCTCTCTCTCTCCCCCCCCCCCCG